>SHVU01000034.1 GCA_009691105.1 Rhodospirillales bacterium
GCGTCGAGATTTGGCAATGCGAAGCCCGTGGCCACTATCACCCCCAGGGCGATGACATGGCGGCCGGGGCCGATTCGAATTTCCAAGGCTACGGCGTCGCGGTTACCGGCGCGGACGGGGCGTATCGGTTCCGCACTATCTTGCCCGTCGCCTATCCGGGACGGACGCCGCATATCCACGTAGCCGTCGAGGCGAACGGGTTTCCACGCTTGATCACCCAGATGTATCTCGCCGGCCATGCCCAGAACGACCGCGACAGCGTTCTCTCCAGCGTTCGCGATCCGACGGCGCGAGCCGGCTTGATGGTGGGATTCCGCCCCGCGCCGGAGCTTGAGCCCGCGGCGCTGCGCGGCGTTTTCGAGATCGTCTTGGCGAAAGGATAACGATGTGATGCTACGGGGCTGGGTTCTTGCTGGACTGGTCTTCGGGGTCGTGACCGGTTCAGCGATGGAGGCGATGGCGCAAGCGACGCCCGATTTTCACGGCGTGCGCGTCGCCGTCAGCAATCGCAATCTGGATGGGGAATTGACGTTCCGCTTTCACGTCTATGGCTGCGGCAAACATTCGGGCGATATCGCCGTCCCCTTGAATCGGGGCACCAACCAATTGGTCGCCATCGAAGGCTGTGACACCAATCCTGCCGACCGCGTGCACCTGGTGATTGAAGGGTTTCGCAATCTTGGCCGCGACGTCCAAGAGTTCATGACTCGCGCCACCTGTTTGCCGACGGGCCCAGCCGGAGGGCCGGCTAACCTGGTTCTTGTGTTGAGCGGCGAGTCCTTGGCCGCGGTCCGCGCGACCTGCGACTAATCTCGGCTACGGCCGAGGTGCAATGCGATCGAGGAGCATGGTCTTGATCGCCGGATCGACCGACGCGCAATACGTGAAGCCGACGCGACCCTCGGTGCCGACATCCAAACGGTTCGGGCCGTTGAGCCCGAGAAATCCCGAATAGTCGAATCCGGTTCGCTTCTCCGTGCAGGCAAAGGCCTCGGGCCGCACGGCGTAGGCGACCGCGACCGCATCGAACAGCGGCAATGTCCGCGTACCGGTCGCCGCGTACCATTGCGCCGCCCAAGGACGCGTCGCGTCGTCCAGTTCGCGGCCCAACGGTCCTGACGCCGCGACCCGCTCGAGATCGGCTGACGTCATGGCGGCGCCGATCGCCGCTTCGCGCGGCACGAAAATCAAGGGCACGCCGGAATCGAGGACCATGCTGACGGCGTTCGGATCGTGGCGGACGTTCGGGTCGCGATGGAGTTCGCCCTCGGGATCGGGATACGGCCAGGTCGCAGTCGCGCTTGCTCCGATGACCGCGATGATGCGTTCGATGTTTTTAGTGACGGATGGATGCCGGAACAGAACGGTCGACAGATTGGTGAGCGGTCCGAGCGCGATGACCGTCAAGCGTTCATCGCGAAGCGCGTCGGTTATCGCTTGCGAGGCTTCGGTGCCGATGCCAGCCCAGCGATGCAAATAGCCGTAAGAGCCCCGATAGACCGGCGGCTGTAGGGTTCCGGGGAATTGCTCGGCGACACGTTTCACGATGTCGCGGGTCGCGGCGAGGGGGCGCTCGCCTTGGACGGTGCCAAAGACGACCGAGATGCCGCGGATGGTGATTTCGGGGGAGCGCAGGGCGACGGCCAAGGCCCAACAGTCGCTCGGATCGTCTGGAGTGAGGCTGCAGCTGGGATCCGCGTCGATCCAAACGGGACGCGGCGCATCAGCCGCCGCGGAGGCGGTCGCCCAGAATGCGAGGACCGCCGAGACGAGGGCTGGAAACAAGTCGGACCTACTTGGTTTCGACGATCGCCTTCAAGAGATCCTTCTGGGTATCGGTCTTGAGGAACTCGTCGTAGATCTTCTTCGAGGCTTCACGGAAGGGCGCCTGGTCGGGCTTGGTGACCTTCACGCCAATCGCTTTCAGCTTCTCGAAATCGCCGGCATCGCCATCGCGATACAGCTTGCGCTGATAGGCGCCGACTTCCTTGCCGGCGGTCAGGATGGCTTGCTGATATTCCGGCTTCAGAGCTTGGAACTTACGATCTGACATGATGACCAGATTGGAGAAGGTCAGCCACGTCACGAGAGCCCAGCTCGGGGCGACTTCATAGAACTTGATGTTTAGATAGTTGGTGTTCGCCGCGTCGGCGCCGTCGACGACGCCGGTCTGCAGCGCGCCATACAATTCGGCGTAGGAGATCGCCGTGGCATTGGCGCCGAAGGCCTTGAAGGTCGCGACGTGGATCGGATTCTCGACGGTGCGGATCTTCATGTCCTTGAGGTCGGCGATGGAGTTGACCGGCCTCTTGGTCATGATGTGGCGCTCGCCGGACGTGTACATGCCGATGAAGCGAATGCCTTTTGTGGCGGCAAGGTCGGTGACTTTGGCGGCGATGGGACCCTGCCACACCGCTTCATAGTGATTTACGTCGCGGAACAGGAACGGCATTTCGAGAACGTTGAGTTCCGGAACGCGATTGGCGATGATCGCGGCGGCCGGCTGGCTCATGTCGACGGTGCCGAGCAGCACGCCTTCGAGAATGTCGCGGCCCGTGCCGAGCTGGCTGTTCGGGAAGATTTCGATTTCGATCGCGCCCTTGGTGAGTTCTTTGACGCGTTCGGCAAGGCGGACGGTGGCGAGGTGATGCGGATCGGTGACCGTCGTTCCGTGGCCGAACCTCAAGGTCATTTCGGCGGCGTGAGCGGGAGCGATGAGGGCGGCGCCGATGATGGCGGCGAGCCCGAGCGTCAAAAGTGATTTCATAACGGGAAGTCCTCCGGTTGGTCTGAATTTGAGCGGTCGATGATACCCCAAGCCGATCCGGCGCGAGACGCCGGGACAGCCGTGTTTACAGGTAGCCCGTTATCCGGGGCAGCCACAGGCCGATTTCCGGGATGTAGGTAATGAAGAACAGGACGACGACCTGGACGGACCACGGCCATAGAAGCTTGGCCGATACCGCCCCGATAGGTCGTTCGGCGATGGTCGCGGTCACGAAGACGGTGCCGCCGAAGGGTGGCGTGATCGTGCCGATGGTCAGGTTGTAGACGACGACCAAGGCGAAATGGATCGGATCGATCCCGTACGACAGCGCGATCGGCATCAGCACCGGGCTGAGGATCAGGATCATCGAGTTGCTTTCGCTGAAAGCGCCGATGATCAGCAACAAGATGTTGACGATCAGCAGGAACGTCCAGGGCTCGTGGACCGTGGCATTGAGCCACGTCGTGATCGTCGCCGGCAGATGGAGGACGGCGATCAGGAAGTTGAAGATGCTGGCGGTGGCGATCAGCAACAGGATGCCGGCCGAAAAGGCGATGGCCCGGGTGAACACCATCGGCAGATCTTTAAAACGTAGATCGCGATAGATGAAGACTCCGACCAGTAGGCCGTAGGTGGCGGCAACGGCCGCGGCCTCGGTGGGCGTGAAGATGCCGGCCAGGATGCCGCCCATGATGATGACGATCATGAACAGCGCCGGCAGGGCATTCCAGAACGTCTTGCCGAGACGATCGAGACGGAACGGATCGCTGCCACGGTAATTGGGGCCACCACGCTTGGCGTGGACATACACGACGAGCATCAAGCCGATGGAGGTGATCAAGCCTGGAACGACGCCCGAGATGAACAGCGCCCCGATCGACAGGTTGTTGGTGACGCAGATCAGGACCATGAAGATCGACGGCGGAATGATCGCGGCCAGAGTGCCGGCGGTTGCGATCATGGCGGCGGCGAAATCGAGGTCGTAGCCGCGGCGGCGAAGTTCTGGGGTCATGACCGACTGGACAGCGGCGGCATCGGCGCCACCCGAACCCGACATCGCGGCCAACGCGGTGGCGGCCACCACCGAGATCATCAGCACGCTGCCGGTGATCCAGCCGACCAGGGCGGTCGCGAAGTCGACGATCCGGCGGCTCAAGCCTCCGACGTCCATGATGACGCCGGCGAGGACGAAGAACGGGATGGCCATCACCGGGAAGTTGTCGAGACCGGCGAAGAAGCGATGGACGATCAGTTCGATCGGCAAGTTCGTGGCGTAGAGGAGGGTGAGCGTCGCGGCAATGCCTAGAACGAAGACGATCGGCGTACCGATCGCCATCAGCGCCGACAGGACGGAGATCGCGAAGATCATGATTTTTCTTCCTGGGTGATGGCCGGCGCTTCTTGCCCGAAGGGATCGTTCCAGCGGTCGGCGGCGCGCATCACGGTCTCAATCCCGAAATACGCCATGCCGATCGGAACCGGCACGTAGACAATCCACATCGGGACTTCCATTGTCGGCGAGGTGATGTCGTATCCGATCTCGATCAGCGCGAAGCTGCCGTAGATGACGACGCCCAGAAAGCCGAGGGAGGCGAGAACCATCGCCACCGACAGGATGCGGGCCGGGCCCAGCGGCAGAAGCTGCGCCAAGGAGTCGATCGCGAAGATCGTGCCGCGGCGCATCGCCAGACCGGCGCCGATCATGGCGAGCCAAATCTGCGCGAAGATCGCAAGCTCGACGGCGTTACCGATTTGGAAGTGGGCGACGTAGCGCCCCAGGACTTGAACGACGACCGCGATCAGCATGAAGGCGAAACAGGCTGTCGCGAACCAGAAAGCGAGCCAGCGGACCGCGGCCAGCGCCCGGTTCATACACGCATATACACATGTCACGATGATGTTTCCCCTCGCGGGCGGTCTTATGCCACGCCCCCCTGCCGCCGCGAATGACGATTTTATTACGCGCCGAGAATCGGGATCTTGGCCAGGGCGTCGGCGATAGAATCCGCCAAAAGAGCTTGAAACTGAGGCCGGCCAGCGGTCTTGGCCATGTCGCGCTCGGTGGGTCCAAAACCGGTCAGGACGTGCATCCCGCCTTTGAGTCCGGCGTTACGCCCGGCTTCCAGATCGCTGCACCGGTCGCCCACCACCCACGACTTCGAAAGATCGATGGGAAGCTGGTCGGCGGCGCGAAGCAGCATCCCGGGGTTGGGCTTGCGGGCCGGATGGTCGGGATGGCCGTATGGCGCGGCGCCCTCGGCATGATGGGGGCAGGCGAAAATGGCGTCGAACCACGCCCCGGTCGCGGCGAGCTGCTCGAAAAGCGTCGTCTGGACGGCGCCAAACTCGCTCCAGCCGAAATAGCCTCGGCCGATACCGGACTGATTGGTGATCATGACTACGGGGAAACCCCGGCGATTGGCCAGGCCGATGACCTCGGCGGCACCGGGAATGAGGCGAGTTTCCTCCGGACGATGCAAATAATGGACTTCTTCGACCACGCAGCCGTCGCGATCGAGAAATAATGCCGGTCGAAGATCGGCGCGTTTGGCCGGCTTTAGCACCTGATTCCAGATGCCTTCGGCGTCGATGCTGGCATCCTGGGGATGATCCGAGGGTAGGGTCATGATGCTATACTGTATACAACGCCGGCTCGACCTAGGGGAGGATCCGCCAATGCCGTTGTCCCGCATGCTTTTGGCCGCGACGCTTGCCTCCGCGCCGTTTATCGGTCACGCCGCCGAGCCGATCAAGATCGGCGACATGAACAGCTATACGACGCTCGCCGCGTTCACGCTGCCCTACAAGAACGGCTGGCAGATGGGTCTCGACGAGATCAACGCCGCCGGCGGGGTCTTGGGACGCCCGCTCGAGGTCGTGTCGCGCGACGATCGCGGCAATCCGGGCGACGCCAAGACGGTCGCCAGCGAACTCGTGTCGAAAGAGGGCGCTGTCGTCCTGTTCGGAACGATCCTGTCGAACGTCGGCCTCGCGGTCGCGGATTTTGCCAAGCAGAACAAAATCGTGTTCATCGCGTCGGAGCCGCTGACCGACACCATCGCCTGGTCGAACGGCAATCGCTATACCTTCCGCCTGCGCCCCGGGACGTACGTCCAGGCGGCGATTCTGGTCGAAGAAGCCGCGAAGCTGAAGGCGAAGCGCTGGGCGACGATCGCTCCCAATTACGAGTACGGAAAATCGGCGGTCGAAGCCTTCAAGAAGCTTCTCTCGGAAAAGCGTCCCGACGTTGAATGGGTCGCCGAGCAATGGCCGGCTCTGGGCAAGATCGAAGCCGGTCCGACCGTGCAGGCGCTGGCGCAGGCCCGTCCTGACGCCATCTACAACGTCACATTCGGCGCGGACCTCACGCAGTTCGTGCGCGAAGGCACGCTCCGCGGTCTGTTCGAAGGCCGCGACGTGGTCAGCATCTTGGGTGGCGAGCCGGAATGGATCGACACGCTCAAGGGCGAAGCGCCGAAGGGTTGGATCGTCACAGGGTATCCCTGGTACGACATCGCGACGGCCGAGCACACCGCCTTCAAAGACGCCTACATGGCGAAGTTCAAGGACTACCCGCGTCTCGGCTCCGTGGTCGGCTACGTCTCGATCAAAGCCATCGCCGCGGCGATCACCAAGGCCGGTTCGACCGACTCCGAAGCCTTGGTCAAAGCGCTACGTGGGCTCGATCTCAAGACGCCGCTCGGTCCCATCGTGTTCCGGGCGAGCGACCAGCAAAGCACCATGGGGGCCTATGTAGGCCGCCTGACGGTCAAAGACGGCATGCCGCGCATGGTCGATTGGCGCTTCGGCGAAGGCGCAAAGTATCTCCCGAGCGACGCTGACGCCGCTCGGATGCGTCCCGCCGAGTAAGTCTCCAGACGTCCGACTGCGCGCCGTCTCGTCCGTCCAGTCACGCATCGAAGACAGAGGGACGTGGCGTGGGGTTCTATGTCGTTCAGTTCCTGACCGGGCTTGCTGGCGCGGCGTCGCTGTTTCTCGTCGCCTGCGGATTGTCGCTGGTCTTCGGTGTAACCCGCGTCGTCAACTTCGCTCACGGCTCGTTCTACATGCTGGGCGCGTTCGTCGCCTACAGCTTGACGAAGTGGTGGGGCGCCGGCCTCGGCTTTTGGGCGGCGCTCGTCGCCTCGTCCGTCATCGTCGGCGCGCTCGGCGCGGCGATCGAGGTCTTGCTGCTGCGGCGGCTCTACCGCTCACCCGAGCTCTATCAACTTGTCGCGACGTTCGGCGTTCTGCTGGTCGTCCAAGACGCGGCGTTGGCGCTGTGGGGGCCCGATAACCTTCTCGGACCACGGGCGCCGGGCCTGAGCGGCTCGGTGGCCTTGTTCGGGCAGCGCGTCCCGCAATACGACCTGTTCCTGATCGTCCTTGGTCCTACCGTTCTCCTTCTGCTGACGCTTCTTCTGACACGGACGCGGTGGGGACGCTTGGTCCGGGCGGCGACCGAAGATCGTGACATGGCGGCGGCGCTTGGCGTCAATCAGCGCCATTTGTTCACGGGGGTGTTCTTTCTGGGATCTCTGCTCGCGGCCCTCGGCGGCGCGCTGCAGTTGCCGCGCGCGCCCGCGACCTTGTTCATGGATTTGAACATCATTGCCGAGGCCTTCGTCGTCGTGGTCGTCGGCGGCATGGGCAGCATCTTCGGCGCGTTTCTCGCCGCCGTCCTGATCGCTGAGCTGCATGCGTTCGGTATCCTGATCTTTCCGCAGGTGACGATCGTTCTCGTCTTCGTGGTCATGGCGGTCGTGCTCGTCGTCCGGCCCTGGGGACTCTTGGGGCGTCCGGAAGATGCGCGGCATCGCACTCCGACCGAGATCGCCACTCCGCTTGGCGTGCCACGGTGTCTCGTGGTGATCGGGTTGATCGCCGTGGCCGCGGTGCTGATGGCGTGGCCGGCAATGGCGGGCGACTACGGCCTCAAGCTCGCGACCGAAGTTCTGGTCTTCGCGCTCTTCGCGGCGAGCCTGAATTTCATTCTCGGTGTCGGCGGGATGATCTCTTTTGGGCACGCCGCCTATCTCGGGCTTGGCGCCTATGGCGCGGCGTTATTGGTTAGTCGGCTCGGCTGGCCGATGGAAGCCGGGCTCGTCGTCGCGCCGCTTGCCGCTGGGTTCGGCGCGTTGCTCTTCGGGTGGTTTTGCGTGCGCCTGTCGGGCGTCTATCTGGCGATGCTGAGCTTGGCCTTCGCCCAAATCGCCTGGTCGGTGGCCTTCCAGTGGTACGACGTCACGGGTGGCGACAACGGCATTCAAGGCGTGTGGCCGTCGGCCTGGGCGACGAGTCCGCTGGTCTACTATTACCTGGCACTTGCCGTTGTAGCCGCGGCGCTGTTCGGATTGCATCGCGTCGCATCCTCGCCCTTCGGTTACGCGCTGCGCGCCGCCCGCGATTCCAGTCTCTTGAGCGAAGCCATCGGCATCGACGTTAAACAAGTTCGCTGGTTTGGCTTTGCGCTGGCGGGAGCTGCCGCGGGAATGGCCGGCGGGCTCTATGCGTTCCTCAAAGGCAACGTTTCGCCCACCGTCATGGCGATTCCGGTGTCGATCGACGGCTTGGTGATGGTGTTGCTGGGCGGTGTGCAGACCGTAGTCGGCCCGTTGCTCGGCGCGGCGACGTTGGTCGGGCTCAAGACCGAGATCGCCAGCGCCACGAACGTGTGGCGCGGCGTGCTCGGCGCCTTGATCATCGGTCTCGCGCTGCTGTTCCCGCGCGGCATCGTCGGCCACCTCGGCCGTTGGCATAGGGGCGGGCGCCCATGACGCTGCTAGCCGTGCGCGGTCTCGTTAAGTACTTCGGCGGCGTTGCCGCGGTTGCCGGCGTCGACTTCGACGTCGCGGCGGGCGAAGTCGTTGCCTTGATTGGTCCGAACGGCGCCGGCAAGACGACCTGCTTCAACATGGTCGGCGGCCAATTGGTTCCCGATGCCGGAACAATTCATTTCGACGGTCACGAGATCGCCGGTCGCCAGGCCCGGGCTATTTGGCGGCTGGGTATCGGCCGGACCTTCCAGATCGCCACCACCTTCGCCTCGATGACCGTCCTCGAGAACTTGCAGATCGCCTTGCTGTCGCATCGTCGCCGCTTGGCCGATCCGGTGTCGTCGATCAAATCCCTAGAGATCGCCGCGGCGCGGGATCTGCTCGCCCAGGTCGGGATGACCGATCGTGCTGAACGCCAAGCCGCGGAGTTGGCCTATGGCGAGCTCAAGCGCCTGGAGCTTGCCGTGGCGCTAGCCGGGGAGCCCCGGTTACTTCTGCTTGACGAGCCGACGGCAGGCCTCGGCAAATCGGAGCGCGGCGTTCTGATGAGCCTGATCGACCGCGTCGTGCAGACGCGGCGCGTCGCCGTGCTGTTCATCGAGCACGACATGGACGTGGTCTTTGGACACGCCGGGCGAGTCATTGTGCTCGATCGCGGCCGGGTTCTGATTGAAGGAGCACCCGACGTCGTCCGTAACGACGAGCGGGTCAAAGACATCTATCTCGGCCGGGGCGCCGTCGTCGCATGTTGAAGCTGACCGGCGTCGATACTTTCTACGGACGTGCTCAAGCGTTGTTCGGGGCGCGGCTCGACGTGCGACGTGGCGAGGTCGTGGCGCTTCTCGGGCGCAACGGTGCCGGTAAGTCGACGCTGTTGAAATCGATCATGGGACTGGTCCCGGCCTCCGCTGGCACCATCGTCTTTGAGGATCGCGAGTTGCGCGGCATGGAAACGCATCGCATCGCGCGGTTCGGCATCGGTTATGTCCCAGAGGAACGACGGATCTTTACCGACTTGAGCGTTGCCGAAAACCTTGAGGTCGGTCGCGCTCCGTCACGGCCGGACGCTCCCGAATGGACCGTGGAACGTGTCATCGAGCTTTTCCCGAACCTGGCACCGCTGATGCAGCGTTCGGGCGGGCATTTAAGCGGCGGCGAGCAACAGATGTTGGCCGTTGCCCGCAGCCTGATGGGCAATCCCAAGATGATCCTGTTGGATGAACCGTCCGAGGGATTGGCGCCACGCGTTGTCGAGGCGATGGGCGCCATGATCGTGCGTCTGAAGTCGGAGGGACTGACGGCCATTCTCGCCGAACAAAGCCTGCGCCTTGCCGGGCTTGTCGCGGACCGTGCCTACGTCATGGAATCTGGAACCGTGGTGTGGGACGGGACGGGACGCGATTTCCTGGCCGATCACGAGGCGCAAAAACGCTATCTGATGGCGTGACTCTGAAGGTCCGCGCGGACTAGTCTTGAGGCGCTTTTTGTCCAGGGAGATCCTATGACCGTGTCTCCAGTGTCGTCTCCGAAGTGGTGTATTTTTCGTGAAGACGGCGCATACGGCGCGCATTACGCCAGCCGCTCGACCACGGCGTCGGCGATAGCCAGCGACGAGGTCAGCCCCGGCGACTCCATGCCGTATAGATTAATCAGGCCGGGAACCCCGTGAACGTCCGGCCCTTGGAACAGCCAGTCTTTTGCCGGATCGCCTGGGGCTTGGATCTTCGGTCGAATGCCGGCGTAGTCGGGATGAAGCGCTTCGACGCGGACGCCTGGCCAATAGGGACGGATCGCGTCGGCGAAGACACTGATACGCGCCGGGTCGACGTCGTAATTCTCCGTTTCGATCCACTGAACGTCGGGACCGAAGCGTCCACGGCCTGACAAATCGCGGGTGAAGTGGATGCCGAGCGATGCCGAATTAGGAACCGGGTAGATCAAGCGCTGGAACGGCGATGGACCGCTCAGGGAGAAGTATTGCCCTTTGGCCATGTAACGCGGCGGGATGGTCTTGGGCGGAATAGCAGTGATGGCGCGGGCGACCGCCTGGGCGCCAAGGCCGGCGGCATTGACGAGGCGATGGCACGCGATCTTGGTCGGATCAGCCCCGCCGACGCCGAGCACAAGATGTCCGTTCGCGACACGGCCAGCCGTCACGGGGCTGGATAAGGCGATCACGCCGCCGGCGTCTTCGATGTCACCCTGGTAGCTCAGCATCAGGCCGTGACTGTCGATGATGCCGGTCGACGGCGACAGAATGGCGGCGTCGGCGCGCAGCTCCGGCTCCAAGCGCAGCGCCTCTGGTCCTTCCAGCCAGACGAGATCGTCGACGCCGTTGGCGTGGCCGCGGTCGAAGACGTGGCGCAGCTCGACGACTTCTTTGTCGCCGCTGGCAACGATCAGCTTTTCGATCCGGAAATGACCGACGCCGTGCGAGGCGACGTAGTCGTAGAGGCGCTTGCGACCGGCAACGCAGAGCCGGGCCTTCAGGCTGCCTGTCGCGTAGTACATGCCGGCATGGATGACTTCGCTGGACCGCGAGCTGGTGCCGGTGCCGATGGCGTCGGCCGCCTCGAGGACGACGACCTCGTGGCCGGCCTGCGCTAGCGCCCGCGCGATCGCCAGGCCGACGACTCCGGCTCCAATGACGACAGTCTCGATGTGGTCCATGGGCGGCGCTCGTGGCTTGGTTCCGGCCGTAATCTGGGCGGCGGCGAAGGGCCGGTCAAGCGGCCGGGTCCTGGCAGTTTGACCGTGCCGAGAGTACCTTAGACACGGAGTCCGGCGCGCTTCAGTGCGGATGAGACTTGGATACCCATGGCGAAAGACGAGAAACAGGTCCCGACACGCCCGTCGTCGCGGCAGGAAGTCGACGCCTTTCTTCGCCGCTTGGCGGTGACGCCGGTCGCCCATAAGACCGGGGAGCGCGGCCGCCTCATTTTCGCGATGGATGCGACGGCGAGCCGTCAGCCGGCCTGGGACCAGGCGTCGCAGATCCAGGGCGAAATGTTTGAGGCGACGACCAGCCTTGGCGGCCTTGAAATTCAGCTCGCCTATTTTCGGGGCTTCGGCGAATTCCGGGCCAGTCCATGGCTGGTCGAGTCGGCCGAGCTTCTGCGACGCATGACGGGTGTCTTTTGCCTGGCCGGAGAAACTCAGATCGGCAAGGTGCTACGCCATGCCATCAACGAGACCAAAAAAAAAAGGTCAACGCGGTGGTGATCGTCGGCGACTCGCTTGAAGAAGGCGTCGACAAGATCGGCGCTTTGGCTGGCGAGTTGGGCTTGCTCGGCGTGCCGGCGTTTCTATTTCACGAGGGCAACAACCCGGTCGCGGCTTTCGCCTTTCAGCAGATCGCCAAGTTGACCCGCGGTGCCTATTGCCGCTTCGACGCGGCCAGCGCCAAAACCTTGAAAGAATTGCTTGCCGCTGTCGCGGTCTATGCGGCGGGCGGGCGCTTGGCGTTGGAAGACCTTGCCAAGCGTCAGGGCGGCGAAGCGCTACGCCTCGTTCATCAAGTAAAAGGACGTTAGGACGTGGTCTCGTATTTTCTTTTCGGGATCGCGATTCTTGTCGGGCTTCTGGTCCTCGCGCGATGGTTGGCCGACGCCCAGACCGAAACTCTTCTCAAATGGCTGAAGCGTATTGGCGTTGCCGCCGGGCTCGCCGTGACGGGCTATCTCATCGCCGCCGGCCGCTTCGCCCTGGTGGCGATGCTGCTGCCGGTCATTCTGCCCTGGCTGCTGCGGTTCAATTCTCTCGCCAAGTCCGCAAAGAATTATTCGCGGATGGCGGGGGGTGGCGCGGCGCCCACGGGACAGAAGTCGGAGCTTCGGACCCGCTATCTCCGCGTCTCTCTGGATCACGACACCGGGGCGATGGACGGCGAGGTCGTGGCTGGGCGCTATTCCGGCCGGCGCTTGAACGAGCTCGGGCTTACGGAATTGCTCGACCTCATGGTCAGCGCCGAAGCCGACGACCCCGAATCGGCTCAAGTCTTGGGAGCCTATCTGGATCGCGTCCATCCGGATTGGCGCGAGGCAGCACCGGCGGCCGGGTCAACGCAGGGGGCTGGGGGCGTTGGTGGTTTTGCCCCCGGGGCCATGAGCCGCGACGAGGCCCTGCGCATCCTTGGGGTCGAGCCCGACGCCAGTCCCGAGGCGATCAAGGCGGCCTATCATCGGCTGATGGCGGCCTTGCATCCCGACAAAGGGGGCTCTACGTACTTAGCCGCCAAACTCAACGAGGCGAAAGATCGCCTCCTGGGGGAAAAGGTATAGGTCCGGCGCATCGGTTGCGGCCCGACGCCAGCTGTGGCACAAAGCGCCGGCCGCGAACAAACCCGGACAATCTTCGTCCTTTTCAACTATTTCGGACCGTTCCATGGCACGAACCGTGCGCAAGGTGGTGTTTCCAGTGGCTGGGCTCGGGACACGCGTCCTCCCGGCCACCAAGGCGATGCCCAAGGAAATGCTGCCGGTCGTAGACCGGCCGCTGATCCAGCACGCCGTCGACGAGGCGCGTGAGGCTGGAATCACGACGTTCATTTTCGTCGTGGCGCCACGACGCACCATCATCCTGGATCACTTTTCCGTCGCCCCGGTTTTGGAGCGCGTTCTGAAGGCGCGCCGCCAGGCTGAAGAGTTGCGGGTCGTTCGTGAGACGACGTTGCCTAAAAGCCGTATCCGCCGCGCCGTGCAGTCAAAGCCCCTCGGTCTCGGCCATGCCGTGTGGTGCGCGCGCAATCACGTCGGCAACGATCCCTTCGCGGTGATATTGGTCGACGATCTGATTCAATCCACGCCCGGATGCTTGTCCGGGATGATGGAGGCCTATCGCGAGGTTGGTGGCAATTTGATTGCCGTCGAAGACGTGCCGCGGGCCTTGGTCAGCCGCTACGGCGTCCTCGACGTCGAAAGCGAGAAGGGCCGTCTTGCCAAGGCGCGGGGCATCGTCGAAAAGCCGAAACCCGAGGAAGCTCCTTCGACCCTGACGGTGGTCGGCCGCTACATCCTCCAGCCGCAGATCTTCAAGCATTTGGCGCGCGGTCAACGCGGCGCCGGTGGCGAGATCCAATTGACCGACGGCATCGCCGCGACGCTCGGCGAGGTGCCGTTGCACGGCTATCGGTTTGCCGGTCGGCGTTTCGATTGCGGCAACAAGATCGGCCTGATCGCCGCCAACGTGGCGTACGGACTGGCCCGCGACGATCTGCGCGAAGGCCTTCGCGCCGCGATCGGAGCACTCGAATAATGTTCACGGCGTCGCGGAGCTAATTCGTCATGCGTATCGCCATGATCGGTGCCGGCTATGTCGGCCTCGTATCCGGAGCCTGCTTCTCGGAGTTCGGCACCTCGGTCGTCTGCGTAGACAAGGACGCCGGCCGCATCGAGCGTTTGAAGCGCGGCGAAATGCCCATCTTCGAGCCTGGTCTCGAGAACCTGGTGGCTAGCAATGTGCGCGCCGGGCGACTGGAGTTAACGACCGACACCCTCGCCGCCGTCGACAAAGCCGATGCCGTCTTCATCGCCGTCGGTACGCCGTCACGGCGAGGCGATGGGCACGCCGATCTGAGCTTCGTGTTCGCCGCGGCGCGTGAAATCGCTGAGGCCATGACGGACTACACGGTGATCGTCACCAAATCCACGGTTCCAGTCGGCACCGGCGATACCGTCGAGGGCATCGTTCGCGAGACCCGCCCCAAGGCCGAATTCGACGTCGTCTCCAATCCGGAATTCCTGCGCGAAGGGTCGGCGATCCACGACTTCATGCGCCCTGACCGCATCGTCATCGGCACTGACAGCGAACGAGCCAAAGAAGTGATGCGGCGAATCTATCGGCCGCTGTTCCTGATCGAGACGCCGATCTTGATGACGTCGCGGCGCACCGCCGAGCTGATCAAGTACGCCGCCAACGCGTTCCTCGCGACCAAGATCACGTTCATCAACGAGGTCGCCGATCTGTGTGAAACCGTCGGCGCCGATGTCCAAGACGTGGCTAAAGGCATCGGTCTCGATGGACGCATTGGCCGCAAGTTTCTGCACGCCGGTCCTGGCTTCGGCGGCTCCTGCTTCCCGAAGGACGCCCGGGCTTTGATCCAGACCGCTCAGACCGCGAAGTCGCCGCTGCGGCTGGTCGAGGCGGTGGTCGAAGTTAACGAAACCCGCAAGCGCCGCATGGCCGAGAAAGTGATCGCCGCGGCGGGCGGCTCGGTAAAAGGCAAGACGATTGCCGTTCTTGGCGTTGCGTTCAAACCCAACACCGACGACATGCGCGAATCGCCGAGCCTCGACATTCTTCCGGCTCTGCTGAAAGCCGGTGCGAAAGTGCGGGCCTTCGACCCCGAGGCGATGCACGAAGCGGCGAGCCTTCTTCCCGGAGTCGAATGGAGTGATGACGCATACGGGTCAATGACAGGGGCGGATGCCTTGGTCATTGTCACCGAATGGAACGAGTTCCGTTCGCTCGATCTCGGCCGCGTCCGGCAGCTCATGCGGACGCCGACCGTGGTCGATCTTCGCAATATCTATAATCCTGAGCAGATGGCCGCTGAGGGCTTCCGTTACGTGTCGATCGGTCGCCCTGAAGTCGCGCCGTCGAAAACGCCGGAGGCGAAACGATGACCGCAGGCCGCCGTCTCGATCCGTCGATCCTTCGCGAATACGACATCCGGGGCATCGTCGGGAAGACGCTTTCCGCCGATGACGTCGAAGCGATCGGCCGGGGATTCGGAACGGTCGTCGCCGAAGCCGGCGGCACTTCTGTTGCCGTTGGCTATGACGGACGTTTGCACTCGCCCGAGCTCGAGGGCGCCCTGGTGAAAGGGTTGCTGGCAACGGAAATTAGTGTGCGCCGCGTCGGCCGCGGCCCGACCCCGATGCTGTATTACGGCGCCTATACGCTGGGCGTCGATGCCGGCGTGATGGTCACCGGCTCTCATAATCCGCCGGAATATAACGGCCTCAAGATGGTCCTGAAGGGACGGCCGTTTTATGGCGCGGATATTCAACGCTTGGGCGAGCGGATTGCCGCCGGGCGATTCCAAAGCGGCCAGGCGACGAGCAGCGACGTGGCGATCGAAGCCACCTATGTGAACCGTCTGCTCGAAGGCCATGTTGCCGGACGACCGATGACCGTCGCCTGGGACCCGGGCAACGGCGCGACGGGCGACGTCATCCTGGCTCTGACGACGCGACTGCCCGGCCGGCATCTCTTGATCAACGAAACCATCGACGGGCGTTTTCCGGCCCATCATCCGGACCCGACAGTCGAATCTAACCTCAGCCAACTCAAGGCTGTCGTCGAAGCCGAACGCTGCGAACTCGGGATCGCCTTCGACGGCGACGGCGACCGCATCGGCGTTATCGATGGCCGCGGCCGCGTCCTGTGGGGCGACCAGCTCATGATGCTGTACGCCCGCGACGTTCTGGCCGCTGTTCCAGGCGCAACCATCATCGCCGATGTCAAAGCGAGCCAGGCCTTGTTCGACGAGATCGCGCGCCTTGGCGGCAAACCGCTCATGTGGCGAACCGGGCATTCCGTCATCAAGGCGAAAATGGCCGAGACCAAAGCACCGCTCGCCGGCGAAATGAGCGGGCATATTTTCTTCGCGCATCGCTATTACGGGTACGATGACGCCGTCTATGCGGCCTTGCGACTGTTGGAATTGATCGGTCAGGGGGACGCAGACCTCGCGACCTTGCGCGACAGCCTGCCCAGCGTCGTCAATACGCCTGAACTTCGTTTCGCCTGCGACGATTCGCGCAAGCTAGCGGTCATCGCCGAAGTCAAAGCCCGGCTTGAAAAGATGTCCGGCGTCGTCGTCAACGACATCGACGGCGTTCGCGTCACCGGCAATGGCGGCTGGTGGCTGCTCCGATCCTCGAACACCCAGCCGGTCTTGGTCGCACGGGCCGAAGCCGTCGACGCGACGGCCCTAAAGCACCAACAGGCGGCGCTCGTCGAGCAGCTGAAACTCAGCGGCATCAAGCCCCCGACCTTCGACTAGGCAATTCCTGGTACAATGACGGGCCCGTCGGAGGGAACGTCATGGCGCGAACCAAGGACTCCCGACCGCCTATGGCGGTGGGGCATGTTTCGCTTCGGGTTCGAAATGTTGCCTCGTCGGCAACGTTCTTCGACCGGCTCGGCCTGCGCCCCATCTTCCGCGGCTCCGACATTGCCATCTTCGAGCTGCGCGGCGGCACACACCTTCTGCTGTTTCCGACTCGCGCCGCGTTCAAGAATGATCGCGAGGCGCCGTTCGATCTGATGGTCGACGATATCGCCGCGACGCATCGGGCAGTGGGACGCAAAGGCCTTCGCCCATCGGCCCTCGATCGCGGCCGTATCCACGACTCGTTCGTGCTGCGCGAACCCAGCGGCTGGCGAATCACCATCCACTCCACCCATGCGTCTGGCCGGCCCGTGTAGCGAGGTCATGGATTATTTCTTCTATGGAACGCTGCAAGACAACGAAGTCTTGGAACCGGTGCTGGGCCGCCCGGTTCCGGATAGCGCCAAAGACGTCGCCGAACTCGCCGGATACATCCGCGTGCGCGGGCAGGGCGTGACCTATCCGGTCGTGATGCCGGTGCCGGACGCGCGTGTCGTCGGAATTCTTGTCACCGGGATCGAGTCCGGCGAGGCCGATCGTCTCGCGGCCTTTGAAGGCCCGGGATACGACCAGCGAACCGTGGACGTTGTCGGCAAACGCCGCGGCGTGGTCGCGGCCCTGATCTTCGTGCCGAACCTTTCGGTGTTAGGCGCGTCGCAGGAGCCATGGTCGCTCGACGACTGGCGTCGGCGTCACAAGAGCCGCTATCTGGAAGATGTTCGGAGTTGGGTGAAGGCGTGGCGATCAGGCACCACGTAAGAGCCGTTTGACGGTCTAGCTGCCGCCAACTTCGACTTCGACGCCGTCGCTGGGCTTCGTCTGGAAGCAACCGATCTTATGGCGCTTCAACTGGGCGCAGGCGCCGAGCGCCTGTTCTTTGCTGATGCCGACGATTTGGGCGCGATAGCGGGCGCTGCTGCGGACCTTTTCCATCGCGAAGACTTTGACTTCGCCGGTTCCGAGATGCTTGGCCGCGGCCTGTTGGGCTTTGCGGGCAATATCGAGAGCTGGTTCGACCGCGCGGTAGACGCCGACCTGGACGGCCCAGTTTTCGTCCGCCGTGCGGGTCTGGCGCGATGCGACCGTCGGTGTCGCTGCGGCCTGGGCCACGACCGGGCCAGCCGACGCAGGAACGTCGGCGATCAGGAACTGACGAAAGCCGCGATCGAGCAAACTTGCCATGTGCTGGTTGCGGGCGCCGGGCGAGACGCCGCCGAACACAACGCCGATGAGACGGGTGTCGCCACGCTTGGCCGAGGCGACCAGGTTGAATCCGGAATCGCGGATATAACCGGTCTTGATGCCGTCGGTGCCAGCGTAGGATTTGAGAAGCTGATTGTGGTTGCCGTAGGTCGTGCCTTCGTAGGTGAACTTCGCCGTCCGGAAGAGCGTGTAGCGGCTGGCGTGCTTGGTCTGCAAGGCGCGCGCGAGGATTGCCATGTCCATGGCTGTGCTGGCTTGGCCATCGATTGGCAAGCCCGACGCATTGCGGAAGGTGGTCTGATCCATGCCGAGCTTGCGGGCCCTGGCCGTCATCATGAGCGCGAAATTGGATTCGGTACCGCCGAGAGCTTCAGCGGCCACGACTGCCACGTCATTCGCCGATTTGGTGATCATGGCAAGGACGGCTTCATCGACGCGGATTGTATCGCCTTCGACGAGGCCGAGTTTCGACGGTGATTGCTGAGCGGCGTAGGCCGAAACGGGCAGGCGTTGATTGGGCGTGAGACGGCCGGTGTCGAGCGCGTCGAACACCAGAAACAACGTCATCATCTTGGTGAGAGACGCCGGATGGAGGCGCTGGTCGGCGTTGACGGAATGCAGGACCCGACCGGTGTCGGCGTCCATGACGAGAGAGGCGTACTTGCTGTTGGCGGCGTCAGCCGATCCGGCGACCAGGACAAGCCCGGCCGTCATCACACCGATCAACCATTGCCCTAGCCAACGAGCCGATTTCGGCTCCCGATGCCAGTCACTCCACGCCAATAAACTCCCCCTGCCTTAAGCCGTCCGTGGGGTCGAACTCGGCCCCATTTGAACCGCTAAACTCTTAACAGCGCGTTAATACCTAAAGCTATACCTCTTTAGAAGCAGGCGTTTCAGGCTGTTTTGTTCGCACATGCAACCAAGCTTTGCATCAGCGCAATTGGATAACATATTAAATAATAAGGCGATATTACACTTTCTGTCAAATATGACCGTTATGCTGCACTGCAAAACAAATCAATTGACTTCGATTCGGGGCCTGCTACCTTCGGGCCGTTCAAGACGCGTGGACTCAATCGCGTCACCTCGAGGGGGCGTTGGATTGTTTTTAGAAAATCCACCCAGGAGGAGATGTTCCCAATGACCGCAGTCAACAAAAAGATCGAGCCTAAGCGTAACGGCGCCTCCGAAGGCGCGTCGGCTAGCTCGTCCTCAGACTTCACCGCCAACGGCTTTGCCGATCCGGCGGCGTTTTTCGAAAAATGGTCGGCCGGTGCCAATGATTGGCTCGGCATGTTCGCGAAGCCCGGCGAGATTCCCGGTCAGGCTGACGCGGCGCGGCTCGGTCGCCAAGCGGTCGAAGCCTGGGTTACGGCCGGAGCGGTCGTCGCCCGTGGCCTCCAAGATTTGAACCACGCCTGGTTCGCCGTCGCCCGCGAGATGGTCGACGACAGCGCCACCTGCGCCAAAGATTTGCTGGGTTGTACGGATTTGCCGGAGGCTATCGAAGTTCAGAGCCGGGCGATCCAGAACAGCTACGAGAAGCTCGTCGCCGAAAGCCGCCGGGCGTCGACGGCCTCGGCCAAGATGGCAGAAGAGGCCTGGGCGCCGCTGAGCCAATACGTTTCGAAGTCGGTGACGCCGCCGGTTCCGGGTCCGCGTACGGCCGCTCGCTAACGCTCGATCCGTCTCCTCTCCGTCGTTAAAACGAAAGGGCCGCTGCGCAGATAGCGCAGCGGCCCTTCGGCTTTCGAGGATTCGAGATTTAGCCGTCGATAAGCTTCTGGACCTCGTCGTGGCCCCACTTCGCGACCGTCTTCGAATTTTCGCCGTTGACGACCACGCGTTGGGTCATCTTGGCGTAGATGTCGGCGCTGAAGAAC
>SHVU01000035.1 GCA_009691105.1 Rhodospirillales bacterium
GTACGGCGCAACCGGCGTAAATGAAGTTCCCGCGATGGGCTGGATGGAACGGCCGGCGGCAGTGAAGGCAGGTCCGGATCGCATGCCCGGACGGCGGAATTCGGGAAGCGTGTCGCCCGCTTCGACGCAGAGACGGAATGTCCGTTGTGGCCAAGCTCGCCATCAGCAACCCATGTGGCAGGAGGGGTCTAAATTGGAGGATCCGATGGCCACGATAATGATAGGTATTTACTATATTTTCAATAGGAATAATCTATTGTAACATCGGTAAAGACTGTATAAGTTTCCGCCAATGACAGTCCTCCGCATGGACGAACGCCTTCGCGCTGCCCGTCGCAACGCCCGCCTCAGTCAGGCGCGGCTGGCCGATCTTCTTGGCATTTCGCAGCCGACGGTCAGCGAGTGGGAGAAAGGCGTTCACTACCCCAGCCGCAAACGCATGGAAGCGATCGCCCGCATCACCGCCACGACGGTCGAGTGGTTGGAGTTCGGCCTGGGCGGGGAAACATCGGGCCGCGTGTCTGTCGTCGGCGTGGTCCGGGCCGGCGATTGGCGCGAGGCGCTCGAACTGCCCAGCGACGAATGGGTTGCGGTCGACGTTCCGGCCGATCCCCGCTTTCCGATAGCACCACGCTTTGCGCTCAAGGTCGACGGCGCATCGATGAACAACATCTTTCCCGCCGGCTCGATCGTGATTTGCGTCAAGTTCATGGATCTCGATCGACAGCCCCGCGACAAGGAATACGTCGTGGTGCGTCGCCGCCGGACCGACGGATTGATGGAAGCGACGGTCAAACAATATGTCCTGCACGGCGACAAGCCGTGGCTGTGGCCGCGCTCGACCGACCCAGCCTTCCAACAACCGCTCGACGTCAAATCCCATGGCGAAGACGACGAGGTCGTCATCGATGCGCTGGTCGTCGGCTGCTATCAGCCGATCTGACGAATGAGCGACCCGCGCACTCACCTCCCCGACGGCCGGCCGCGGGCTCGCGGTCTTGGTCTCCCCTTCGCGGAAAACTGCGGTCCGTGGAATGCTCTGACCGATGTCGCCGGCGTCGGTGTGGGCTACGCGACCATCATCGAGGGAACTGGAGAGCAAACGGTCGGACAAGGTCCCATTCGCACAGGCGTGACCGTCATTCGGCCACGGCTTGGTGGCGATCCGGCCAGTCCCACCTGGGCGGCAATCCACTCGCTGAACGGCAACGGCGAGATGACCGGTAGCCATTGGATCGAAGAGTCCGGCCACTTCACCGGCCCCATCGCCATCACCAACACGCACAGCGTCGGCATGGTTCACCATGCGGTAATCGGGTGGCTGGCCGAACAAACCGGAAGCCGGATCGGTGGCGCATACGATTTCGCCCTGCCCGTCGTCGCCGAAACCTCGGACGCCTATCTCAACGACATGAACGGTCGCCACGTCACCGAAGGCCACGTGCGGGCAGCGCTCGACAGCGCGGTCCAAGGCCCACTGGCCGAAGGCAATGTCGGCGGTGGAACCGGCATGGTTGCCTACGAATTCAAGGCCGGCACCGGCACGGCATCGCGCCGGGTGGCAATCGATGGCCACGACTACACGGTCGGCGCGCTAGTGCAGGCTAACCACGGCATCCGGCCGTGGCTCAGCGTTCTCGGCGTCCCCGTCGGCGAGCATCTGCAGGCCAACCGATTCCGCAAGCGCGAGTCGGGCTCGATCATCGCCGTCATCGGCATGGATGTCCCGCTTCTGCCGATCCAGCTCCGGCGCATGGCGCGCCGAATCGGATTGGGCGTGGGACGGACCGGTACGCCCTCGGGCGATTCATCGGGCGATATCTTCCTCGCGTTCTCGACCGCGAACCCCGCGCCGCTTCCCAAGTGCGGCCTCGGGTCCATAGACTTCGTACCGAATACCTCGCTCGACCCAGTGTTCCTGGCCGTCGTCGAGGCGGTCGAAGAAGCCATTATCAACGCCCTGGTTGCGGCCCAGACCATGACTGGGCGCGACGGCCGCACGGTTCACGCCCTGGACCACGCCGCGCTTATCGACGTCATGCGGCGCTACGGCCGACTATCGACATAACGCTGGAGCGCTTGTCGTTCGACTCTTGCATCCGACGAAGCCCCCCGTCTATATCTTCGCCTCCGTCCACTACCCCCCGATCCGATCATGATCAAGACTGGTGGAATCGCGGCCGACCGCCTGCGCTCGTTCGTCGAGCGTATCGAGCGGCTCGAGGAAGAGCGCTCCGCTCTCTCCGCCGATATCCGTGAAGTGTATTCCGAGGTCAAGAGCGCCGGTTTCGACGGCAAGATTCTGCGCGCCATTGTGCGGCTGCGGCGTATGGATCAAGCCGACCGCCAGCGCGACGAGCAGCTTCTCGATCTCTACAAGAGCGCCCTCAATCTCTGACGCGACCGTCCGGGCCTAGACCCGGCGGAACTGGCCGACGATCTCGACATGGGCGGCGTACGTAAACTGGTCGACAGGCACGACCCGTATGGGTCGAAAGCCGCCGTCGACCAGGATTCGCGCATCCCGGGCAAAGGTCGCCGGATTGCACGACACCGCAACGACACGTTCGACGGATTCCGTTCGCGCCAAAGCCTCGGCTTGGGCTCGGGCGCCGGCCCGCGGCGGATCGAAAACGACGGCGGAAAAAGGCTCCAGTTCATCGCCCGCCAAAGGCCGCCGATCGAGATCGCGGACCTCAGTCTCGACTCGTCCCGAGAACCCGACCGCACCCGCGGCCTTGGCCAGTGCCGCGATCAGGCGTGGGTCGGAATCGATGGCGCTAACCTTGGTCACGGCGGCGAGCCGTAAGCTCAAGGTTCCAATCCCGGCAAATAAATCGGCAACACGCTTTGCTTTGCCGATTCCCTCGACCGCAAGATCGCCGAGAATCGCCTCGCCTTCCGCGCTGGGCTGAAGAAAGCCACCCGGGGGCAGCTCGACCGCGACACCGCCCAGCATGAGTTGCGGCATCCGCCGAACGATGATCGGTTCTGGCGGATCGGTCTCACTATTTTGCCAGGAGAGCCGCGCCAGATCGGCCTCGTCGGCAAAGCCAGCCAATTGTCGTCGGGCCGCGATAGCGAGGCCGCCGGACTTTTGACGTCCCGCCGCAATGACGACATCCAGGCCACCTTCAGATTCCGTGGCATGAACACGCCAGCGCTCGCCCTCTTTAAGCCAAGTCCCAGCGAAGCGGCGAAGAGCGTCGCGCAACTGGTCGAGAGCCGGAGTGAGAAGCAAACACCGTTCGATGTCGACGACACGATGGCTGGCCCGGGCGCTGTAGCCGGCGATGATCCGGCCATCCACACGTTCGACAATGAATGCCGTGCGCCGGCGCCGGCCCGGCGGAATGATAATGGGGGACCCGACTTTCACCTCTGACAATCCGCGCTGGGCGAGCGCCGTGATCACCTGATCGCGCTTCCATGCAGCGTACGGAGCCGGGGCCAGATGCTGAAGCGCGCAACCGCCACAGGTTCCGTAGTGCGGGCATGGCGGTTCGATCCGATCCGATCCCGCGGCCATAACTTCGACAAGACGCCCCTTCAGACCGCCGGGGCCACGACCCACGATATCGACCGTGACCTGCTCGCCGGGCACAGTCAGCGGCACGAACACCAGGTCCGCGCCCCGGCGAGCGATGCCTTCGCCCTGAGCCCCTAGCGTGTCGATAGTGAGAGTGAGGCGTTCCGCCGGCGCGGTCGCTTCGCCAACGGCGGTTCGCCGGTGCCGGCGACGTCCGCTCAAATCCGTGAAACGTCTTGGGCGAACTGGCCGTAAATCTCGCCGACGGCGCGATTGATCGCCTCGACCGCGTCCGCGACGTAATCGCTCGCGCCTTCAGCCTTCAGGTCCTCCAAGACCGGATATTCAAGCGCAACATCGGGAATATCGAGGCGGCGGCGAATGGCGCCCGCACCTTCGCGAAGCGCGGCATAGGGGCTCCGCAAGAACTCCGCGGATTCGAGAATGCTCCACGGCGGCTCGAACTCGACGACTTCGGGCTTGCCGCGTTCCCAGGTGTAGCTGACCCCGATGACTTGCGGGTGCAAGGCGCTGCCGGTGATGCGCAACCGCATCACCGGCAGACCCCGTTCCGCCAAATAGTCACCGAACCGCCCGACGAAGGCGCGAAGGTCGTGTTCGCTCCACCCCTCCCGCAACAACCATTCGACAATCGGGTTCGCCGAGAGCGGCGTGACGGAGCCGGGGGTGATGGTCGCCGGCGGACGTGACCGCTCCGGCGCGGAAACGGCGCGTGGGCTGGTGCTGGACCTGCGGTTGGACGCCATGGCGGTGTCCCACCGATCATAGGGCCCATGGCCGCGGAGTTCCATCGGCTCCGCGCCTGGTTGCCGCCTTCACGGAGCTATGCGATATCCATAGGCCGCCTGTTCGGGCGGTGTTCCGCCACCCCCGCCCTGCGAGGCTTCATGACCCGTCTGTCCCACGACCGCGTCCGCCGCATCGCCGTCATTGGCACCGGCGTGATTGGCATGAGTTGGACCGCCTATTTCCTGTCCCGCGGCCTTGAAGTCGTGGCCACGGATCCGGCGCCTGGCGGCAGCGACCGGCTGAAGGATTTCATCGACCAAGCCTGGCCCACGCTCGAACGCCTCGGTCTTGGCACCGGCGCCGATAAGACCCGTTGGCGCTTCGTCGCCACACCTGAAGCCGCTGTCGAAGGCGCTGAGTTCGTCCAGGAAAACGCCCCGGAACGGGAAGACCTGAAGCGTGAACTCTTCGGCCGCATCGACAAGCTCCTTCCGCCCGACATCGTCATCGCCTCGAGCGCGTCTGGGCTTCTCATGACACCGTTGCAGCAAGGCCTGGCGCATCCGGAGCGCTGCATCCTGGCGCATCCATTCAATCCGCCGCACATCGTACCGCTGGTCGAAGTCAGCGGCGGCGAGCTCACCGCGCCCGACACCCTGGCCTGGGCCGTCAAATTTTATGAAGCCATCGGCAAGGTGGCGATCCGCTTGAACCGCGAAATGCCCGGCCACGTCGCCAGCCGCCTTCAAGGCGCGCTCTGGCAGGAAGCCGTCAGCTTGGTGGAGCAAGGCGTGGTCAGCGTCGAGGATGCCGACAAAGCCCTCGCCTACGGTCCGGGCCTTCGCTTCGCGGTGTTCGGGGCGCACATGACGTTTCATCTCGCCGGCGGCCAAGCCGGCTTCGCGCACTTTCTGAAACACTTGGGGCCCAGCCAGGAACGTCGCTGGGGAACGTTGGGTCGGCCGAAGCTGACGCCCGAGGTTCAGCAGAAACTGATCGACGGCGTGAATCGCGAAGCCGCCGGGCGGTCGATCACCGCGCTCGAAGCCGAGCGCGATGCCTGTCTGGTGGAAGTGATCGAAGCCCTACGCCGGGCGCGCCAACGCTAGCCGAAGTGGTAGCCGGCGCCGCCCCACCAGTAGATCCAAACGAACAGGAACAGCCAGACCACGTCGACGAAGTGCCAGTACCAGGCGGCGGCTTCGAAGCCGATGTGCTGTTCCGGCTTGAAGTGACCGGCCAAGCCGCGGAATAGGCAGACCGCGAGGAAGCAGGCGCCCACGAAGACGTGGAAGCCATGGAAGCCGGTGGCCAGATAGAACGTCGAACCGTAAATCCCGCCGGTCAATTTGAACTCGGCGTGGATGTACTCGAATGCCTGGAAGCCAAGGAAGATGAACCCCAGGAGCACGGTCAGCGCCGTGCCCTTGATGAACTTCGAACGATCGCCAAGCCGGATCGCGTGATGCGCGTAGGTCACGGTCGCGCCCGACGTCAGCAGAATGAGCGTGTTCAGGAACGGGACCGTCCAAGCGTGAAGCGGGATGATTCCTTCGGGCGGCCATACCGTCGCCGCGACGCGGCTCAGGATCGGCATGCTCGAGTGGAAGAACGCCCAGAAGAAGGCGAAGAAAAACATCACTTCGGAGGCGATGAACAAGATCATGCCCATGCGCAGACCGGTCTGCACGGGCGGCGTGTGATGGACGCCGGTCTGGGCTTCGCGGATGACGTCGCGCCACCAGCCGACGAACGTGACGATGAGAACGGCGACGCCGGCAAGGAAGCCCCAGATCGGGCCGCCATGCATGTACCAAATGCCGCCGATCGCCATGATCAAAGCAGCCAAGGTCCCGACGATCGGCCACGGGCTGGGGTCGACCAGATGCCAGGGGTGAGAACGCGTCCGCCAGTCAGCCATCGATGCTTCGCCTTATGATCCGATGCATTGCTACTACTTCGCGCCGAGCGCCGCCACGGCGCTAGCCGCCGGCGCCGCGGCGCCGGTCTTCGCCGGAAAGAACGTATACGACAGCGTCACCGCCGTAATGTCCCTGGCGTCGCGATCGCTACCAATCTCCGGCTCGACATAGAACCGGACCGGCAGGATCGCTTCTTCGCCGGGCTGGAGCGTCTGCTCGGTAAAGCAGAAACACTGCACCTTGACGAAATGCGGACCGGCGCTGTTCGGCGATACGTTGAACGTCGATGTCCCGATGGTTTTGGTCTTCGACAAATTACGGACCCGATAATGCGCCTCGACTTCTTCTCCGAGCCGGACACGCACCGAGCGGAGTTCCGCCTCGAAGACCCAGGGCAACCCGGCCGCCACGTTGGAATCGAAGCGCACTTCGATCTCGCGATCGGAAATCCCGGACGACGATCCGGCGAGGCCGACGCGCGGCGTTCCGCCGAAGCCCGTGACGTCGCAAAACAGTCGATAGAGTGGCACCGACGCGAAGGCCAGCCCGACCATACCAACGACAAGTCCGCCCAGCATGGTGGCGACGCCGCGATTGCGTCGACGCAGGCCCTGGGTTCCGTCGTCACTCATGCTCTATCCAGTCCGCCCTGTTCGGCGCGTCCCGGCGTCATTCCGCCGGCTGGGAGCCGATCTTGGGCATGACCTCGTGGGTGTGGAACGGAGCCGGCGACGGCACCGTCCATTCGAGGGTGCTTGCGCCCTCGCCCCAAGGATTGGCGGCGCATTTCTCCCCGGAGGTCAGCGTGCGGTAGACCACATAGAAGAACAGAACCGTGCTGAGCGCCGTGACCAGCGCCCCGAAGCTGCTGACCATGTTCCACCCGGTGAAGGCATCCGGATAGTCAGGAATGCGCCGCGGCATGCCTTGGACCCCAAGGAAATGCTGCGGGAAGAACAGCAAATTCACGCCGACGAAGCTGGTCCAGAAGTGGAGCTGGCCGAGCTTCTCCGGATACTGCCGGCCCGACATTTTGCCGATCCAATAATAGAAACCGGCAAAGATCGAAAACACCGCGCCCAACGAGAGCACGTAGTGGAAGTGGGCGACGACGTAATACGTGTCGTGGACCGAGACCGCGATCGCCGCGTTGGCGAGCACGACACCCGTGACACCACCGACCACGAACAAGAAAATAAAGCCGATCGCCCACAGCATCGGTGTCTTGAACGAGATCGAGCCGCCCCACATGGTGGCGATCCAGCTGAAGATCTTGATGCCAGTCGGAACCGCGATGACCATCGTCGCGACGACGAAATAAGCTCGCGTGCTGGAGGTCAGGCCCACCGAGAACATGTGATGCGCCCAGACCACGAAGCCGACGAAGCCGATCGACACCATCGCGTAGACCATGCCGAGATAGCCGAAGATCGGCTTCCGCGAAAACGTTGACACGATCTGGCTGACGATCCCGAAGCCCGGCAGGATCATGATGTAGACCTCGGGGTGCCCGAAGAACCAGAACAGATGCTGCCACAGGATCGGGTCGCCGCCCTGCCCAGTCTTGAAGAAGGCCGTGCCGAAGTTACGGTCGGTCAGCAGCATGGTCAGCGCGCCGGCCAAAACCGGGATGGCCAGCAGCAGCAAGAACGCCGTGATCAGCATCGCCCAGACGAACAGCGGCATCCGGTGCAACGTCATGCCCGGAGCCCGCATATTGAGAATCGTCGTGATGAAGTTCATCGCGCCGAGCACCGACGACGCGCCGGCCAGATGCAGGCTCAGGATCGCGAAATCGACCGAGGGTCCAGGGTGATATTCAATGTTGCTGAGCGGCGGATAGACGGTCCACCCCGTGCCGACGCCGCTGCCGACGATGCCGGACAGCACCAGCAGGATCAGCGCCGCCACCAACAACCAGAAGCTAACGTTGTTCATGCGCGGGAACGCCATGTCGGGCGTGCCGATCATCAACGGCAAGAACCAGTTTCCGAAGCCGCCGATCAAGGCCGGCATCACCACGAAGAACACCATGATCAAGCCATGGGCCGAGACCATGACGTTATAAAATTGAAAATCCGTGATGAACTGAATGCCCGGCTCGGCCAGCTCAAGCCGGATCAGCCACGATAATCCGCCGCCCAGGACCGCCGACAGCATCGAGACCACCATGTACATGGTCCCAATGTCTTTGTGGTTGGTCGAATAGACCCAACGCCGCCACCCGCTCGGATGGTGGCCGTGGTCATCGTGGGCGTCGTGAGATGCTGCGTAAGCCATTATCGTGCCTCGTCAGTTCCGTGCGTCTGATCGCTAGCGCGCCGAACCCGTGGTCGGGCGCGCGGCGTCGGCCGCAACCTCGACGCCGGAGGGCCCGGCGGCCTGCTTCTTTTTGTCGTCCGTCCAGCGCTTGAAGGCCTCTTTGGACACGGCCTCGACGGCGATGGGCATGAAGCCGTGATTGACGCCGCAGAGCTCCGAGCACTGGCCGTAATAAATGCCGGGGCGGTTGATCCGCACCCAGGATTCATTGATGCGGCCGGGCACGGCATCGATCTTGGCGACCAAGGCGGGAATCGCCCAGGCATGAATGACGTCTTCCGAGGTGAACAGCAGCCGAATGTCGGTCTCGACCGGCAACACGATGCGGTTGTCGACCTCGAGCAATCGGACCGACCGATCCTTGATGTCGGCTTCGGGGACCATGACGCTGTCGAACGAGAAGTTGCCGTGATCCGGATACTCATAGGACCAGTACCACTGATGGCCGGTCACCTTGAGCGTCATCTCGGCCGCCGGATTCTTATCCATGAAAAACAGGATACGGATAGACGGAATGCCGATCGCCACCAGGATCAAGACCGGGATCACCGTCCACGCCACTTCGAGCAACGTGTTGTGCGTGTTCTTCGAGGGCGTCGGATTCGCCTTCTCGTTGAACTTGACCACCACGATGATGAGGAGCGCGAGGACGAACAACGTGATCAGAATGATCACGATGGAGATGTAATCGTTGAAGCTGACGATTTGCTCCATCACCGGCGATTCCGGCTTCTGGAAAAGGATCGCCCATGGTTCGGGCTTGGCGGCGAGCGCCACGGCCGCAACACTTGCGACCAAGACCCCCGCGAGCCCCGCCAGGGCTTTGAGATTCTTGAGCATCGGCTCTCGACTCGCTGGTTTCGCTATCGGCTGGAGCGACGACTACGATCGCGACGCTTCCGCCGCGCCGGCCCGCCCGCGCCGGGACTTGCTACCATGCCCCTCGGGCATTGCAAAGGCCATTTTCTGCCGTTCTCGCCGCCCTTGATTTCCCGGAATGCGCCGACGATCATGCGCACCGCTTTCCGCCTTTCACTATCATCGATGCGTGCATGATGAAGATCGACAAGACGCTGTTCGCAGCCCTTCTCGCCGCCGCCGCACTTTTCATGTACGGAGCGGTGATCGTCAAAATGTCGAATCGCGTGGAGCCGTTGGCGGCGCCCGGCGTCGGCGATGTCCGCCCGCGCTGACCGCGCCGACGAGTCCCGTCCGCCTCATCTCGCTCTGTGGCCCGGCGGTGAATGGCCGGTTGGACCGAAGCGCGAACTTCGGGCCTGGATCGGGCTTGCCGCGTTTGCCATCGCTGTCGCCGGACTTGGCGCCGGCCTGATCGCGGCGTCGCGTACGCCCGGCGCCGCCGATCGCGCGCCCTGGCTCGCCGCGATGTTCGAGCGCGGGCTGGTCGTTCACGTCGTCTTCTTTTTTGTGATCTGGTTCCTGGCGGTGTTCGGCTGCCTGCTGCGGCTCGCCCGCACCGCCGCAATGCCGGGTCGGCCGACAACGGATCCGGCGGGCACGGTCATCGTCGGCTCAGCCGGAGCGGCCTGCGCACTTCTTGTCGTTGTCGCGTTGTCAAACGCCGGGATCGCATCTCTCAACAACTACGTTCCCGTCATTATTCATGCTCTCTTTTATGTGGGTCTGGCTGCGATCGCGTTGGCGCTTGGTCTCGCCGCGCTCCGTTTGCTCGTCGACACGGCACCAATCGTCCGATCGCTTGATCCCGTAACCACCGGCATTGCCGCCTCGGGAATTGTCTTCCTGATCGCGCTTCTATGCATCGCCATCGCCGCCGGCTTTCTGGTTGGTGAAGCGCCGTCACCCAGTTGGAACGAAGACCTGTTTTGGGCTGGCGGCCATATTCTGCAATTCATGAACGTCGGCCTCGTCATCACGGCGTGGCAAGTGCTTGGCCTCGCGGCGTTCGGAGAACTCCCGATCGGACCGCGATGGGCGCGATGGATGTTTGGGTTCCTGATCGCGACAGCGGCGCTGGGGCCGGCGATCTTGATCGGCTTCGAGCCCTTCGAGATGCGCCAGACCGCGGCCTTCACCGATCTTCAGTATCTCCTCGCCGTGCCGATCCTGTTCGCCCTCGGCGCCGTCGCCACCGCTTTCGTCCGTGCCGCATCGCGTGACGGATTGCGGTGGAAGGAACCGGCATTCTTGGCCCTCGCCCTTTCGAGCGCGGTCTTCTCGGTCGGAACGGCCATGGGTCTCTTCGCCGACGGCGGTGACACCCGAACGCCGGCCCACTATCACGGCGTCATCGCCGGCATGCAGCTCGCCTTCATGGGAGTCTTTTATTCCCATTTGCTGCCGCTTATCGGCCGCCCCGCTGGACGCCGCGCGAGCCGAATTCAGCTGGGTCTCTTTGCGATCGGGCAGCTTACGGCCGCAATTGGCCTTTTCATCGCCGCCGCGCCCCGCAAGTCAGCCGGCGCCGGGGCCGAAAGCCTGGCTCATCTAATCGGTTTCGGTATGAATGGCGCCGGCGGGCTGCTGGCTATCGCCGGGGGCGCCTTGTTCGCCTGGACCTTAGGACGCGCGCTGCTGTCGTCGCCGCCGAGCCGTTCCGGCACAAATTGAATCGCGAAGACGTGCGAGCCACGAAGTTTTCGGTATTATGCGGGCCCCCGCCCCTATAAGCGTCGCGACCACGAAGAAATACTGGACGGCATGAGCGAGATCGCAACCACAACGCCCACGACTGTTGCCCCAGCCCAGGGCGAAGCGCCGCCGCGCACCTATCGCGCCCGCGCGCTCGACTACGCGATTCTTTTAAAGCCACGCGTCATGTCGCTCGTCGTGTTCGTTGGTCTTGCGGGTGTGCTGCTCGCGCCCGGCCCCGTCGAGCCGTGGAGCGCCGCGATCGCCGTCATTTGCATCGCCTTCGGCGCCGGCGCCTCGGGCGCGATCAACATGTGGTACGAGCGCGACATCGACATCGCAATGCGCCGCACGATGGATCGGCCACTTCCGTCAAAGCGCCTGACGCCGGGCGAAGCCTTGATCTTCGGAGCCACGCTCGCCGCCGCGTCGGTCACCGTCATGGGACTCGCGGTCAACATCACCGCCGCGGCACTGCTGGCCGCCACCATTCTCTATTACATCTTCGTCTACACGGTGTGGCTCAAGCGGCGCACGCCCTACAACGTCGTCATTGGCGGTGTGTCCGGTGCCTTGCCCCCGGCGATCGGCTGGGCCGCCGCGACCGGTCAGGTCGGAATCGAATCGCTGGTCCTCTTCCTCATTATCTTCCTGTGGACGCCACCGCATTCCTGGGCGCTGGCCTTGTTCAGCAATCAGGACTACGCCCGCGCCGGCATTCCGATGTTGCCGGTGGTTCGCGGCGCCGCGGCCGCTCGGCGACAGATGCTCATCTACACCGCGCTGCTCATCCCGGTGACGTTCCTGCCGGTGGTTGTCGGCCTTGGCGGACTCGCCTACGCCGCCGCCGTGTCGCTGTTGAACGTCGAGTTCGCGCGCCGGACGATTCTTCTGTGGCGGAGCGGCACCGAAGACTCCGCCCGCTCGCTGTTCGGCTATTCGATCCTGTATCTCTTCCTGCTGTTCGTCGTGCTGCTTCTCGATAGGCTTCTCGCAGGCTGACGAAGGCCGCCCGGAATTGGGCCGGTCGTATGCCATGACCGAAGCCGCATATCAAAAACTCGAACAGCGTTTCCGACGGATCGGCGCGATCGAAGACGCCGGTTCTGTCCTGCAATGGGACATGGCGGCGATCATGCCGCATGGTGGAGCAGAGGCGCGCTCGGAGCAGTTGGCCGCTGTCCACGCGACCGCCCATCGCCTGCTGGTCGATACCGAAACGGATGACCTGCTGGGCGCGGCAGAAGCCGAACGTCACGCCCTAGATTCATGGCAGCAGGCCAATCTGGGCGAAATGCGGCGGCGTTGGACGCACGCGACGGCGCTCGACGAGCGCCTTGTTGAGGCTCTGTCCAAGGCCGGCTCGGCTTGCGAAATGATCTGGCGCGAAGCGCGCCCTGCGGCCGACTTCGGACGCGCTCGTCCGTCCCTCGATCATCTTCTCGGCCTGGTGCGCGAGAGCGCATCGGCCAAAGCCGCCAAGCTCGGCCTCGATCCCTACGATGCGTTGCTCGACCTGTATGATCCGGGCGAGCGCGCCGCCAACATCGACCGCATCTTTGCCGAACTCGAAAGTTTCCTACCTGACCTTCTCGGCCAAGTCCTGGAACGCCAGCAGCGCGATCCGGCGGTGATTCGTCCAACCGGCCCGTTCCCCACCGACAAGCAACGCGCCCTCGCCGTCCGTTTCATGACGGCTATCGGATTCGACTTCGATCACGGCCGTCTCGATTCGAGCCTGCATCCGTTCTGCGGCGGCACACCCGACGATGTCCGGATCACGACGCGCTACGACGAAGGTGACTTCACCTCGAGCTTGATGGGCGTCCTTCACGAGACCGGTCACGCTCTGTACGAGCGCGGCTTGCCCGCGGCGTGGCGGCGCTTGCCGGTTGGTCAGGCCCGCGGCATGAGCGTGCACGAAAGTCAGTCGCTGCTGGTCGAGATGCAGGTTTGCCGGTCGCGGTCGTTCCTGACCTTCGCCGCGCCCCTCATGGCCGAAGCCTTTGGCGGTACGGGACCGGCGTGGCAGGTCGACAACTTGGTTCGTCTCTACACGCGAGTGAAGCCGGGCTTCATCCGCGTCGATGCCGACGAAGTCACATACCCAGCTCACGTCATGCTGCGCTATCGCCTGGAGCGGGACCTGCTCGCCGATCGCCTGCCTCTCGCCGACTTACCGGCGGCGTGGAATGCGGGCATGAAGGCGCGCCTGGGTATTACGCCGCCTAGCGACCGTCAGGGATGCCTGCAGGACATTCATTGGTATTCGGGATCCTTCGGCTATTTCCCGACCTACACGCTCGGGGCGATGACAGCGGCCCAGCTCTTCGCCGCGGCCAAGGCCTCCGACAGCGCCATTGAAGCCGGGATCGGCGGCGGCAACTTCAAGCCTCTCGTGTCTTGGCTGCGGCGCAACGTTCATGAGCCGGCGTCGTCACTGCCCACGGCCGAACTTCTCCGTCAGGCGACGGGGCGGCCGCTCGACATCGCCGCCTTCAAGAAACACCTTGAAATCAGATACTTAAGCTGACGCCTTGTCGACGCCCGGAGGGCTCGATAGGCTCCCGTTAGACCCCTCGGGGTCGAAATACCGCCATGAAATACCGTAGCACCCGCGGCAGCGCCGCTCCGCTTGCCTTCGACGATGTCCTGTTGGCCGGACTCGCGACCGACGGCGGTTTGTACGTGCCCGAAACTTGGCCGCGGCTGACCCGTCGCGATATCCAGGCGATCGGCGGGCTCGGCTATGCCGACGCGGCGGTGCGCATCATGCGGCCCTTCGTCGGGCGCAGCATCGCCGGCGCCGACCTGTCACGCCTGGTGCACGAGGCCTACGCGACCTTCGACCATCCGGCCGTCGCGCCCTTGAAGCAACTCGACGCCGGTCTGTGGCTGCTCGAGTTGCATCGCGGCCCGACGCTGTCGTTCAAAGATTACGCGCTTCAACTCGTCGGCCGGCTGTTCGATCACATCCTTCGCAAACGCGGCCAACGCGTCACCGTGGTTGGCGCGACCTCGGGCGACACCGGCTCGGCGGCGATCGAGGCCTGTCGCGACCGGTCCGCGATCGAAGTCTTCATTCTTCATCCGCGCGGCCGCGTGTCCGATGTTCAGCGCCGGCAGATGACGACCGTCACGTCCGCCAATATTCACAACATCGCGATCGAGGGCACCTTCGACGACTGCCAGGATTTGGTGAAAGCGCTGTTCAACGATGCGGCGTTTCGCAAGCAGGCCCGGCTCGCCGCCGTGAATTCGATCAACTGGGCGCGGATTATGGCCCAGACCGTCTATTACATCGTGGCCGCCGCGGCTCTCGGCGCGCCCGATCGCAAAGTGTCGTTCGCGGTTCCCACCGGCAATTTTGGAAATGTGTATGCGGCCTATGCCGCACGCGCCATGGGACTGCCGCTTTCTCGCCTGATCATCGGGTCGAACAGGAATGATATCCTGACCCGGTTCTTCACCACTGGCGCGATGGAGATGCGGCCCGTTGAGGCAACATTGAGCCCCGCCATGGACATTCAAGTCTCCAGCAATTTCGAACGACTCCTCTTCGATGCCTACGGCCGCGAGGGCCGCCGCATCGCCGACGTCATGACCGAGTTCCGCGCCGAGGGCCGAGTATCGTTCGGAACCGCCCGCTGGCGAAGCCTGACCCGCCTGTTCGCCGCGCACGCCATCGACGACGTGACGACCGTCAACGTCATCCGTGAAGTCCATGACGCGACCGGCGAGATCATCGATCCCCATACCGCGATCGGCATTGCCGCGGCGCGGGCCCATCGCGATCCCGCCGTGCCCACGGTCGCGATCGCGACGGCCCATCCCGCCAAGTTCCCCGAAGCGGTCGAGACGGCCATCGGGCGGAAGCCGGCGTTGCCGGCGAAGCTCGCCGATCTTATGACCCGGCCCGAACGCGTGAGCGTCCTTCCCAACAACGTCGATGCCCTTAAGGACTTCGTCGCCGGACGCATCGGCGGAAAGGCGGCGGCATGAACGTCCAACGCCCCGAGTCCATGGCCCGGATCCGTGTCACAACGCTGGCCAATGGCCTTCGCGTCGTCACCGATCCGATGGATCAGGTCGAAACGGCGAGCGTCGGAGTCTGGATCGGCATCGGCTCGCGCCATGAGGATCCGGCGCACAACGGCGTCGCGCATATCGTCGAGCACATGGCCTTCAAAGGGACGAAGCGACGCACCGCGCAAGCAATCGCCGAGGAAATGGACGCGGTCGGCGGCTATCTCAACGCCTACACGACCCATGAGACCACCGCGTTCTACGCCAAAGTCCTCAAGGACGACGTCGGGCTGGCCATCGATATCGTCGCCGACATTCTGCAAAACGCCACGCTCGATCGCGAGGAATTCGAGCGCGAGCGCACCGTCATCCTGCAGGAGATCGTGCACAGCGAAGAAACGCCGGACGACGTCATCTTCGATCGTTTTCAGGAGACTGCGTTCCCCGGACAAGGACTTGGCCGGCCGGTCTTCGGCACCGCCGCCCGCGTCAAAGCGATCGCGCGTCAGACCGTCATCGATTACATGCGCGAGCACTATTCCGCGCCGCGCATGATCCTGACCGGAGCCGGACGGATCGATCACGACACGCTCGTCGCCCTGGCCAACCAGGCCTTCACCGGATTGCCCGGCGCTACGAACCCCGTATTCGAGCCGGCGCGATATCAGGGCGGCGACTTCCGCGAAGTCCGCGACCTCGAGCAAGCCCACGTCGTGTTGGGATTCGAAGGCGTCGCCTACACCGATCCGGATTTCTATCCTATGTCGGTTCTCTCGACGCTCCTCGGCGGCGGAATGTCGTCGCGGCTGTTTCAAGAGGTTCGCGAGAAACGCGGCCTCGCCTATACGATTTACTCCTTCGCATCGAGCTACACCGACGGCGGTCTCGTCGGTTTCTATGCCGCCACTGCCGGCGACGACGTCGCCAAGGCTCTGCCCGTGATCTGTGACGAGATTGCCGCGACCGCATCCAAAATCGGCGAGCAGGAACTGGCGCGGGCCCGCGCGCAACTCAAGTCGAGCCTGTTGATGTCGATGGAAAGCACCTCGTCACGGGCCGAGCAGGTGGCGCGTCAGATCATGGTCTTCGGCCGGCCCATCCCCGTCGCCGAGATCATCGCGCAAGTCGAAGCGGTGGACCGGACCGCCGTCGAACGCGCCGCGTCGCGCATGCTGCGCAGCCGACCGACCTTGACGGCGCTTGGCGCCATCAAGTGGATCGGGACCATGGATAAGATTGAAGCCCGGCTCGGCTTTCGGCCGACGGTGACCGCGGTCTAAACGCCGCGTTTAGGCGTGGCCCGCTTCGTCCGAGAGCATGCGGGGATCGACCCCAAGCTTGCCCATGGCGCGAACCCATTTCGAATCGAGATCGACGCCGAAGACGAGATCTTCGTCCGGCGGCACATGCAGCCAGCCGTTTGCCTTGATCTCGCCATCGAGCTGGCCGGGGCCCCAGCCCGCATAGCCAAGCGCCAAAAGGCTGCGCCGGGGACCATCGCCTCGCGCCATCGCTTTCAAGATATCGACGGTCGCGCTCAGGGCGAAATGATCGTCGACGATCAGGGTTCCCTGTTGGCGGTACTCCGACGAGTGAAGGATGAACCCGCGTCCCGATTCGACCGGCCCGCCGATGTGAACACGGATGCGATCCGTGGTGCCGTTCGTGTCGAGGCCGAGCTGGGTGAGAAGTTCAGGAAAGCTGAGGGTGCGCAGGGCTTGGTTGACGACCAAGCCCATGGCGCCGTCCGAGCTATGAGCGCACACATAGATGACGCTCTTGGCAAATCGTGGATCGCGCATTCCTGGCATCGCCACCAGAAGCTTTCCGGTGAGCATCGGATCGATCCCGCTGGCGGCGGGCTCGATGGATATGGACAAAGCCGTCATGGCCATTACCTCCGCGCCTCACTGCATTGATGGACGCATTTTGACATAGGAGGAGACGGCCAACAAAGTGCAACCTTGGCATAGCCCGATCGTGCCGCGCGGTGGCAAAGGATTCCTAACGGACCGAGCTAGCATTCGATTGGGGCATGCATTCCGAGTATGATAGAACGATAGATGATGATGACGCATTCGATTCGGTGGATGGCCGCCCTGTGGGCCGGCGTTGTGACAGCCTTCGGCGTGACGTCGGCGGCGGCGATCGAATCGCCGTGGGTCGCGGCTGAATATACGGCGGTCCGACTCGTCTCGGCGGCGGAGGCCACGGGCACCGAACGCACTCTCATGTTGGGCCTTCAATTCCGTCTCAAGGACGGGTGGAAGGTTTATTGGCGTTCACCGGGTGACGCGGGCTATCCGCCCAGGCTCGACGTTTCGGGATCGCAGAATCTAGATCGCGCCACGATCGCGTGGCCGGCGCCGCAGCGCTTTTCGATCTTCGGCTTTGAAACTGCCGGCTACGAAACGGAAGTCGTGTTACCGGTGGTCGCGACGGTCGCCGAGCCAGGACACGCCCTCGGCTTTCAGGCCCGCGTCGACTATCTGACCTGCAAAGAGATCTGTATTCCCGTCACGGCCGAGCTCGCCTTAGAGATTCCCGCCGGACCGGTCGCGTCCGGCCCGGGGGCGCATCTCATCAATCGCTACACGACACGCGTACCGGGCGACGGCAGCGCCCACGGCCTCGCCATCGAAAAGATCGAGCTTGGCGGCGAACCGACCGCCAGCGTTCTTCGAATCTCGGCGACCTCCATCGAGCCGTTCGAGTCTCCCGATGTCTTCATCGAAGGCCCCATCGAACTCGTGTTTGGAGCGCCGCGCAGCACGGTGAGCGATGACGGGCGTCGGGCTCTCCTCGAAGTCGACGTCTTCGCCGGAACCGGAACCACGAACATCGCGCCGGCGACGCGGCTTACCGTGACGCTGACCAACGGAGCCAGCGCCGCCGAGCGAACGCTGGCGGTGACAGCACCGGCCGGTGGCGGGGTCTTGGATCGACTGTTGCCGATGATCGGTCTCGCCCTTCTCGGTGGTCTCATTCTCAATCTCATGCCCTGCGTCTTGCCGGTGCTGTCGTTGAAGATTCTGGGCGTCATCGCCCACGGCGGCGCCGACGCGCGGGTGGTGCGGTTCAATTTTCTGGCGACGGCGTTCGGCATCCTCGCCGCCTTCACGGTCCTCGCCAGTATTCTCATCAGCCTCAAGGGCGCGGGCGCCACGGTCGGCTGGGGCATCCAGTTCCAACAACCTTGGTTCCTCGCCGCCATGACGTTCGTGGTCGTGATGTTCGCTTGCAACCTCTGGGGTCTGTTCGACGTGCGACTGCCCGGATGGATAGCCAACGCCGGGCCCGGGCCGACGCCAGGCCTCGGCGGCAGTTTTTTGTCGGGCGCCTTCGCCGCCGTTCTGGCGACACCGTGCT
>SHVU01000036.1 GCA_009691105.1 Rhodospirillales bacterium
CTGGCCGCCGAGAATCGCGTCAAGCGACTCACCCCCTCCAGCCTCGATTTGGACCTGCTCGACGAGCGGGCCCGCTTGATGCTGAACCTCGGCCGCCCCAACGAATCCATAGTCTTCGTGGGTCCTTCCGAAGAGTGAATCAGCCGGGTTTCCGGCTCCTCTCCCGCCGTACGTCGAACTCGCCGCTAGCTCCGTAGCGCCCCCTCGGCACGTCCTTGCGCCGGGGAACCAACCGCGCTAGAAACGACAAGTGGCAGATTGCCAATATTAATCTAATCATGATTAATCAAGCAATGGGGTCGAAGTTGACCGCGCGACGGTCGCGCCGGTCCCGTCGTGCACGAACCGACGACGCTGCCTGCAACAAAAACCTTCGAGGGGAAACGCTATGACCGCCGCGCCAAGGGCCAGAGGGACAACCGAACTACGCGCCGTGCCGACATCCCGCGGCCAGGCCCGATCGAAGCCAAATACACGCGGCGACGCGTCCGCCGATGCGGATCAAATCGTCGGCTTCTATCGCGATATGCTGGCGATCCGGCGTTTCGAAGAGAAGGCCGGCCAGCTTTACGGCATGGGCCTCATCGCCGGCTTCTGCCATCTCTATATCGGCCAGGAAGCCGTGGTCGTCGGACTGCAGGCAACGGCCAATAAGCAAGACTCCGTCATCACCACATACCGCGATCACGGCCACATGTTGGCCTGCGGCATGGACGCCAAAGGCGTCATGGCCGAGCTGACCGGCCGGCGCGACGGCTATTCGCGCGGCAAGGGCGGCTCGATGCACATGTTCAGCCGCGAGAAGAACTTCTACGGCGGTCACGGCATCGTCGGCGCCTCGGTTCCGCTCGGGACCGGATTGGCTTTCGCCCACAAGTACAAGGGCGATGGCGGCGTCTGTTACTGCTACTTCGGCGACGGCGCCGCGAACCAAGGCCAAGTCTTCGAGTCGTTCAACATGGCGGCCTTGTGGAAGTTGCCGGTGATCTTCGTCATCGAGAACAACAAGTATGGCATGGGCACGTCGATCAACCGGGCCTCGGCGACGACGGATTTCTATCGTCGCGGCGAGGTTCACGGCATTCCTGGCCTGCGCGTCAACGGCATGAACGTTCTCGAGGTCAAGGAAGCCGGTGAAAAGGCCGTCGCCAATTGCCGCACCGGCAAGGGCCCGTACCTTCTCGAGATGGTGACCTATCGCTACCGCGGACATTCGATGTCCGACCCGGCCAAGTACCGCTCGAAGGAAGAGGTCAGCAAGATCCGCGAGGAGAGCGATCCGATCGACGGATTGCGCAAATACATCCTCGATTCCGGACTCGCCGACGACGCCGAGCTCAAGGAGATCGACCGCCAGGTGAAAGTCCAAATCACCGAAGCGGCCGAGTTCGCCCAGCAGAGCCCGGAGCCCGATCAGACCGAGCTCTACACCGACGTTTTGGTTTCGGTCTAAGCGGCTGCATAGCGAAGGACGAGGATACCCATGCCGATTCCTGTGCTCATGCCGGCGCTGTCGCCAACGATGACCGAGGGCAAACTCGCCAACTGGCTGAAAAAAGAAGGCGATCGCGTTCGCTCCGGCGACGCGTTGGCCGAAATCGAAACCGACAAAGCGACGATGGAAGTCGAAGCCGTCGACGCTGGCGTGCTCAGCAAGATCCTGGTGCCGTCCGGCACTGACGGAGTTGCCGTCAACACGCCTATCGCCCTGATCCTGGGCGAGGACGAGGACAGCGACGCGCAGGCCAAGGCTCCGGCCGAGCCTGCCGCCGCCAAGCCGGCTCCGGTCGCCGCCAAGGCTTCGGAACCCGCTGCCGCGGCCCCGGCCAAAACGAACGGCGGCCCGGCTCCGGCGACCGGAACCGTCATCACGGTGCGTGAAGCGCTTCGCGATGCCATCGCCGAGGAAATGCGCCGCGACGAGAATGTCTTCCTGATGGGCGAAGAAGTCGGCGAATACCAAGGCGCCTACAAGATCAGCCAAGGCCTACTTCAGGAATTTGGCGCCAAGCGCGTCGTCGACACGCCGATCACCGAACAAGGGTTCGCCGGTCTGTGCGTCGGAGCGGCCTTTGCCGGTCTTCGCCCGATCGTCGAGTTCATGACGTTCAACTTCGCCATGCAGGCGATCGACCAGATCATCAACTCGGCCGCCAAGACGCACTACATGGCGGGCGGGCAATTGACCTGTCCGATCGTCTTCCGCGGTCCCAACGGCCCGGCGGCGCGCGTCGCCGCGCAACACTCCCAGGACTTCGCGAGCTGGTATGCGCATTGCCCAGGACTGAAAGTCGTAGCGCCGTATTCGGCGGCGGATGCGAAGGGCCTTTTGAAAGCGGCCATCCGCGATCCGAACCCGATCATTTTCCTCGAGCACGAGATTCTCTACGGCCAGACCTTCGACGCGCCGGAAGGGCCTGATTTCTTGCTGCCCATCGGCAAAGCCAAGATCGAGCGCACCGGCAAGGACGTAACCTTGGTGGCCTATTCGCGGATGGTTCATCTGTCGCTGCAGGCCGCCGAAGTTCTCGCCAAGGAAGGCATCGAGGCCGAAGTCATCAACCTCCGGTCGCTGCGTCCGCTCGACGTCCCGACCATCGTCGAGTCGGTCAAGAAGACGAACCGCATCGTCGCCGTCGAAGAATGCTGGCCAGTCGCCGGCATCGGCTCCGAAATCGCCGCGCAGATGATGGAACATGCGTTCGACTATCTCGACGCGCCGGTCGGACGGGTCAGCCAGGCCGACGTGCCGCTGCCCTATGCCGCGAACCTCGAACGTCTCTCCATTCCGCAGGTCGAGAACATCGTCGCGGCCGCCAAGAGCGTCTTGTACCGCTAGGGAACGGAGAACTGCCATGCCGATCCCTATCCGGATGCCGGCGCTGTCCCCGACCATGACCGAAGGGACGCTGACGCGCTGGTTGAAGAAAGAAGGCGAGACGGTCAGCTCCGGCGACGCCCTTGCCGAGATCGAGACCGACAAAGCGACCATGGAAATCGAGGCCGCCGACGACGGCGTCCTGGGCCGCATCCTGGTCAACGCCGCAACGCCCGGCGTCAAGGTCAACGACGTCATCGCGCTGCTGCTCGCCGAAGGCGAAGACAAAGCGGCTCTCGATAGCGCCGCCAAAGCCCAACCGCAGCTTGCCGCAAAAGCTCCGACGCCAGCGGCGGCCGCACCGGCCAAAGCCCCGGCGCCCGCTGCCGCGGCTCCGATGCCGGCAAAGCCTCAGCAAGCGGCGCCCACGTCTCAACCGGTCCGACGCAACACGCCGAAGAGCGATGGACGGATTTTCGCGTCACCGCTCGCCAAGCGGCTTGCGGCTCAGGCCGGCGTCGATCTCAGCCAAGTCCAAGGCTCGGGCCCGCACGGCCGTATCCTCAAACGCGATATCGAACAGGCTCCCACCGGATCGCGGGCCGTTGCGACGCGGTCGGCGCCGATGCCGGAACGCCCGCACGCGATCGCATTCGGCGATCGTGCCTACGCCGATGTTCCACATACGTCGATGCGCAAGGCCATCGCCAAGCGCTTGAGCGAGTCGAAACGGACGATCCCGCATTACTACCTGACGATCGATTGCGAAATCGACGCGATGCTCGCGCTCCGCAAGGAGCTCAATGCCAAGTCGCCGAAGGGCGAGGGTGCCTACAAACTCTCGGTCAACGACTTCGTCGTCCGCGCCGTAGCCCTCAGCCTTCGCAAGATGCCCAACGTCAACGTGTCCTGGGGCGACGACGCGATGCGCTTCTACAAGACGGTCGATGTGTCGGTCGCCGTGGCGCTTCCCAACGGCCTGATCACGCCGATCGTCCGCGATGCCGACAACAAAGGCCTCGCTGCGATCAACGGAGAAGTGCGCGATCTCGCCGAACGGGCCCGGCAAGGCAAGCTGGCGCCTGAGGAATACGAAGGCGGCAGCTTCACGATTTCCAATCTCGGCATGTACGGGATCAAGGAATTCGCCGCCGTCATCAACCCGCCGCAGTCGGCCATCCTCGCGATCGGCGCGGGCGAGCAGCGTCCCGTCGTCAAGAAAGGGGTCCTTGCCATCGCCACGGTCATGTCCTGCACCTTGTCGGCCGATCACCGGGCCGTCGATGGTGCGGTCGGAGCCGAATTCATGAGTCATTTCCGGCGGCTGATCGAAGAGCCGCTGACGATGCTGCTGTAGGCGCACCGTGGCCGCCACCAATTTCGACCTGGTTGTCGTCGGCGGTGGGCCCGGCGGTTATGTCGCCGCGATCCGTGCTGCCCAGCTTGGGCTCAAGACGGCCCTGGTCGAACGCGAGCATCTGGGCGGCATCTGCCTGAACTGGGGCTGCATCCCAACCAAGGCTTTGCTGCGCACGTCCGAGCTCTTTCACACCATGGGTCGAGCTGAAGAATTCGGAATTAAGACCAATGGCTTGTCGATCGATCTTAAGAAGATCGTCGAGCGTTCACGCGCCGTCGCCCAGCGCCTGACCAACGGCGTCGGATCGCTCCTCAAGAAGCACAAAATTCCCGTCTTCGACGGCCACGCCAAGCTCGCCGGCAAAGGCACGCTCGCCGTCACCAAAGACGGTAAGCCGGTCGCGACGCTGACGGCGCGCCACATCATTCTCGCCACCGGGGCTCGGCCGCGGTCGCTGCCCGGGCTCGAAGCCGATGGCCGCCTGGTCTGGACCTCGAAGCAGGCCATGGTCCCGGAGACCCTGCCGAAGTCGCTTCTGGTCGTCGGATCGGGCGCGATCGGCATGGAGTTCGCGAGCTTTTATCGCGACCTCGGCGTCCAGGTCACCGTCGTCGAAGTTCTGCCCCGCATCCTGCCGCAGGAAGACGACGACGTGTCCGAATTCGCCCGCAAAGCCTTTGTGAAGCAGGGCATGACCATTCATGTCGGCACCACCGTCAAAGCGTTGAAGCGCGGCGCCAATTCTGTGACCGCGACCATCGAGAAGGGCAAGGAGACCACGGATCTGACCGTCGATCGCGTGATCCTCGCCATCGGCATCGTCGGCAACGTCGAAGACCTCGGCCTCGAAAACACTAAGGTCAAAGTCGAGAAGGGCCGGATCGTAACGACGCCGTTACTCTCCACCGACGAACCCGGCGTCTATGCCATCGGCGACGTCGCCGGACCGCCCTGGCTCGCTCACAAAGCCAGCCACGAAGGCATCATCTGCGTCGAGCAGATCGCCGGGGTCAAAGGCGTGCATCCTCTGGACGCGACCCGCATCCCGGGCTGCACCTATTGCCGGCCGCAAGTCGCCAGCATCGGGCTGACCGAAAAGAAGGCGAAAGAGCAGGGGCTCGACGTCAAAGTCGGCCGCTTCCCGCTGATCGGCAACGGCAAAGCGATCGCGCTCGGCGAGCCGGACGGGTTCGTCAAAACCATCTTCGATGCGAAGACCGGAGCGTTCCTGGGCGCGCATATGATCGGCGCCGAAGTCACGGAACTGATTCAAGGTTTCTCGATCGCCAAGACCCTTGAGACGACCGAGGCCGAATTGATCGAAGCGGTGTTCCCGCATCCGACCCTGTCCGAGGCCATGCACGAAGCTGTGCTTGACGCCTACGGCCGGGTGATTCACATCTGACGCCATGACCACGCCAACGCCCCTTCGTCATCCTGAGAAGGCGCACCGGCCGGAAAACCCATCGCCGCGGAAACCGCCTTGGATCCGCGTCAAGGCGCCGACTTCGCCGGCCTTCGGCGAGACCAAGGAACTGGTCCGTCGCCACAAGCTGCATACCGTCTGCGAAGAAGCGGCCTGCCCGAACATCGGCGAGTGCTGGGCGCATCGCCATGTCACCGTGATGATCCTGGGCGACACCTGCACCCGCGGCTGCGCGTTCTGCAACGTCCGGACCGGACGGCCCGGCCCGGTGAACGCCGACGAGCCCGTGTCGCTGGCCTCCGCCGTCGCCGAGATGGCGATGCGCCACGTCGTCATCACCTCGGTCGATCGCGACGATTTGCCGGACGGCGGCGCCAATCAGTTCGTACGCTCGATCCAAGAGCTTCGCGCTAAGACTCCGTCCACGACCATCGAAGTCCTGACGCCGGACTTCCGCGACAAGGCAGGCGCCATCGACGCGGTGATCGCCGCCAAGCCCGACGTCTTCAACCACAACCTCGAGACCGTACCGCGGCTGTATCCGACGATCCGGCCCGGGGCCCGCTACTTCCTGTCGCTGCGCCTACTGCAACGCGCCAAGGAAATCGACCCGACAATCTTCACGAAGTCCGGCCTGATGGTCGGCCTCGGAGAAGAGCGCGGCGAAGTTCTCCAGGTCATGGACGACTTGCGCTCGGCCGACGTCGACTTCCTGACTATCGGCCAATATTTGCAGCCGACGCCGCGCCACGCCGCCGTCGCCCGTTTCGTCACGCCTGCGGAATTCGAGGAACTTGCGACCATCGCGCGCGCCAAGGGCTTCTTGATGGTCGCGGCGACGCCGATGACCCGCTCGTCCTATCACGCCGATCGCGACTTCGCGGCGCTGCGCGCCGCTCGGATCGGCGCAAACACCTAGGCGGCATGCCGACCCACGCCGAGAAGCGGCATCTTCCCTACACCGCTCAACAGATGTTCGAACTGGTCGCCGACGTCGGGCGCTATCCGGAATTCTTGCCCTGGTGCCTGGATGCGCGTGTGATCGAGCGCCAAGGCCCGCTCTTGCGCGCCGATCTGGTGGTGGGCTTCAAGATCTTTCGCGAGACCTTCACGTCGGAAGTGACGTTGACGCCGCCGAAGACCATCCAGGTCCGCTATCTCGACGGGCCTTTCAAGCGCCTCGACAATCGCTGGACCTTCGAGCCCAACGGCCAGAGCGGCTGCAGCGTCGATTTCTATATCGACTTCGAATTCCACTCGCGGCTGTTCCAAGGCGCGATGGAAGCCGTCTTCGGCGAAGCCGCGCACCGCATGGTCGGGGCTTTCGAGAAGCGCGCCGAGGCGCTCTACGGCAAAGCGGCCTAGACCGCCCCGATCTGGCGGCGAATAAGCGCGAAGGCCGCCGCGACCGACTGAATCCGAACCGAGGTTCGATCTCCGGCAAAGACGTGACACTGGTGCATGGTGGGTCGGCCTTGCCGCGCCGCCGCCATATGGACGAGGCCGACCGGCTTTTCCGCCGTGCCGCCACCCGGACCGGCGACGCCGGTGATGGCGACCGAGATCTGAGCCTTGGAGTGGCGCAAGGCGCCTTCGGCCATGGCCCGGGCCGTCGGCTCACTGACCGAGCCGTGGGTTTGCAAGGTCTCGACGGGCACGCCGAGGCTCTCGGCCTTGGCATCGTTGGAATAGGTGACATAGCCACGCTCGACGACATCCGACGAGCCGGCTATGGCCGTCAGCGAGGCCATCAGCATCCCGCCGGTGCAGGACTCGGCGGCGACGACTTTGAATTTTCCGGCCCGCAACTCCTTCAACAAAGCTTCGGCAGTGCGTTCCAAGTCTTCGGTCACAGCAATCCTCCTCGCCACGCCCAGGACACCACGGAGACTACGATCCCGGCATAGACCGCCGCCGCGAGGTCGTCGAGCATTACGCCGAGCCCGGAGCGGAAGCGGCGATCCACCCAGGACACCGGCCAGGGCTTCCAAATATCTGCGATCCGGAAAAAGACGAAGGCCAACCCGCAGAGCCACGGATCGACGCCGGCGACCACCATCACGAGCCACTGTCCGGAGATCTCGTCGATCACGATGAAGGAGGGGTCTTTGTCTGGCGTCGATCGGACGCAACGACCCGCCGCCCAGACGCCGACCAGGGTCGCCACGACGCCCGCAATCGCCAGACCGACGCGCCCCGATGCGGACGCGATCCCGTATCCGACGACGAGCGCCGCCAACGACGCCCAGGTCCCCGGAGCCCACGGCAAAAAACCGAGTCCAAATCCGGTCGCAAGCACTCGCGCGGGGTCGCCCCAGAACGTCGCTGGTGTCGAAATGGACGCCTCACCATCAAAAATGTCTCGCCGCTCACGAATCTGGGTCACGTGGCGAGAATACACGACCAGGCGGGGCGACCACGAGTGTGATCTATCCCACTGAAATTGCTGAGTGACGTAAGACTTGCCAGGGGTCATTTGAACCGATACGGTCTGCCTTGTGTCCGAAAGGACCTATCGCCTCGCCTTGGGGAGGGCAGGCGGCCACCACGCTCAAGTTCAGAAGAGGGGGGCAGGATGGCTCGTCGCACACGCTGGCATCACGAACGCCCCGGACTAAGCGCCCTGTTGGCGCGCTGGCTCCCCGAGCGCCAGCTCATGCTGCGCGGTCGCTTTCGAGTTCACCATCTCCGCCTCACGACGGGACGCCAACTGGCCGGCGTTGCTGTCGTTCTCTTGGCTTTGACGTGGATTGGGTACACCTCGAACAGCGTTCTTCGCTATGACGCCGTCTTGGCGTCGCGGGACGAGCAAATCGACGAAGCAAGGTCGGCGGCGAAAGCTCTGACCGAGCGTTTGGCCGACGCCCAACTCCGGCTCGGCGCGACGACGGATGATTTGAGCCAGATCCGCTCGCGCTTGCAGGATGCCACCACCCAGAACGCCAACCTCAAAGACACGCTCGCCAATTTGGAAAATGGCCTTAAGTCGTCCGAGACGGACCGCGCCCAAGCGACCGCAACGGGTGAGCGGCTGCAGACCGATCTCGCCAGTCTGCGCGGCACTATCAAAGGCTTGAACGAGCGCGGCAAGACGTTGCGCGCCTCTCTAGACAGCACGCAAGCCGAGTTGCAGGCGGCACTCAGCGAGCGCAACCAAGCCCGCACCGACGGCTCGCAACTCAAGCGCCAGATCAAAGAGCTCGAAAGCCGCGTGGCGCGCCTCCACGATACCCAAGGCGAGGCGATGATCCGTCTCGCCCTGCAAACCGTTATCAATCTGGACGCGGGCAGCGCCGCAACCGGCCCGAACGCCGACAAGATTTCGCCCGACGGCAAAGGCGGACCGTTCATCGCCGCCAAGGCCGGCCAGGGCAAACCCGAGACCCCCGCCAAAGGGAAGCCGAACAGGCTCGATGCCTATTTTGGACAATGGCAGGAACTCAACGACGTCTTGAAGCGCCTGCCGTTGGGATCGCCCCTCGAAACCTACCAATTGAACAGCGCCTTCGGAAAACGGCGTGACCCGGTCAATGGCATCTTGGCCATGCATTACGGTCTCGACCTCGCAGCGAAACCTAAGACCCCGGTTCTGGTCACGGCGCCTGGCATCGTCGTATCGACCGGCTGGGAAGGGAGATACGGACGATTGGTGGAAGTGGATCACGGCGGGGGATTGAAAACCCGCTACGCCCACCTCGCCCAAATCCTCGTCAAAAAAGGACAAAAACTCTCTTCCCGGGATTCGATCGGGCTCATCGGTAGCAGCGGCCGGAGCACAGGCACTCACGTCCACTACGAGGTCCTGTTCAATGACCGCCCGATGGATCCGTCACACTTTCTCAGGGCAGGACAATATGTTTTCAAGAAATAAATCAGCCAACGGAAACGGCCACGCACCGCGTAAGAACTCGGTGCCATCGATCCTCAGTGCGGACCTCAAAATCGTCGGTGACGTCATCAGTGAGGGCGAAATCCACGTCGAGGGCTCGGTCGATGGCGACGTCCGCACGACCCGTCTCATGGTCGGCGAAAACGCCGTCATTCGTGGTGAAATTGAAGCCGAGGACGTCTTGGTCCACGGCACGGTCACCGGTCACATCAAGGCGAAGTCCGTCGAATTGACGCGGACTGCGCGGGTGAGCGGCGACATCATCCATGCCGAACTCGCCATCGAACGCGGCGCGTTTCTCGAAGGTCATTGCAAGCGGCTTGTCGAAGAGACCGAGTCGAAGGACGTCGAGCCCACGCGGCTCAATTTGGTGAAGGACGGAACCCTCGGGACCGTTCCAGTCGCCAATGTCGAATGCAAGAAGCTCGCCTCCGGAGCCTAAGCCGGCTCCGACCCTCGGGTTAAACGTGCAGGCGATCCGCCCCGCGTCCCGGCTAAAACCGGGACGGGAGGGCTGTATCGACCGCCGGGCGGTCTAGCCCGCCCGGGCCAATGCGTCGCGGAATGTTCCCGGATCGACGTTGCCGCCCGACAGGACGACAGCAACCGTTCGGTTGCGGATCGGCACGGCGCCCGACAGAACCGCGGCCAAAGCCACCGAGCCGCTCGGTTCCACCACCAGCTTGAACTCGTTGAACGCAACCGCCATCGCGGTCCTGACGGCGTCGTCGCTGACCGCGATCCCGCGCGTAACCAATTTGGAATTGACCGCAAAGGTCAGGTCGCCCGGGATCCCCATGAGCAGGGCGTCGCAGAACGACTGAGCGCCCGGCGCGTTGGGAACCGGCGAGCCTTTCTCCAGCGAACGCCGGGTGTCGTCGAAGCCTTCGGGCTCGACGGCGAACATCTCGGTGCCCGGCGACTCGGCCGCGACCGCGATGGCGCAGCCCGCGACCAGTCCGCCGCCGCCGCAGGGCGCCAGCACGGCGTCGAGCTTGGCGCCACGGGCTTTGGCTTGTTCGATCAGTTCGAGTCCGGCCGTCCCTTGACCGGCGACGACGGCGATTTCGTCATAGGGCTTCACGAGCACCAAGCCGCGTTCGCGGCCGATGCGCTCGCCCATGGCTTCGCGGCTTTCGGTGTGACGGTCGTAGGGCAAGACCTCGGCGCCGTGGGCCCGGGTGTTATCGAGCTTGATCCGCGGTGCGTCGGCCGGCATCAGGATCACGGCCGGAATGCCGAGAAGCTTCGCGGCGGCAGCGATCCCTTGGGCATAGTTGCCCGACGAATACGTGATGACGCCGCGCCGGCGTTCGTCGGGCGTGAGTTCGGCCAGCCGGTTGTAGGCGCCGCGGAATTTGAACGATCCGGTGCGCTGCAGGACTTCGGCCTTGGCGAACAGGCGGCCGCCGAGGCGCTCGTTCAAGAGCGGCGATTCCACCAGCGGCGTCACCACAGCGTAGTCTTTGATGCGGGCGCGCGCCGCCACCACGTCGGCGACGGTCGGCAACTTAAAGGCGGGCGAGGAACTCATCGAGGGCGGTCTCCGCTTCGGGCTCGGTCAGGGCCGGCGTATGGCCGACGTCGGGAACGGTAACGGATCGGAGTGCCGGCAATTTTGCCTTCATGCGCTGGACGGTGTCTTCGCTCAGGACCGACGAGCGCGCGCCGCGCAGCACCAGCGTCGGCCGATCGCCCAAAGCGCTGAACAAGGGCCACAGGTCGGACAGGGGCACGCCGCGCAAGATCGGCTTCACGATCGCCTGATCCCAACCGAAAACGACGCGGCCGTTGGAATCCTCGCGATAGACCATACGGGCGAGCATCAGCCAGTCGGCGTCCGTCTTGGCGGGCAAATCGGGAAAGGTCGTGCGCAGACGCAGGACCGCCGCCGGCCAATCCGCCATCGGCCGATCGTCTTTCATATAAGTGACGATGTTGCCGAGGCCGCGCGATTCGAGGGTCGGGCCGATGTCGTTCAAAGCCGCGCCGGCGACCATCGTTGGAAACACCACCGCCATGGCCATCGCCAAGATTCCACCGAGCGACGTTCCGATGATCGCGCCGCGCCGGATATTAAACGCCACCAACAGATGGCGAATGTCGTCGAGATAGGTTCGCGGCTGATAGTTCCACCAGTCGGGATCGGAGTCCGACGCGCCGCGACCGCGATAGTCCGGACACAGGACGCGCCAGCTGGACGCGAGACGGGTGGCGAGCCGATGGAAGTCCTTGCTGTTACGCGTCACGCCCGGAAGGCAGAGCAGGGTCGGCTGATCGCGCCGCGGCTCGCCGTAGTCCCGCACGTACAGGCGAAGACCATCTTGGGACGTGAAGAAGCGTTCGCGGAACGACGACGGCGCAACCGCCGTGGTCATCGCCTCAGGTCCTGGGCGAGCGTTTCGCTGATCTTGGAGCCGTTGAGTCGCGCCCGATAAACTTGAACGTTTTCGAGCACGCGTTGCACGTAGTTCCGCGTCTCGTTGAAGGGGATCGACTCGATCCAGTCTATGACGTCGACGTTGGTCGAGCGCGGATCGCCGTTGGCGCGGACCCAGGCTTGGGCGCGACCGGGACCGGCGTTGTAGGACGCGAGCGCCAATACGTAGGACCCGTTGAACGTGTCGAGCAGCGAGCCAAGATAGGCTTGCCCCAAGGTCACGTTGAGGGTCGGATCGGCGGTCAGACCGCCGGGCCCGACGTCGACTTTCAATCCTTTGGCGACCGCTTTTGCCGTCGCCGGCATGAGCTGCATGAGGCCCAGCGCTCCGGCCCGGCTACGGGCTTCGACGGCGAAGGCGCTTTCCTGACGAACCACGGCGAGCACCAACGGTGCCTCGACCGACGGCGCGCCGTTGAGCGCCACGTAGCGCGGCAACGGTACCGTCGGATAGCCCGCCGGAATAACGTGCTTTTTCTCTTGGTGAGCGCGCTTCGCGATCGCGATAGCGAGCTCGGGCCGATCCTGGGTCTTGGCCAAATCCGCGGTCAGACTGCGCCACACCGCCGTGTCGTCAGCGGCGGCGAGAGCGTGAAGGAACGCCGGCATATAGGCTTTGGCTTCGACCTCGACGAGAAGATGCACGGCGCGGGCGAGGGGATGCTTCGCGAAGGCCGAAATTTCCGCCGGAGTCGGAATCGGATCGGGCGGCAGCACGAGCGCCTGGCCGGGATTCAATTTTTCAGCCGCCAGCTGACCATAGAACGTCGTCGGGTGCTGCGCCGCCAATCCATACCAGCGCTTCGCCGAGGCTTCGTCCTTGATCGCCGCCGCAACCCGGCCCGACCAATAGGCGGCCCGTGCCTGACTGACCGGGAAACTCACCGCGCCATACATCGCGCCGAAATGGCGGGTCGCCGCACCGGCATCGTCGAGGAAGCGGAACGCGAGCCATCCCGCGAACCATTCGGCGTCCGCAAAGTCCGATCCGGACCCCGGCGTCATGCCGTGGTTCTTGACCAACTTATAGGCCACCGAGCCTTCGCCTCGCATGACAGCGCGGCGCGCCAAGGCTTCGCGTTCGTCCCACCACTTTTCGGGGAATGAAAACTTCGCCGGCAGCTCGGCCAAGATATCGCGGGCCGCATCGTCCTGACCTTTACGGCGGCGCCAGCGCACGCGGTCATAGAGCAGACCGGAATCGTTTCGAAGTTGAGCCGGCACCTTGGCGATGGCTTTGTCCACGTTGCCTTCGCGGCGCGACAGTTGCATCCGTGCCTCGGCCAGAGCCCGAACCTCTGGCTCGACGTGCCACAGAATGCGCCGCGCCGGACCCTGGCGGTCTTCCCACAACAGACGTTCCAACCGTTGGCGATGATCGGTCGGCGTCAGAAGCTTGCGATGCTTTTGATAGAAGCGCCGTTCGAGATCGTCGCTGAAGTTTCCGGACACCCACGCGGCACGCAACGCTTTGTGTCCTTCGTCGACGGCGCCCGTCGCCATCAACGCTTCGGCGCGACGCAGCATCCCGGCGGCGGTCTCGGGTTTGCGGTTCTTGAACCACTCGAGGACGAACGCATCCGACGTCTTGTCGTTAAGCTGTTCCTCGACCCGGCGGCGCAACAGGCTTTGCGACGGCCACTCGGGATACTCGGCGATGAAACGGGAGATTTCCTGCGGCGTCGCGTCGCTACCCGGACGGACCAGATCGAGCCAATAGATGACTTGGGCGAGGAGCGGGTCCTTGGCTTGCTCGGCAAGCTTCAGGGCTTTGTCCCACTGACCGGTTTCGGCTTCGGCAAACGCGGCAACGGCCTTGGCGTGATCAGCGGCCGAGAGCACACCGGCCGAGGCCAGCGGCGCGGCAAGCAGCATCCAGCCAGCCGCGATCGCCGCGGTCATGCCACGCCGCGTTATTCGAATCCCTGCGCCGCCCGTTCGATTCACTCGATGCCCGATGCCCAAAGTTTCTGCGACTCGATGGTCGATACTAGGGAACCATATTTCTTCCGACAAGCCGGCGCGCGGTGCTTGCCGGGGCAAAGTCTCGGGTTTATCGTCCTGTCCAGGCAGCGCGGCTGCCCCGTTTCCAAGGAGTCCGAGCCATGTTCCAAGGGTCGATCGTCGCCTTAATCACGCCGTTCAAGAACGGGCGTGTCGACGAAAAAGCCTATCAGGCCTTCGTCGAATGGCAGATCGCCGAGGGCACGGAAGGGGTCGTACCCTGCGGAACCACGGGCGAATCGGCGACTCTCAGCCATGACGAGCATCGGCGCGTCGTTGAGCTCTGCATCGAAGTCGCCAAGGGCCGGGTTCCTGTCATCGCCGGCACCGGCTCGAACTCGACCGCCGAGGCCATCGACCTGACGCGGCACGCGAAGACGGCCGGCGCCGACGCGGCATTGATCGTCACGCCGTACTACAACAAGCCCACTCAAGAAGGCCTGTTCCAGCACTACAGCGCCATTCACGACGCGGTGGATATTCCTATCATCGTCTACAACATCCCGGGGCGTAGCGTCGTCGACATGAGCGTCGAGACGATGGCGCGGCTCGCCAAGCTTCCGAACATCGTCGGCGTTAAGGACGCCACCGCCGATCTGACCAGGCCGATAAGGACGCGGCTCGCGATCGGACCCAAGTTCTGCCAGCTGTCGGGCGAAGACGGGACGGCCTTGCCGTTCCTCGCTGCCGGCGGCGTCGGCTGCATTTCGGTCACCGCCAATGTTGCGCCGCGACTCTGCTCCGAGATGCAGAAAGCGTGGCGCCAAGGCGACATTCAAACGGCCATGGCGCGCCAGGAACGCTTGATGCCCATTCACGTCGCGCTCTTTTGCGAGACCAACCCCGCGCCGGCGAAATTCGCGGCGAGCATCCTGGGCAAGTGCGGTACCGAAGTTCGTCTACCGCTCGTCGAGCTCGCCCCGGCCAGCCAGACGACGGTGCGGACCGCGATGACCAAGACCGGCCTGATTAACTGAGCCGTGCCGGGCATGCGCGATGGCGACAGATAAAGCCGACAAAGGTCGGATCGCCGCTCAAAACCGTCGCGCCCGCCGCGATTATGCGATCGAGGAGACATTTGAAGCGGGCTTGGTGCTGACCGGCACCGAGGTCAAAAGTCTGCGCCTGGCGCAAGCCTCCATCAACGAGGCCTATGCCGCAGTCCGCGACGGCGAGCTGTTTCTTCTCAACGCCCACATTCCCGAATACAAACCGGGAATTCGCTTTACCCACACGCCGCGCCGTGAACGCAAGCTGCTGCTCAAAGGGCGCGAGATCCGCAAACTGATCGGCGCCGTCGAGCGCGAGGGCATGACGCTGATTCCTCTCTCGATCTATTTCAATCCGCGTGGGCTAGCCAAGATCGAGATCGCGCTGGCTCGCGGCCGCAACCAACGCGACAAGCGCGACGTCATCAAGGAACGCGACTGGAAGATGGAGCAGGCTCGCCTGCGCCGCGACAAGAACTAGGCGGCGCGCACGATCCGACGCGCCGACGCCGCCAATAAGGCTCCGATAAACGCCGATCCAGCCAGCAATGCCACCGCGACGGTGTATCCGCCGAGCGCGTCGCGCAGCAGCGCGATGGTGATCGGCCCGGCCAGCATGCCGATGTAATGGATCGAGAGAGCACCGCCCGTGACGTCACCGATCCGGCCATTCGGGGCGAGGCGCGCCAGCTCCGCCATGTAGACGCCGTTCCAGCCGATCGCGGTAAAGCCGATCAGGATGCAGACGGCTTGCACCGCCAGCACCGGCCAATTCGGACCGACCAAGGCCAAAAGCGTGATGCCGACGACCATGATCGAGCCGACGCCCACCAGAATTCGGAGACCGTCGCGGGTTTGATCCGCCGTCCAGCCCCAGACCAGCCGTCCGGTCCCGCCGGCAACCTGAGCCAACGACAATGCGAAGCCGGCTTCGATCAGGCCGAAGTCTGCCGACTCGACCAGGACCGTGACCAGGAACGAGGACAGCGAGAATTGAACGATGGCGAAGCCGACGACGCCGAAGCAAAGCCGCCGGAGCGCAATGTGCGACAACACCAACCGCACCGAGCCCAAAGGATTGGCAAACAGAGGCACGGAGGTATTGCGGTCGCTGTCCCAAGCGCTGCGCAAGACTTGCATCACCAGAGCCAACAGCACGATGACGACGGCGCTCGACGCCGGTGCCATCTGCCATCCAAAGACGAGGGCGGTCGCCGGCGCGATCAATCCAGCGATCATGCCGCCGATGGGAACGCCGGTCTGTTTGAGCGAAAAGATCAAGTTGCGGCGCGCCGCCGGGGTGAATCGCACCAGGATGTGCGAGGCCGCAGGATTGGTGAAGCCGTAGCCCACGCCGATCGCCGCGGCACCCAACGCGATGACCGCAACGTCGGCGACGGCCGTCGCCGCGGCACCGATCGCGACCAGAACCAGACCGACCTGCGCGGCCCGACACGCACCCCAGCGTGTGACGGCCGAGCCGGAAATCAGCGAGCTCGTCATCGACGCGAAAAACGCGATGCTCATGTAGTAGCCCACCCAGGCCGCGGGCACGCTCAGCCGCGCCCCAACCTCGGGCGCGATCGCAGCCAGCGTCAGGAGATTCCAAGCACCCGCCGCTTGCACGAGGCAGGTCGTCGCCACGACAAGCCAGGCGGAGGTTCTACTCATCCGCGGCCGTGATCCGGGTGGGGCGACGTCTCGCCGAAAGGGAACGACAGGGGAAGCCGCAACACGCTAGGCCGCGGCCGGTACCTTGGCGGTCCGACCGAGACCGCCATAGAGATCCAGCATCCGTTCACGCCACGACCAGACGCGGTCGGCCGGATCGAGCAGTTCGAAGGTGCTCACACAGCGCGGCCACATCAGGGTGCCGAACAGAATGTGATCGGCATAGGCGGGCTCGTCGCCGGCGATATAGGGCTGCTTGTCGAGGACGAACCTCACCGGATCGAGGACTTGGCGGAACACGGGTAACTTCGCCTCGCGGCCGACTTGGACGTCCTCGATGCGACGACCCATTTTCGCTTCGCGATCTTTTCGGAAATAGGCGTGGTCGCGCGGATCCACGTTGCCGAACAGATCGGCAATGATCATCGGCGAAATCGCCGGATGCACGACGCGATCGCACCACGTGTTGAAGAAGTAGGTGGAGGGGATGCCGCCCGCGCCACCGAACAACGACGGCACCGACGGATAGCGGGCCTCGAGATCGCGGGCGATCGCAAAACTGTCGGCTACGACATGCCCGTTGTCGTCGAGAACGGGCACTTTCTGCTGACCGCTGAACGCGATCTTATCCTTTTCGCCGAAGCGGACGGGAACGTACTCGGCGTCGAGACCTTTGTGGGCGAGGGCAAGCCGCGTCCGCCAGCAGTACGGGCTAAAGCGCAGATCGTTGGCGCCATGCAACTCGTACAGCCGGCGGGCCATGACTAGCGTCGGGCGTACTGCTGATCGCCGTACATAATCGCGCGCGTCTTTTCATCCAAGGGTTTCGGCGTGCTCTTGTCGGCGAGCACTTTGACGGCGCGCTGCACGGCAGGTCGAGCGGCAATCGTATCGAACCAACGCTTGAGCGTCGGATATTCCTCGATCGCCACGCCTTGCTTTTCGTACGAGCGAAGCCAGGGGAAGATCGCCATGTCGGCGATCGAATAATCGCCGGCCATGAACGGCGCGTCCTGGAGACGTTTGTTGATCACGCCATAAATCCGCTTCGCTTCATTCGTGTAGCGGTTGATGGCGTATTGGATCTTCTCTGGAGCGGCGTCGCGGAAGTGATGCGCCTGGCCGAGCATCGGTCCGACATGGGCAATCTGGAAGAACAGCCATTGCAGCGCCGTGTAACGCGCGACAGCCTCGGTCGGCAGGAACTTGCCGGTCTTCTCGGCGAGATAGATCAAGATCGCGCCCGACTCCATGAGCGGAAACCGTTTTCCGCCCGGACCGTCCGGATCGACGATCGTCGGCATCTTGTTGTTGGGGTTGATCTTCAAGTATTCCGGCTTGAACTGATCGCCGGCGCGAATGTCGACCGGGATGACGTTGTACTTCAGCCCGGTTTCCTCGAGCATGATGTGGATCTTGTGGCCGTTCGGCGTGGGCCATGTGTAAAGGTCAATCATCGCGGCTCCTTGGGGTCAGCGTGACGAAATGGGAGTCCCGGACGGGCAGGGCCCATCCTAGCATCGAAATCAGCTGATCGCGTCGATTTGCTCGTCGGTCAACGAGCCCGGAACGATGGTGATCGGAATGCGCATGCGGCCAGACATCTTGGTGACGATATACGAGACGATCGGTCCCGGGCCCTTGGCTCCTGTCGACGCGCCCAGAGTGAGAACGGAGATCGACTTTTCCTCGTCGATCAGCTTGATGAGCTCGTCAAGGATGTTGCCTTCGCGGATGTAAGCGGTCGGCATGGCTCCGGTCAGCTTTTGCGCGAGCGACGCCACGACTTTGACCATTTCCTCGGCCTGGTTGCGACGCTCTTGCTGCATCAGCGTACC
>SHVU01000037.1 GCA_009691105.1 Rhodospirillales bacterium
CGCATCGTTCCCGGTGCCGCGGCCCTTGTTAAGGCCGGTGCTGCCCGAGTCACCGTAATGACCACCGACGCTCCATTCCTTCCAGGTCACGAAGCCACCGATCGAGTACGACATGGCATCTTCGATGTCGGTCGAGGTGCTTCCGCTGCTGGTGACTGTCTTATCGGGAATGGCGCTGATGCCAACGATGGCGGCGCCGACGGTGAAGTCGCCGTACTTTTCCGTATAGTTCAAGCCGAAGCCCCAGTTGTTGCGATATTCGGCGGTGTCGTCGTTGAGGACCGGCTCGCCGAGGTCATGGCCAGTGTCCGGGGTATAGCTGACGCCAAACTGGAAGCCCATAACGCGCGGAGTGTAGTAGGTGATCTTGGTGGCGTCGCCCGAGTCGCCAAGCAAATCGGGGCCCATCGCGGAACCGACAGAGCGGGTGTTGATTATGCTCGAGATATCACCGTCCGAAGCGCCCTGACCGAAGAAGAAGTTCTCAGCGCCATAGGTCATCGTGTCTTCCGCGCCGTCTTGGTCGCCTAGGTCAAGGATGCCCCAGTCGCCCTGGAAGCGAAGGTTCGCTTCGTCGGCAACAGCCATCGGGACGCGCTGCGGAGCAACGCCCGCGGCGCTCACGTTGAGCTGGGTGTTATCGAGGTCGACTTCGATATAGGCCTGATACTTGAGGCCGTTGTCGGCAGTCGCTTCGGCGCGAAACTGCAATTCGACGTCGTCGGATTCGACGTGGAACTGACGACCACCACGAGAGCCACGGAAGTTTTGATTCGTGGCATAGGCCTCGAAGCGGTAGTAACCGAGGAAGCTGAGCTTCGGCGGATCAGCCGAGAACGCTTCCGGCGAGAGCAACGCGGCGCTAGCGAGAGCCGTCGTTCCCAAAAGTAGTTTCTTGATCATCATGAGTATCCCCTCATTACTTTGGGCTTTTCGGCCCTGCCAAACCGTGGCCTGCAAACGTGATAAGGCACATCGGTACTTTCGAGATAGAACCAGACGGGCTGGCTCTTTGGCAACACAGGACTCGGCTTAAAACAGCGATTTTCAGAAGCTGTTGCATTCGCGCAACAAGGAGGGCGATCGGCCCGACGGCTCTTATGGCCTATCCATCGTGAAATAGATGGTCACCTAATAATTGAGGGTACGGGCCGGGAGGAACCCGCCGTGGATACATAAAAATGGCGGAAACATAAGGATTGTGCCCTGGGTATGCAGAGCCAGCCGTTGCGTCGTAAAATCGACTGTTCCATGTTTGTTCACTTAGTTGAGGTTCATGACGGCAGCGAAGAGCCGGCTTTCGGACCGCCGTCCCGGGATCGATATGCCAATCGAACCCTTGCCCCGGATCGACGTTCGATTATCGGCGAAGATGGGCTTACGAGTTCGGACTTGAGGATGAATTCGCCTAAATCGCAAGCGCCATCAATCGGTGTTGGCGATCCCCGAAATCCCAGCGATTCCGATCGCAGGGCTTTCAATTAAGCGACGTGCTGTCGCCACGTTGACCCCGCCGAGCGCGTAGACCGGAAGCGGACTTTGCCTGACCCAGGCGGCGAACCGAAGAGACCCGATGGAACCGGCCACGGGATGGCTTTCGGTCGGAAGACCGGCGAGAGCAACGCCGCGTCGGCGCCGATCCGTTGGGCGCGATGCAGCGCGGCGGGACCATGAGCAGCCGCGGTGACGATCCAATGCGGTCGCCGCCACAAACGCCAGCGCTGCAGTGCGTGCCGGGTCGCGACTTCCGAGAGATGGAGCCCATCGGCATGGACACTCCGGGCCAGGCGGGCATCGCCCGCGATCAGCAAAACAAGTTTGCGTTGTCGACAGGGCGGCGCCAAACGCTCGGCCAGGGCGCGGCGTGCGACGTCGTTAGGCTCACGGAGAATGATCGCGGCGCCGGGCGGCAATCGCTCGACGATCGGAATGGGATCGGCCAGACGTGCCGGATCGGTCATGAAAATGAGGCTCGGATATCGATCGCGACCAATGCGGCGTCGACCTTTGAGCCGGGTCGCGAGCTTTGCTAGTGTGCCCACCCTGAACCCTCGGAAACTTTGATGACGCCGATGTCCGCTGAGACCGATACCGTACCCGACGTCGCCCAAAACCTTTTGCAGGTCAAGGCGAAGATCGCCACTCAGGCCCGAACCGCTCAACGTTCGCCGGAGGCGGTCACGCTGGTCGGCGTCACCAAGTTTCATGGCGCGGAGCGCATCCGCCCGGCGCTGCTCGCCGGACACCGGTACTTCGGCGAAAACCGAGTCGCCGATGCCGAGGCAAAATGGCCGGCGTTGCGCACCGAGTTTCCGGATGCGCGCCTTCATCTCATCGGACCGCTGCAGCGGAACAAAGTGCGCCGCGCCGTTCAGTTGTTTGACGCTATCGAAACCGTCGACCGTTTGCGTCTCGCCAAGGCTCTGGCGGATGAAATGAGAACCGCGGGCCGCACGCTGGATTGCTTCATCCAAGTGAACACCGGCGAGGAACCGCAAAAGGCGGGCTGCTTGCCCGCTGAAGCCGATGCCTTGGTGAAAGCCTGCCGTGATGAACTCGGCCTCAGCGTGGTCGGCCTCATGTGCATCCCGCCGGTCGACGAGGAGCCGTCGTTGCATTTCGCGTTGCTGGCCAAGATCGCGGAGCGTAACGGCCTCAAGGAACTCAGCATGGGCATGAGCGCCGACTACGAAGTCGCAGTGCGTTTCGGCGCGACGTTCGTTCGCGTCGGCAGCGCGATTTTCGGAGCGCGCCCGACGTTTACGCCGGCTCCGGACGCGAACTGATCACGCAGGCGGTGTTCGGGCTGATGCGCCCGAGAAGATCGCGCAGGTCAGCGATCGCCAACGCGACACATCCTTCCGTCGGCTCAAAGTCGGCTCGCGCCACGTGGATAAAGATGGCGCTGCCGTGTCCGGCCACCGGTGGATCGTCGTTGAAACCAATTTCGACGATCACGTCGTAGACCGCGTCGTCGCGCCACAGTGTTTCCGAACGCGTCGGTCGCGGACGAAAGACAAGCCGGTTGTAGTTAGGATCCGTCGGGTCGTCGGACCAGCCGTCGGCGGGCATCAGGCCTTGTACGGGCAACGCGGTGACCGGCGGCGCAATACGATCGGGACGATAGTAGACGCGACGCAACGGAAATCGCCCTGTCGGAGTTCCGCCGTCGCCCTCATGCTTGGCTTCGACAATTCCGGATCGCCCCAGAGCGCAGCGATACCGTCGTCCGGCGAACGTGAGGATGCCAGGTGGTCGAACGACAATGTCGTCAGACGACGTCAATGGGTCAGATCAACGCGCGGCTTGTTCGAAGATTCACCAAGTTTCGAGGTGGCTTGATACCGATCAAGCGCCGTTAGCATAACTTCGGAAAACCATCCGCCGGGGTCGGCTGTACCGCCGAGCGGCGCCGCTGACGCTTCCTGGCGCGGTCGAGCGTTGGGTCGTCCAGCAAGCCGCGTTGCAATAAAGGGATCGGCGGCCGCTTCACCGATCGTCGTGGCTGTCGTCGCGTTCGATGCAAGGGACAGAGATGCCACCGGCGTATTGACGATGGGTTTGCTTAAAGATCGGGGTGGCAGCGCCGCCGGCGGGCCGGCCGTCACCGGCGCGGCGAGGCTCGCGGTCTGGAGCCAGGGCAACCCTTCGATGTCTGTTTCTCCCGTGTTCGCTGTGGCGACAGCGGTCGGTGCCGCGTCGGGTTCGCCGAGCATTAGGGTGGCGACATGTTCGCCGACATCTTTGCCGGTCGTTTGCTCGACGACAATATTGGCCAGCGACGCTACGAACCCGATGAAACCGCCGAACAGGCCATCGCCGATGATGCGTGGCGCCATGGCGATCTCGTCGCCGGTTATCCGGCGATAAAAGGCCGAAACGATGGGGATGTGTTGCAGAGGGTTGATGACGTCGAGGACGTCACCAAAACTCAGTCCGTCCTTGCCGAACGGCTGGAATTGCTCGGTCGAGGTTGCGCTTCCTGATGTGGGCGGGCGGCTAGCGGCCGCCTCGGCGTATGGGTTCGCCTCGGACGCGTCCGTGAGGTACATGTCGACCACTTCCTGTTGCTTCGCGTTATTATTGGCTCTATCTACGCAAGCGACGTGCCACGAGAAGTCAATAAATTCAATTACTTAGGATGCCAGCGTGAGAGTTATGGCGAATCGTCGGGGCATATCCTGCCGGTCGGGACCTGGCCGGGGCGAGAGCGGCGTCCCGGGGATCCGCCAATCATGAGCGGCGCTCCGAAACCCGTCCTCATTGCCGACCCCGATGCCGCGTTGCGCGATATGCTGAACGAGCAGTTCCGGGTCGGCGGGGAATTCGTCGCGGTCGAGGCCGTCACCGGTGCCGAGGCATTGGAACGGGCCAAGATGCCTGATCTCGCGGCCATTCTTCTTGCTGCCGTTTTTCCGGACGCCGACGGCCGTGCGATCTGTCGACGGCTGCGTGAGGCCGGCGTCAGCGTTCCGATCATTCTTCTGACCGAAACCGGCGACACGGGGGATTGCGCCGATGCCGACGAGACGATCACCAAGCCGCTTCGCATGGGCGTCGTGATCGCGCGTTTGCGAGTTCTGCTCGAGCGGCGGACGTGGGCCCTCGACGGCCAGACCATCGCGATCGGATCGTTTGCATTCCGGGCGGACGCGCGAACCTTGATCGACGGCGCTCGCAAAACGACCGTGACCTTGACCGACAAAGAAGTGGCGATCTTGAAATTTTTGCTGCGTGCCGCAGGGCGCGTCGTGAGCCGTGACGAATTGTTGGGCGAGGTCTGGGGCTACAACGCCGGGGTCACGACGCACACTCTGGAAACGCACGTCTATCGCTTGCGTCAAAAGATCGAACGCGATCCGGCCGACGCCCGCATCCTCGTCACCGAGCCCGGAGGCTATCGACTGGTTTCTTAGTCGCGGCGGCCGAAACGAAAAAGGGCGGCCGAAGCCGCCCTTTCCCGAACGACGAAACGTTCACCGAATTAATTTCCTTTGCTCACGTAGGCCGGAAGCAACATCTCGTCGGTCCGGGGCTCGTAGATAATGCCTTTCTTCATCGCCCAGGTGTTGACCTGCTGATGAAGCGGAATCGCCGCGACGTCATCGAGAGCGATCTTGAGGGCGTCCTGGTAGAGCTTCTCACGTTTGCCATCGTCGATCGTCGACAACGCTTCCTCGATCATGGTGTCGAGGCGCTGGTTCGAGTAGCGGTGGAAGTTGTAGATGCCGTAGCCCTTCTCGGGCAGAAGCGTGTGCGTGATCTCCTTGAGCGGCGCACCGGCCTCGGCCGTGCCGGGGCAGTTGCCGACGAGATACACACTGAACTCCAGACTCGCCTGGCGCGTGAAGTACGTCGCCACCGGAATTCCGACGATCTCGGTTTTGATGCCGACCTGGGTCAACATCTGGGCGAGAGCCTCGAGGATCTGGGCGTCGTTGTCGTAGCGGTCGTTGGTGCCGTGGATCGTCAAGCGGAAGCCGTCACCGTATCCCGCGTCTTGCATCAACTTCTTGGCGCCGGCGAGGTCATAGGGCTCGACCGGAATGTTCGGGTTGTGACCGAACAGGCCGCTTGCGAAGTATTGGCTCGCCGCCAAGGCGTTTCCGTCCATGACCCGCTCGACGATGGCTTTGCGGTCGATGGCTTTGGAGATCGCCTTGCGGACGCGCCAATCGCGCAGCGGATTGCCCGGATACGGTTGACCGTCGTTGGTCTTCACGAACGGCGACACGTCGCGCGAGGAGTCCGGCCCGAGGAACATCGTGCGGCAGGACGGCGTCTGCACGATGTTGAGCTTGGCGTCTTTTTTCAGTTGGCTGATGTTGCCCGTCGGGACCTTCTCGATGAAGTCGATGTCCCCGGCCATCAGCGCCGCGACCCGCGACGGGCCGCTCGAGATCGGCTTCATGACGATGCGGTCATAGGCCGGCTTGCCGCCCCAATACGCCGGGTTGGCATCGAGAACGATCCGATCGCCTTTGACCCATTCGACGAACTTGTAGGGTCCGATGCCGATCGCGGCTTTGCCGGAGTTGTAGTCCTCGGTCTTGGCGTCGCCGTGTTTCTTCGAAACGATCGCGAAGGCCGCCATGGCGTTGGGCAAGGTCGGATCGGGAACCGTCGTCTTGATGTGGATCGTGCGGTCGTCGACCTTGCTGATGGTCCGGCCGCGGATATAGATCGCGAATTGCTTCAGGCCAACGTCCGGGGCGCGGCCGAATGTGAAGATGACGTCATCGGCCGTAAACGGCGTGCCGTCCTGCCACTTCGTGTCGCGCAACTTGAATTCCCAGGTCTTGTCGTCGATCGCTTTCCACGACGTCGCAAGGCCGGGCGCCAGGCGAAACTTCGAATCGAAGTTCACCAAGTGACCGAACACCGTCAGACCAAGCTGCATGTTCACGAACGACGACAGAGCGTGCGGGTCGACGGATGTCGGCTCGGGGCTGATGCCCATTCGCAGTTCTTGGGCGGCCGCCGGCATCGCCAGCGCGCTCACCGCTACGGCACTAAGCAGCGCCGAACGCAGTCGCATCATCATTGGATCAAGTTCCTCCCTGTGGGTTTTACGGACCGCGGCGCAACGCGCCGGGCCTTCCGGCCGTTTTGGGCCGGATCCATCCCGCATGGGCGAACGCTCCTCCCACGTTGGGGACAGTGTCTTGAGCATAGACCGAAACAGGAAGAATCGAAAAGCAGTTCTAGCCGCTGGGCCCCGTTTAGACCTCGAGGACCACGGTGACCGGGACGTGATCGGACGGCGTTTTCCAGCCACGCGCCTCGCGCAAGGCGCTTGCCCATTTGATCTGCGGCTTCAACGCCGGCGTCACCCAGACATGATCGAGGCGTCGGCCTTTGTCGGCTTTGGCCCAATCGGGAGCGCGATAGCTCCACCACGTATAGAGGCGCTCCTCGGCGGGGACGACGTGGCGCACCGCGTCCACCCAGCGCCCGGCCTTGAAGGCCCGATCGAAAAGCTCCACCTCGCGGGGCGTGTGCGACACGACGCTCAGAAGTTTTTCGTGGGACCACACATCGGTCGGAAGCGGCGCGACATTCAGATCGCCCGTTAGAACGACGTGGGGCGAGCCGCGCCGGCGGACCCCTGACCATTTGCCGAAGGCTTCGAGAAACCCGAGCTTGTGGGCGAAGCGCGGATTCTTGGTCGGGTCGGGCACGTCGCCGCCGGCCGGGATGTACACGCTGTGAATTTCAATGCCGCCGGCGAGAGGAATGGTCGCCGAGATATGCCGACAATCGTTCTTGCTCAGCCACGACCGAACCGACAGCCGCGCCAACGGATGACGCGATAAGATCGCGACGCCGTTGTAGCCCGGCATGCCGTGGGCATGGATATGCGGATAGCCGAGGGCCTTCACCCACTCGCTGGGGAATTCCTCGTCCCGCACTTTGGTCTCTTGCAGACAGATGACGTCCGGCTCAACGAGCCGCACTAAGCCTTCGAGGCCGTCGCGACGTTTGCGCAGCGAATTGACGTTCCAGGTGGTGATGCTAAGGGCCATGGGCGGGATAGTCGATTCTCATCGACTACCGGCCGAGGTCAAGCGTGGTGGGCCCAAAAACGGCGCCCGGCTACGGGGGGCCGGGCGCCGTCGGCTTCGCTTGGGCGAGCCCACGGATGGCAGGGGAACCATCCTTGGGAAAGGACCACCCGAAGGCAGCCCTCTCTCTGAGCGTTATGTGGGTCGAGATGAGGCTGACTTCAAGGCCTCGACGGGCGCAAAAGAGCCAGTGTTTCCGGCCTAATCGGCGCGTTTTCCGATGTAGGGATTGCGGAACTCGAAGAGCTTGGAATCGAGCGCCAAACCGAACTGCGTGCCCAGCAACGACACGGTCGTGGCGATGCCTTGCGCATCGGTGACGACCCATTTTTTCAGCTCCAGGGGCTGATCGGCAAAAACCAGGGTCAGGCTTCCCGCCAACGGATCGTCGTTGCGCACTATGCTGACGCGAATGGCGTTGGACGCTTTCTCGTAGGCGCTGACGCGAACCTTGTGGGCAAAGGACACGGTCTCGTCGAGCAGGAAGCCGGCCGGCGTCGCATCGACGTCGATGAAGCTGACTTGTTCCAGTTTCTTGTCGTGATAGGTGATCGAGCCGCGGTTGGCGACGATCTCGATCGGGACCGGCGCGTCGTAGTCGATGCGCATCCGACCCGGCCGGGACAGATAGAGCGTGCCTTCGGAATAGCTGCCGTCTGAGGCGACCTGAATGAAGCGCGCCTGAACGGTGCGAAGGCCGTTGAGATAATTTTCGAGGCGCGCCAGCTCGGCGGTATCGACGTGAACGACCGGAAGGGCCCGCTCCGCGGCGTTGCCGAAGCCCGTTGCCGCAGCAAGGACCACCAGAACTATCGCGAGGATGCGCCCGACGGGTGTCATCGTCGTTGCACAATAGAGGGTGTGGAGCGGATTCTGGAAATGCGCAGATAGAGAGAAGGACGCGTTCCTAATCGAGACCCAGGACTTCGCGTCGCCCGACCCGGTCGGACCGGCTGACGATTCCTTCGGCTTCCATCTGTTCGATCAGACGTGCCGCCCGGTTGTAGCCGATCTGCAAATGCCGCTGGATGAAGCTGGTTGAAGCTTTGCGTTCGCGTCGCACCAGGGCCACGGCCTGGCCATAGAGATCGCCATCTTCGCCGCCGCCGAAGGTCTGCATCACGGTGTCGTCGTCGCCATCGGTGACCGATTCGATGTAATCTGGCTCGCCCGATGCGCGCAGGTGCTCGACGACACGCTCGACTTCGGCGTCGGTCACTAGCGGGCCGTGGACGCGGGTCAACCGCCCGCCCGGCGCCATGTAGAGCATGTCGCCGTGGCCGAGGAGCTGTTCGGCCCCTTGCTCGCCGAGAATGGTTCGGCTGTCGATCTTGGATGTCACCTGGAAGCTGACACGGGTCGGAAAGTTGGCTTTGATGGTGCCGGTGATGACGTCGACCGACGGCCGTTGGGTCGCCATGATCAAGTGGATGCCGGCGGCTCGCGCCATCTGCGCCAGGCGTTGCACCGCGGCTTCGATGTCCTTGCCGGCGAGCAGCATCAGGTCCGCCATTTCGTCGACGACGACGACGATCAGCGGCAACGGCTTCATTGGCAATGTCTGGTCTTCAAAGATCGGCTTGCCGGTTTGCTCTTCGAAACCGGTCTGGACGCGACGGCTGAGCGTCTCGCCTTTCTTCACGGCTTCTTCGATGCGGGCGTTGTAGCCGGCGACGTTGCGAACGCCGAGATACGACATCGTCCGGTAGCGGTCCTCCATCTCGCGGACCGTCCACTTCAGCGCCATCACGGCTTTGCCCGGCTCGGTGACAACGGGGCAGAGCAGATGTGGAATGCCTTCGTAGACCGACAGTTCCAGCATCTTCGGATCGATCATGATGAAGCGGCAATCGTCCGGGGTCAGCTGATAGAGCAGCGACAAGATCATGGTGTTGAGGGCCACCGACTTGCCCGAACCGGTGGTGCCGGCGATCAACATGTGCGGCATACGGGCGAGATCGGCTAAGACCGCCGTGCCGCCTATGTCTTTGCCGAGCGGCAGCGTCAAGCGTCCGGCGCCGGCGGCACGCTCGAACGATTCGGCGCCGAGCAGTTCGCGCAAGCGCACGACCTCGCGGCGCAGGTTCGGAAGTTCCATGCCGATGACGTTGCGTCCGGGGATTACCGCGATGCGCACCGAGACGGCGCTCATCGAACGCGCGATGTCGTCGGCGAGACTGATGACGCGGGAAATCTTGATGCCCGGCGCCGGCTCGAATTCATAGAGCGTGACGACGGGGCCGGGCCGTACCGCCGAGATTTCGCCGCGTACGCCGAAGTCCGCCAGGACCGATTCGAGAAGGCGGGCATTCTGTTCGAGTGCATCGGGCGACGCGACGCGGGCGCCGTTTTCGGGCGTGGCTTCCAAAAGAAGATCGAGCGGCGGCAAGCGGAACGCGTCGGACTTGTCGAGGGCGAGGCGACCTTGGCGTTCGGCCTTGGCACGACGCCCTGGCTTAGCTTTGGGTGGGCGCGGCTGGATGACGGCGCGCAGCGTCGTCGTGTATTCTTCGCTGTCGTCTTTTGAGTCGTCGACGGCCTCATCGTCCGGCTCGTCGGCGGGACCATCGAGGCGGGGTTCGCGGCGTTCGCGATCGCGCCACTTGGCGACGCCCACCAAGGCGGTGTCGCGGCTCCACGTAATGCCGCGCGCAAAGACGGCGATGCCGCGCAGGAACACGCGGAAGGCCATCAACCAATCTGAGACGGCTAGGCCGAGGGCGTAGGGCATAGCGCCGAGGCCGAGCGTGATGGCGGACAGTGCGACGACGTCTTCGCCGTCTTCGCCGAAACCCGAAAGATACGGTCCGGCGAGGCCGCCGATCTCGACCAGCAGCAGCGACCCGAAGGCGCCGCCGAGTCGTCCGTTTGGCGACCAGCCGAAGGGCGTCGCCAGAATGCTAAGGCCGGTCGCGACCAGAACGACGGCCGCGATGAGTGCCGTAATGCGCAGCCAGGACCGCGCCGTCCGCCGCTTGGCGACGAGCCGTGCTCCCCAGAGCAGCAGGGCGAGAGGGATTAAGGCCGAAGCCCAGCCCACCGTTTGAAGAAGAAGATCGGCGGCCCGGGCACCGGGCAGGCCGAGAAGATTGCGGACCGGACCGCCGGTCGCGGTGTTGAACGAGGGATCAGACGGATAATATGAGACGAGCGCGAGACCAAGCCCAACGCCAGCGGCGACGAGGGCGAAACCAACCGCCTCCATCCTCCGCCGATCGAGAAATTGCGAAGCACCTGCCGGCAAGATCGCGGGCCAGCCGCGAATTTTCGCGCGCAGCATGCCCGGTCATAGGCCCCAAATGGTTTACAGAACCTTAACGAGTCTCTTCAGGGCCGTTTCCACGGCGTCGGGCTTATGGACCAAAGCCACGCGGATGAAGCGTTGTCCGGGGTTTCGCCCAGCCTCGTCGGTGCGGGCGAGGTAGGCTCCGGGCATGACCCGAATCGCCGCTTCGGCCCAAAGACGCTTTGCCGCGGCCTCGCCGTCGCCGACGTCGAGCCAAAGATAGAAGCCACCGTCGGGCCGGTAGAAGCCGAGCCGCTTGCCGATGATCCGTTCGGCGGCATCGAACTTGGCGCGGTAGAGCGTCCGATTCGCCTGGACGTGCGATTCTTCCCGCCACAGCGCCGCCGAGGCGGCCTGGACGGGACCGGGGACCGAGGCCGCCGAATAATCCCGAAGACGCTTGAAGGCGGCGATCAGGTTGGCGTCGCCGGCGACGAAGCCCGAGCGCAAGCCGGGCACGCTCGATCGCTTCGAGAGAGAATGGAACACCAGAAGATTGGCGAAGTCGTCGCCCTCGGTGGTCGCTTCCAAGGCGCCTGGCGGCGGCGTCGCCCCATAGATCTCGGCGTAGCATTCGTCGACCGCGAGCACGATGTCGTTGCGCCGCGCGAGATCCAGGGCGTGCTTCAGATAGTCGACCGAGGCGACGGCGCCTTCCGGGTTCGACGGTGTGCATATGAACGCCATCGCCGTCCGGACGAGCGTTTCGGCATCGACGCCGTCGAGATCGGGCAGGAAATCGTTGCGCCGATCGGAGGGCAGGAAGCGCGTCTCGGCTCCGGCCATGGTCGCGGCGCCGAGATAGGCTTGATAGAACGGGTTCGGGATCAGAGCGACGGGCGCTTTGCCGTTCTTGCGGCGCGCCGTCGCTAACAGCCCGACCATGAACAATCCTTCGCGCGTTCCCGACAGCGGCAGAACGTGGCGGTCGGGATCGATGCGGCCCGGCGCCAAGCGATAACGCCGGGTCAGCCAATCGGCGATGGCGCGGCGGAAGTCGGGCGTGCCGTCGACCGGCGGATACTTGTTCCAGATGGCGGCGTTGGCGGCGAGGATTTCGGCGACGAAGGGCGGCGGCTCGTGTTGCGGCTCGCCGACCGACATGACGGCGGGCTCGATCCCGGCCGGCGGCGTCACGCTGCCGAGAAGGCCGCGAAGCCGGGCGAAGGGATAGTCGTTAAGAGAGTCGAGCCGTGGGTTGATCATGGCGGGGCGGAGAATAGCGGACCGCACTCCGCGCCCACAAGCCGCGGCACTGGACAAAGACCGGGCAATCCGGCGAGGCTTGGCCATGGCGCGAAAAGACCTAGCGACCGATGTCCTGATCGTCGGCGGCGGATTGGTGGGGGCGGCGCTCGGCATTGCCCTCGGCCAGGCCGGCGTCGACACGATCGTGGTCGACCGCGACGACATCCGGGTCCGGCTCGACGGCCGGTCCGAAGGGCGCGGTTTCGCCATTGCTTATGGCAGCCGGCGGATGCTCGAAACCCTTGGCGTGTGGCGGGCGGTCGCCCGGGGTGCCGAACCGATCCTCGAAATCCGGGTCTCGGAACGGGCCTCGCCGTTCTTTCTCCATTACGACCACCGCGATATCGGCGACGAGCCCTTGGGCCATATGGTCGAGGCCGGAACGATGCGGACAGCGCTGCTGACGCGGCTTGCCGCTCTCGCCTCGGTCCGCACCATCGCTCCGGCGCGGGTCGAGCGCCTCGAACCCGGATCGGACGGGGTCACGGCTCGGCTTGTCGACGGCCGCGCGATTACCGCGAATCTGGCCGTGGCCGCCGATGGACGGACGTCGCGGCTGCGCGGCCAGGCCGGCATCCGGCTGACGCGCCGCGCTTATGGCCAGACCGCCATCGTCTGCACGGTGGGTCACGAATTGCCACACGACGGCATCGCTCACGAACATTTCCTGCCGGCCGGCCCCTTCGCCATTCTGCCGCTGCGCGGCAACCGCGCCTCCATCGTCTGGACCGAACGCGCCGATGTTGCGCCAGTGATGATGGCGCTGTCCGACGACGACTTCATGGACGAGCTGGCGTGGCGCTTCGGCGACTTTCTCGGTGGGCTCGAACTTCTCGGCCGGCGCTTCGCGCATCCGCTCTTCGTGCAGTACGCCGATCGCATGATCGCCGAGCGCTTGGCCTTGGTCGGCGATGCCGCCCACGCCATTCATCCGATCGCCGGCCAAGGCTTGAACATGGGTTTTCGCGACGCCGCGGCGCTGGCCGAACTTATCGTCGCGGCGAAATGGGCCCGGCGCGACATCGGCGGCGCCGACGTGCTGGCGAGCTATCAACGCGCTCGCCGCTTCGACGACGCCATGATGATGGCGGCGACGGATGGCCTGAACCGCCTGTTCTCGAACGACATCGGCCCGCTCAAGCTCGCGCGCGGCCTCGGCCTCGCCGCGGTCAATCGCATCTGGCCATTGAAGCGTCTGTTCATGCGCCAGGCCATGGCGGCCGGCGTCGATCTGCCCCGCTTGATCCGGGGCGAATCGCTCCACGGATGATCGACGAGGCTTCGTCATGAGTCATGTTCTGCATCGGCGCGTCGAGGGTCGCTATCCGGTGGCGGTGCGCGGCGACGGCCCGTATCTCATTGATCGCGACGGCAAGCGTTACCTCGATGCGTCGGGCGGGCCGGGCGTCTCGTGTCTCGGCCACGATCATCCGCGGGTCCGCGACGCCATCAAGCGCCAGGTCGATAGTGTTGCGTATGTCCACACCTCGTTTTTCACGAGCGAGCCGATGGAGGAGCTGGCCGACCTCTTGATCGCCGATGCGCCCGGCACGCTCGACAAAGTCGTGTTCGTCAGCGGTGGTTCCGAGGCCAACGAAGCGGCGATGAAGATCGTCCGTCAGTATTTTATCGAAACCGGTCAGCCGCAGCGCCGCCGCTTCATCTCGCGTCGCCAAAGTTTTCTCGGCAACACGCTCGGCACGTTGTCGGTCGGCGGCAATGCGGCGCGGCGCGCCAGTTATGAGCCGCTGCTGTTTCCCGTCGAGCTGATTGCGCCCTGCTACGCCTATCGCGATCGCCGCGCCGACGAATCCGAGGAAGCCTATGGCCGTCGCGTTGCCGACGAATTGGACGCGACCATCCAACGCCTCGGGCCCGAGACGGTCGCGGCTTTTATCGCCGAACCCGTCGTCGGAGCAACCTTGGGAACCTGTCCGTCGGTCCCTGGATATTTCCCTCGCATCAGCGAGATCTGCGATCGCTACGGCGTGCTGTTGATTCTCGACGAGGTGATGTGCGGCATGGGCCGCACCGGAACGCTGCACGCCAGCGCACAGGACGGCGTCGTTCCCGATCTCATGACCGTCGCCAAAGGCTTAGGGGCAGGCTATCAGCCGATTGGCGCGGTGCTGGTCGACCGAAAGATTTCTGAAGCGATCCGCGCCGGTTCGGGCGATTTGATGCACGGCCATACATACATGGGTCATCCGATCGCCTGTGCAGCGGGGCTCGCGGTGCAGCACGTCATCCGCGACGAGAACCTGATCGAGCAAGTGCAGCGCCAGGGCCGCGTCTTGCGCGACGCTCTCGACGAGCGTTTCGGCAATCATCATCACGTCGGCGACATTCGCGGCCGCGGCTTGTTCTTGTCGTTGGAGCTCGTCCAGGACCGCGCCACCAAAGCGCCGTTCGATCCGTCGAAAAAACTTTACGCGCGGGTCAAAGCCGAAGGCATGGCCCGCGGCCTGATGTGCTACCCGATGGGCGGCACCATTGACGGCAAGCGCGGCGACCATGTGACGCTGGCTCCGCCCTTCAACATCGGGCCCGAGCACGTTACGGAAATCATCGACAAGCTTGGTGCCGCCATCGACGCGGCCATTGCTGGCGCGCGGTAGCGTTCGTCGCTACGCCGTTGGCCGCCACTCGTAGAGCCAGCCCGGCTCTTCTTCTTCCGGCACGACGACGGACTTCAATTTTCGGCAGCCGCGCGCTTCGTAGAACGCCATGGCCGGCGTGTTCTCGGCGAAGACGAAAAATTCGATCCGCTTTGGGCTGAGCTCCTTGGCGAGATCGAGCAAGCGGTCGCCGATGCGGCGGCGCTGATAGCCGGCCCGCACGTACAGATATTCGAGGTGTTCGCCTTCGAGGGCCAGGAAAGCGACGATCTCCGCGCCGTCCGTCGCGACATGAACGTCGAACGTCTTGAGGATGGTGTCCGTCATCCAAGCGTGAGTTTCGGCGGTTGTTCGGATCGACGGTAGATACGCCATGCTGACGCTGCGGGTTTCCAGGAACAACTCGGCCAGCGCCGCGCCGTCGGCGGCCGTCGCTTTCCGCAGTCGAATCGGATCGGCGTCGCTCATGGGTCGCGGCTCAATCCGCGGGCTTTGAGGGCCGCGAGATACGTGTTCCAGATCGCGTCCTGGTTGGTGCCGAGCTCGTGCAAGTACGCCCAGGAGAAAATCCCGGTGTCGTGGGTGTCGTCAAAGACGATGCGGATCGCGTAGCGACCGACCGGTTCTAGCTCGAGGATGCCGATGTAGCGCCGCCCGGCGACGATCTGCTTTCCCTCGCCGTGATGGCCTTGGACTTCGGCCGAGGGACTCTCGACGCGGAGCAGTTCGGCGGGCAGGCGAAACCGTTTCCCGTCGGCGAAGGCGACCTCGAGGATTCTCTCAGCGCGCTTCAGACGGATTTCGGTGGGCTTCGGCTCGCCCGCAGACTCGGCGGTCACCGGGACTTGGGCTGGGCGTGAGGATCGAGGGTGCGGGCTTCCTCGACCAGCATGATCGGGATGCCGTCGCGAATCGGATAGGCGAGGCCGGCTTGATCGCTGATCAATTCCTGGGCCTGGGTATCGTAGCGCAGTGGGCCCTTGGTCAGCGGACAGACCAGGATTTCGAGAAGCTTCGGATCGACGGTGCGTGGGGACATCTGTGGTCGCTGCGGCAAGATTTAATGCCGCGCCTCCGTGGTGGGAGTGAGGGATTCGCCAACTGCCATATCCATAAGAGTGCGCAGCAGTTCGGCGCGTTTGGTGGTGCCTGGTGCTTCCATCAGCGCCTGTTTCTCCTCGGATGAGAAGGGGCAAAGCATGGCGAGCGCCGTCACCACGGCTTCGTCGGGCGAGGATTCGATGGCAGCGAAATCGGCTTCGATGTGCTTGGCGTGAAAATAGGCGCGAAGCGTCTTCAATAATCCGTCGCGATCCTCGATGGCCTCGGTGCCGACGATCAAGTCGTCGAGGTACGGCCCGAAGTCGGGGCGGATGCGCCGATAGCCGTTCAGCATGGCGATCTCGTCGACGATGCGGAACCGGACCGTTCCGGTCAGCGTGATTTGGTAATGGCCGTCGTCGGTTTCGGTGAAGGCGGTGATGCGCCCGGCGCAGCCCACGTCGTAGGCCGGCTCGGCATCGGGGACGAGCTCGCTCACGGCGCGCCGCGGTTGCACCATGCCGATGAGTCGGGGCGCGGCCAAAGCATCTGCGGTCATGTTCAGATAGCGCGGCTCGAAAATATTGAGCGGCAAGCGACCGCGCGGCAATAGCAGCACGCCGGTCAGAGGGAAGATCGCGAGCGTCGTCGGAAGATCGATCGACGGTTTTCGCGGTCCTTCGCTCATGAGAACAGGATGGAGGCCAGTCGACGCCGTGAATCGATCGTCAGCTGGTGATCGAAGCCGAGGGCTTCGAAAATCTTGATGAGCCGTTTGCGTCCGGCGTCGTCGTTCCACTTGGCGCCGCGCTTGACGAGTCCGAGCAACTCCTCGATCGCGCCTTCCTTGTCGTCGGCGGCATAGAGCGCGACGGCGAGTTCGTACCGCGCCTCGTGATCCTTGGGGTCTTTCTCGATCCGCGCCTTGAAGCCGGCGATGACCGCAGCATCGCCCGTGCTTTCGGTGGCGAGCTCGATGGCTTGCAACGCGGCTTGGACTTCAGGCTTGGCTTTTAGCGGCGCCGGCATCTGTTCGGCGGCAGCCTTGGCGCCGGCAATGTCGTTCTTGGCGACCAGGGCGCGCAACACGCCGGCCGCGGCCCGGGCGTGCTCGGCGTCTTCACCGAGGACGGCCGCATAGAGCTGAACAGCGGTGTCGAAGTCGCCGGTTTGAAGCGCCTCGTCGGCCTGGGTGAGGGCTTCGTCGAGGGGTGACTTCGCGCCGCCGAGCAAGCGATCGACGAAGGCTTTGATCTGGCTTTCGGGCTGCGCGCCGACGAAGGTGTCCACCGGCCGGCCGCCGACGAAAGCATAGACCGCCGGGATCGACTGGATGCGCATCTGCTGGGCGAGGCGCTGGTTCTCGTCGATGTTGACCTTGACGAGTTTGACCTTGCCGGCCGCCTGGCGAACCAGTTTCTCGATGATCGGGCCGAGTTGCTTGCAGGGTCCGCACCACGGCGCCCAGAAATCGACGATGACCGGGACCTGGGCCGAGGCATCGATGACGTCGGCGACGAAATGCGCCGTGTCGGTATCCTTTACGGCGTCCTTGGCGCCCGGCGTGGCCGCGGCATCGGCGTTGAGCATGAACTCCATGGCGTCGGATTCTCCTGTCTTCAGCAATGCGTGTATCCGTCCAAGATGGCGTCTGGGGCGGATTCCCGCAAGTCCCGACCGCCGATCCGGTCTTCGGCTAAAGCCCCAGGATTCGCGGTTCGTGGCTGGTTGCGCGGAGGAAAAGAAGGAGATCGGCCGGCCGGATCGCCGCCGTCTGGGCGTTGGTCAGCGGGTGATAGTTGAGAAGCTCCAGCCCCATCATGGCTTCGTCCAGAACCACGGTGACGCGGGCATCGGAATCATTGATCAGGGAAAACGGCGTGACCGATCCCGGCTCGATCCCCAACGTCGTCTGCAACAATGCCGGGCTTCCGAACGACAGCGGCGCGGAGCCGATTGCGGTTCGAAGGGCTTTCAGATCGATGGCCCGGTCTTCCAGCGCCACCACCAGCCAGAGCCGATCCTTGCGGTCCTTGAGAAACAGGTTCTTGCAATGACCGCCGGGTAACGCACCGCGCAGGCGCTTCGATTCCTCGACCGTGTAGACTGGCGGATGATGATGCGCCGTGACGGCAATGCCGAGTGCCGCGAGGCGGGCCAGAAGTTCGTTGGGTGTTGCCGGCATGGCCGACGATAGGCAAAGATCGGGGCTCGGCTCAAGCCGCGGACGCGCCGGAGCCGAGGGGGCTTGCCTGTCGGGCGCGAACCCTTATGATCGGCGGTTTCCGGCAGGGACGCGGGCGTAGCTCAGGGGTAGAGCGCAACCTTGCCAAGGTTGAAGTCGAGGGTTCGAATCCCTTCGCCCGCTCCATTTT
>SHVU01000008.1 GCA_009691105.1 Rhodospirillales bacterium
GCGATGCGCCAGTATCTGACCTGGGAAGTAGGCCTGATGGAACAGCTCCGCCGGGAAGGCGATCCTGGCTTCCGGGCGTTTCCGAAACTATAGTTTTCAGAACGGGACGCTGCCGGTCAGCGTCGTCCGGAACATCACCCGCCGATAGCGTTCTTCGTCGAAGGACGTCGCGCAGTGCATCGTGCAGCGATTGTCCCAAAGAATGCCGTCGCCCTCGCGCCAATGGTGGCGATAGATGAAGGGGTCGGACGTCGCGTAATCGCGAAGCTCTTTGATCAAGGCCCGACCTTCATCGTGTGGCATGCCGACGATCTCCCAGGATACGTCGCCGCCGACGTAGAGGGCTTTGCGCCCCGTCGCCGGATTGGTTCGCACCAAGGGATGGATGACGTCGGGAACGCGGGCCTTTTCTTCGGCGGTCAGGGGCGGCCGCGTCGGATAGCTGGTCGGATAGGCTTTGATGCGGCTGATGACGACCTTGAGCTGTTCGATCTCTTTGCGCCGCGCCGGGGACAGCGCTTCGTAGGCCGCGTACATATTAGCGAACATCGTGTCGCCTTCCTCGGGCGGCACTTCCTTGGCGACAAGGAACGAACCGTCGTTGGGCCTCTTCAAATATTGCCCGTCGCTGTGCCAGTTCCGGCCACTGCGTGGCGCGCCGATATTCTTGCCGGCCTTTTTGACGTTCGAGACGATGAAGATCTCGGGATGATCGGGGTGCGAATACTGGGGCAGCGTGTGGGTCTCGAGCGTTCCAAGCCGGCGCGTAAACTCGATCTGGTGGCCGGGCGCGAGGCGCGTCTGGTCGCGAAACAACAGAATGTTGTGGTCAAACCAGATCTGCTGGATCTCGCGGAACGTCGCGTCGCTCATCGGCTGGCTGATATCGACGTCGAGGATCTCGGCACCGATCGCGTCCGAGACTTTGCGGAATCGTACCGGCATGGCATGTGTCCTATGGTTCCCTTAAAGGCTAGCACCGTCCAAACGGCTGCGCCACGCCCCGCCTCGACAGCCGCAGTGGCCGGCCCCTAGAGAGAGTCCTGTCATGCCCCGCCGCCTGACCGTTCGAACCGAGACCTGGCCGCTGCGCGAACCCTTCGCGATCTCGCGGGGCGTCAAGACCGCGGCCGAGGTCGTGGTTGCCGAAATCGCCGACGGCGCTGTCGTCGGCCGGGGGGAGGGCGTTCCCTATCCCCGCTACGGGGAAACCGTCGCCGGGGTTGGCGATGAGGTGCGGTCTCAAGAAGCGGCCATTGCTCAAGGTCTCGACCGTGTGGATCTGGCTCAGGCGATGCCAGCTGGCGCGGCCCGCAATGCTCTGGATTGCGCGCTGTGGGATCTGGAGGCGAAGCGGGCCGGCAAGCCGGTGTGGATGTTGGCCGGCCTTCCCCGGCCGACGTCGGTGCCGACCTTCGATACGATCGGCCTCGATACGCCCGAGGCCATGGCGGCGATGGCGACGCGCAAATCCGCCTGGCCGCTTCTGAAAATCAAATTGGGTCGCGACCAGATCCTTGATCGGGTTCGCGCCGTCAAATCAGCGGCGCCGCGGGCCCGTTTGATCGTCGATCCCAACGAGGCCTGGACGATCGACGACTTGAAGACGATCGCTCCGGACTTGGCGCGGCTCGGCGTCGAGATGATCGAGCAGCCTGTGTCGGCAAAGGATGACGCCGGGCTCGCCGGCTATGCATCGCCGGTCGCGCTTTGCGCTGACGAAGCCTGTCACACGGTTGACGATGTGGCGCGCCTGAAAGGTCGCTACAGCGTGGTCAACATCAAGCTCGACAAGACCGGCGGGTTGACCGGGGCTCTCGATCTTGCCGTCGTCGCGAAGGCCGCCGGATTCCGACTCATGGTCGGGTGCATGGTCTCGACGTCGCTGTCGATCGCGCCGGCGCTCTTGGTGGCCGGCGACGCCGCGTTCGTCGATCTGGATGGGCCGCGGTGGTTGACGAAGGATCGCGAGGCGGGCCTACGGTTTGCCGATGGCGCCGTGGCGCCGGCCGAGGCCGCCCTCTGGGGCTGATCCCTAGCGGGTCTTTCCGCCGAGTTTGCCGAGAAGATTGATCAAGGCGACGGCTTCGTTGCCGCCTTGGCCGCGGGCCTGAAGCTCGGTCCAGAACTGGGCGATGACGGCGGTGATCGGCAGGCTGGCGCCGACGCGACGAGCTTCGCTCAGGACCAAGCCCATGTCTTTGGAAATCAGATCGACGCCGCCGATGTTGGTGTCGAAGTCGCGCGTCCGGACTTTCTCGGCGCGATTTTCCATCCACCAGGAGGCCGCCGTACCGTCGGCGATCGCTTCGATGACGCGCTTGGTGTCGAGGCCGGTCTGCTCGGCGAAGAAAATGCCTTCGGCCAGCGCCTGCATGTGCGAGGCGATCATGATCTGGTTGGTGAGCTTGGTCAGCTGGCCGTGACCGGCCGGACCCATGTGCGTGATCTTGCGGGCGTAGCTGCGCAAAAACGGCTCGGCTTTGGTGACGGCCGCAGCATCGCCGCCGGCCATGATCGCCAGGGTCCCGCTGCGCGCGCCATCGACGGCGCCGGCGAACGGCGCGTCGACGTAATGGAAGCCGCCCTTGGTGCCGAGGTCGAACAACTCGCGCGCCAAGGCCGGAGAAATCGTCGTGTGATCGACGAAGACCGCGCCTTTGGCGATTTTGGAAAAGGCTCCGCCGGGGCCCGTGGTCGCGGCGCGCACGGCATCGTCATCGACCAGACAGGCGGCGATAAACGTCGCGCCGGAAACGGCTTCGGCCGGCGTCGCCGCTGCCTTGCCGCCGTTGGCTTTCGCCCAGGCTTGAGCTTCGGTGGGCGTGCGGTGGAAGACCGTGACGTTATGGCCGGCTTTGGCGAGAGCCGTCGCCATCAATCCGGCGACTTCGCCGTACCAGCCAGTCTCACCCAATCCAATGAAAGCAACCGTTTCGCCCATCGAGCTTCCCTGTCCGCGACCGCCGCACTATGCGGAGCAGGTCCGGCCGAGGCAAGCTCAAAGGGCGAACGGTTAGCAGGAGAAACGGGCTTCTATTTCACGGTCTCAAGCAGGGGCACTTGGCGAGTTGGGCAACCTTTTGCGAAACGCTGCCTTTTGCGAAACGCTGCCCATGAGCATGCCTTTCAGACGACCGAAGCCGCGGCTGCCCATGACGATCAGGTTGGCACGGTCGGCTTTGGCGCGCGCCAGAAGACGCGTAGCCGGATCGCCAGTCTCGAGTTTGGTCGTGACGGACTTCACGCCTTTACGACGCGCTACCGCTTGCGCGCCTTTCAGGATCTGCTGACCGATGCCATGAAGGACTTCGCGCGGGATAGGGATCTGGACGTCGCCAGCACCCATGGCCGACAGCGTCGCCGGCATGCGTTCGATCCGGGTCAATTCGGTCCGCAGCGCTTTCGAGATACCTTTCGCTTCAGGAATACGCCGAAGTTCCTCCGGCGCTTGGTCGCTCAAAAGGGCGTGAACGAGCACCAACTTGGCTTTGAACTTGGCGGCGATGTCGCTGGCGACCTCCAAAGCCTTGCGGCCGTGGCTGGAACCATCGACGGCAACGAGAACGGTCTTAAACATGCTCAACCTCCTGTTACAGTGAGAACGAGCCCAAATAAGCGCTTTCTGGCGTCGCCCGACCTTTTCGATGCCCGGGCCGTGCCTGCAGCGATTATTCCTTTCTCCTGCCCCTTGCATTGATATGGGTCAGCGCGCATCTTTTGCCAGTCTGGCCGGTCGGTGACTGGCGGCAATTAATGGTGATTAAAATGTTTATCCAATCCGAGACGACCCCGGACCCTTTGGTGTTGCGATTCGTTCCCGGCCGCCCGGTCTTGGGAACGGGCACAGCCGAGTTCCGGACCGTCGATGAAACGTCCCGCTCGCCGCTGGCGCGCCGCCTCTTCGAGATCGATGGGGTGACGGCCGTGCGGTTGGAGGAGGACGCCGTCGTCGTTGCCAAGCGTCCCGATAAGGAATGGTACGTGATGAAGCCGGCGGTTCTTGGCGCCATCATGGAGCAACTGACCAGCGGCACGCCGATCCTGTTGGACGGCGACGCGGCCGTGGCCAATGGCGGTCGGACCGACGAAGCGGTGATCGCGGAAATTCGCGACCTGCTCGCCACGCGGATCGCTCCGGTCGTCGCCCAGGAAGGCGGAACGTTGGCGTTCCACAGCTTCAAGAACGGGATCGTCTATCTCGATGCCGACGGCCCGGTTCGCACCCTGATGGCTGGCGTCGCTAACATGCTTCGCCATTACGTTCCGGAAGTGACCGGCGTCGAGGACTCCCGTGACGCTCGTCCGAAGCCCGGGCTTACGACGCCTGACGGCAAGGCGATCCAGTTGTTGCTCGAAGAAAAGGTCAATCCGGCTGTGGCGTCGCATGGCGGCCACATCAGCCTGATCGACGTTCTGGACGACACCGCCTACATCCGCCTTGAAGGCGGCTGCCAAGGCTGCGGCATGGCCGACGTGACGCTCAAGCAAGGCGTCATCAAAGAAATTCTCCAGATCGCGCCGACGATCAAGCATGTGTTCGACGTGACCGATCACGCTGGCGGCCAGAATCCGTACTATCAGGCGCGGGGCGCGAGCTAGACGGCTCGCGTCTTCCCCCGACCCTGTCGGGGTCGGCATACCAACGGTATAGTGACGGCTCCTCCATCGGCGGGGAGTTCGTCGCATGATTCTCGGCATTCTGATTGCGATCGTCACGACGTTTGGGATCGTCGTTCCGCCCGCCGTTGCCGCCGACGGCTCCGGCTCGATCGACGACGACGAGTTGCGGCTGCAGCGCCAGGGCTACGCCCAAGCCATCACTCATCCGCGTATTCTCGCCGCCATCCTCTCCGGCTATCGCCAGGCGATCGTCGTCGCCTACATCGAGTGGGGCGGACCGACGTCGCAACACACGATCGTCCCGTCGACGCTGATCCGCGACGAAGCGACGGCGCGAGCCTTTGCCGAGCGTCTCGTTGCCGAGCCGCGCCGGGCCCAAGGCTACAACTCGATCTCCTGTGCCATCGACTACGCGATGGGCGTCATTCGCTACAATGCCTTCGACGGCCAGCGCAAAGTCATCGATGTGTCCGGCGATGGCCCGCACATCGGCGGGCGTCCCGTCTTGCTGGCTCGCAACGACGCGGTTGCGGCCGGCGCCACGATCAATGGACTAGTCATCGATACGCGTGGCGGCGGCTTTCGCGGTTTCGCCGGTCAGCCCTTGTCCGTGCATTACGAGCTTGAAGTGATCGGCGGCCCCGGCGCCTTCGTCGAAGTGGCGCGAGACCGCAGCGACTTTCCGGACGTCGTGCTGCGTAAAATGATTCGAGAGATTGCCGGGGATACCGGCACCGTCGCGGCGACAGAGGCCACGCCCGAGGGCGTCGAACGGCGTTAGCCGTCGCTTCCGAAGCCCAGGTTCTGGCCGTTCAGGCGGCCCATCGCCAGCAACAACTCATAGACGGCGATCCTCTCGTCGTAGGACGCCGCGGTGAAGTTGATCCGGGCGTTGAAGATTTCGCTCTCGGCGTCGAGGACGTTGATGACCGTCTCTTTGCTGGCCTCGCGCAGTTTCTTGCGCGATTCGAAGACTTCGGCGGCGATGTTGATGGCGTTTTAGAGAAGCTACATCCGCTCGCGGACCGTGAGCAGGGCTTGCCATGCCAGCTTGACCTGTTCGGTCACCTTACGGCTGGCGAACGCCAAGTTGTCTTTGCTGGCGCCGTAATCGTAAGCGGCCTGGGCGACGCTGGCCTGCGTTGAGAAGCCCGTGAACAGGTCCCACGTCGCTTGCAAGATCACCGAATAATCGCGCCGCGTGCCGAGAACGGCATTGCGGTTCTTTTCGTAGTTGGCTTTGCCGACGACATCGAGCTTCGGATAGTACTCGGCCATTGCCGTGCGGCGCTTTTCGCTCTGCACTTCGATGGTCGTGTCGCCATTGTTGATGGCGGGATTCTCGTCGAGGGCGATGTCGATGGCTTCCTCGACCTGGCTCGGCAGAAGCTCGACCGGCGGGACTGGGTCCTGCATCTCTTCGAGCTCAGGCGCGTGGTTGTAACCCTGTGCATAAGTCGAAACCGAATCTTGCAGCGCGCCTTCGAAGTTGACGCGACGCTCTTTCGAAATCTGCAGTCGCGATTTGGCCTGAAGGACGTCGACGGCGATGCCGGAGCCGCGCTGAACGCGCTCGTCTTCGAGATTGAGCTGGATTTGAATGGTTTCTTCGTTCGACCGAGCGAGATCGACCAGCCGTCGCTGGCGAAGCACGTTGACGTATGCGCGCACGCCTTCGAATGGCGGTCGCCTGGAGGGTGCCTTCGGCGGTCACCGCGGCGATTTCCGCGTTCAGCCGTGCCGCCCGCGTCGCCGCGGTAGAGGCATAGCCGTTGAACAAATTTTGCGTGACGGTCAGGGTCTCGACGTTGCGGGTCCTGGGATCGATGCCGAGTTCTTGGCGGCGATCGCGCTCGACAGGGCTATCGACCAATTCCGGACCGGCGTCGGTCAGTGCCTGGACTCGCGGATAGAAACTCGCAAAGGCCTTGTCGATTTCCTGGCGCGACGACTGCGCCGTCCGGCGATACCTTTGACGTAGAGGACGAGGTCGGGACGCCGCCGGGGGTGATCGATGTCACGCCGGCAAAGCCGGCGGAAACCGCCACCTGGGCTGGCCAGAGCCGCCGCCGATGAGGTTATATAAGTCCGCACCCACTCCAACGGATTTGGAAACGCCATGTCGCTTCCCGGCCTGTACCCCGAAGTCTCGCCCTACCGGGTTCATCGCTTGAAAGTGTCTCCGGTCCACGAGATCTACGTGGAGGAAGCCGGAAACCCGAAGGGCAAACCCGTCATCTTTGTTCACGGCGGACCCGGCGGCGGGATCAAGGCCGAATACCGGCGGCTGTTCGATCCCAACGCCTATCGGATCGTGCTGTTCGATCAGCGCGGCTGCGGCAAGTCGACGCCGCATGCGTCGCTCGAAGCCAACACGACCTGGGATTTGGTCGCGGACATGGAGACCATCCGAACCACGCTCGGGATCGAGAAATGGATGGTCTTCGGCGGTTCGTGGGGTTCGACGCTGGGTATAGCCTACGCCGAGACTCATCCCGAGCGAGTCACCGAGATGGTCTTGCGCGGAATTTTCCTGCTGCGCCGGCGGGAGCTTCTCTGGTTCTACCAAGAAGGCGCGAGTTGGCTCTTTCCGGATGCGTATGAAAAGTATCTGGAACCGATCCCCGAAGCCGAACGTGGCGACATGATGGCGGCGTACTACAAGCGCTTGACCGGATCCGACCCCGAGGTTCGCCGCCGCGCCGCCAAAGCCTGGAGCATCTGGGAAGCCGCGACCTCGTCGCTGCTTTCGGACCCCGATCGCGTCTCGCAAGCTGGTGGCGACGCCTTCGCCGACGCCTTCGCCCGTATCGAGTGCCACTACTTCGTGAACCACGGCTTCTTGAAGAGCGACAGTCAGTTGCTCGATGACGTCGGACGCATCCGCCATATCCCGGGTGTCATAGTCCAAGGCCGTTACGACGTAGTCTGCCCGGTGCGGAGCGCCTGGGAGCTGCACAAAGCCTGGCCGGAGTCCGACTTGCGCATCGTCGCCGACGCCGGGCACGCCTATTCCGAAGTCGGCACGCTCAAGGAACTGGTTGGCGCGACCGATCGCTTTCGGAGCCGATAAGGCGAAATATATCGGTCCTGCAGTGGCGGGGACCGATGATTGTTACTATCTTGGCGTCATGAAACAATCACGTCGCGGACTTGCTCTAACACTGGGCAGCTTGGTCATGGCCAGCGTTGCCCTCGAGGGCTGCGCCCGGCCGGATAGTTGGCAAACGGCGTCGCGAGAGCCGACGGGCGTCGCCCCGGATCCGGCCGTGGTCCGCGAGGCCGTCGTCCAGGTCTACGCGGCGAGAGCCCGCGGCTGGCGTGGCAACTTCGGTGTCCACACCTGGGTCGCGACGAAGCCTACCAACGCGGCGAATTTTACGGTTTACGAAGTCATTGGATGGCGCACGTTGCGCGGCCAACCTGCGATCGCGGTCAGTAATCGCTCGCCGGATTCGCGGTGGTTTGGCGCAGAGCCTGACATTCTCGCCGACATCCGTGGCGAAGGCGTGGACGACGTCATTCGCCGCATCGAAGCGGCGGTGAAGACCTATCCGTACAACGACGAATATGTCATCTGGCCTGGGCCAAACAGCAACACGTTCGTGGCCTATCTGGGCCGTTCCGCGCCTGAGCTGAAGCTCGAGATGCCGCCGACGGCGATCGGCAAGGACTATCTTTTGAACGGCGCGCTGTTCGGCAAGACACCGAGCGGCACGGGCTATCAGATGTCGTTGTTCGGACTCTTCGGCGTCATCGTCGGGCGGGAGGAAGGATTCGAGCTCAATCTTCTCGGACTGACCTTTGGTGTCGACGTGTTCGATCCGGCGGTGAAGTTGCCGTTGGTTGGCCGCTTGGGCCGCACCAATACCGGCAACGTCCTGAAAGAATCTTAGTCGCGCGAAACTAGGCGGCCAACGGTACAAAGCCGGCAGTACGCTCGATTCCTGAACTCGGGCCGATGCCAACATTCGGCAGCAAGCGCACCCACTCGCCACGCTTATCGTCCGGAAGCTACTAGGGCGAAACCGGAAGATCGATTCACGCTCGGAACCGATTAAAGAACTCAGTTTGGGCCGCAAGCGTAAGCTCGCCCATGAACCGCTGTTGAACCATAGGTGACGTTCTGCTGCGAAAAGAGAGCGTGGGTAGCGTTTAGCCTTACCGCTTCCTTCAGTGATTCATCGCGAGCCTGTCGTAGGCCGGTTTGGGCGAACATCCCGTACCACGAAGACACGCCGCTCACGTCGCCTAGGAATCGACAATTCTGAATCATCTTCTCATCGGCGATGGCAATGCCGTGGCTTGGCTGAGTTGCGCCAACGCCTCCCATGCATCCCGTAACCAACAAAAGCGCTGCGCTTATTGTTAGACATAGCCTAGCGTTGCCCATTCTTCGCTCCCTAAGCGACCCAAAGCTTCGGCTGTATATACTAAACGTCCCCCTAACGGCCGCGAGCCGCCATTGTCATTTCTGGAATTAATTTTGGGGGTCGCCGGATGGACGATCAATGTCATGTGCCTAGATCGCTGGACGGGGACGGTAACGCCGTGCAGCGCTGCCACAGGCGAATGCTTATCTCTAACTTTTCGTCTAGGTGAGTTTTCTACCTAGTACGGACAATCCGCTCAGGCGGCTAATGCCCGCTGCTGGCGGGCCAAGGCCATGAAGTCGTCCGGCGCCAGCGGCTTGCCGAACAAATAACCCTGAATCTTGTCGCAGCCATTGGCTTTCAAGAAGTCGAACTGAGCGCGTGTCTCGACGCCCTCGGCGACGACTTTCAGTTTGAGCGCCTTGGCCATGTCGAGGATCGCGGTGACGATGGCGGCGTCGTCGCCGTCGCCAGGTAGTCCCTTCACGAATGACCGGTCGATCTTGAGCTTGTCGATCGGCATCCGATTGAGGTGACTCAAGCTCGAATAGCCGGTCCCGAAATCGTCGACCGAGAGACCAAGGCCCATGGCCTTGAACTCGCGGAGCATGCCGATGGTTTCCTCGCCGCGCTCCATCGCACCCGATTCGGTGATCTCCAGGTGTCCCGCATTGGGGGCACACTTGCCGTCGCGAAGACTGCGCGCCCCGCCGTTGATGAAGGTGCGGTCGCGGAGCTGCGCCGGCGAGACGTTCACGGCGATTGGGATATTCGGGAGGCCGGCCTTACGCCAGGCCTGGCCTTGGCGGCAGGCTTCGTTGAACGCCCACTCACCGATCGGCCCGATCAGGCCGCGAGCTTCGGCAAGCGGAATGAAATCCATCGGCGAAACAAAGCCGCGCTCGGGGTGTTGCCAGCGGATTAATGCCTCGGCCCCGACGATGCGCTCGCTGAGCGCGTCGTAGAGGGGTTGGTAGTGCAAGCGGAACTCGTGTCGCTGCAGCGCTTGGCGAAGATCGCGATCGAGGGCGACCGCTTTGACCGCTTGTGCCGTCATCTCGGGGGTATAGAAGCGATAGGTCGCGCCTCCCGCCGCTTTGGCGAATGACAACGCCGCGTCGGCTTTTTTCAAAAGCATGTCGACATCGGATCCGTCGGCGGGATGGACGCTGATGCCCACGCTTGTCGTTGCGTTGAACTCGTGCCCGAGAATACTTTAGCCCGGCTGGACCACCTCGGCGTTGAGCTTGGCGGCGACCTCGGCGGCGTGTTCGATCCTGGCGAGATCGAACAGGATCACCATGAACTCATCGCCGCTGAGGCGGGCGACGGTGTCGGTCTCACGCAAGCATGCCTTCAGCCGTTCGCCCACCGTCCGTAACAAGTGGTCGCCAGTCGCCGGGCCAAAGGAGTCGTTGACGTCCTTGAAGCGATCGAGATCCGTCGACATGACGGCAAGCGGTTTGCCCGAACGGCGGGCCAACTTGATCGCGTCGTCGAGGCGCGCTGCGAAATTGGCGCGGTTCGGTAGGCCGGTCAGTTCGTCGTGATTGGCGTGATAGCGGAGCGCCGCTTCGTGACGGCGACGGGCTGCGTTTTCGCGCCGGCGCACGATGTGATCGGCGCGGTGGCCGACGAGGACCAGAAATCCGAAGAGCGCGGTCAGAAAGGCGATGACGCCGCCGACGATGCGCCATTGGGTGGCGTGGATCTCAGCCATCAGTGGCGTGACGTCGGAATAAATTTAGAACACGGCATCGACGGGGCCGAGCTCGCCGCCGCGGATCAGCACGTACGAGGACACGAGATCACGATCGGCGATGTCGCCGTCCATGACGTCGGCGCGATTGCTGGACGTGTAAGAACTCGACACCGACCCGGCGAGCGCGCTGCGGACGCCGTGGTTACGGCTGGCATCTTCACCGATCTGCTCTGGGTCCGTCGAGAACGCAGTCAGGCCGTCGGGCGTGTAGATCTTGACCTTGACGACGTCGAGTTCGCTGAAGATCCCCAGGACCTGGGCGCGCAGGGGGGCGACATCGGGATGCGATCGGAGCTCTGGCCGCGCAAGAGACGGGGCCTTCGCCAAGAACGACGCCACGTCCGGCCAAATACCGCTGGCGAAGACTTTGGTCAGTGCGGCGTTGGCTCGCGCCTCATGATCGATGGCGCTGCGCAGCGCGAGCTCGCTATAGAAAAAGGATAGCGCGGCAACGACGGCGACGATGCCGAGAAAACTTGCGGTTGCGAAGTAGCGGCTCAGCTTGAACACGCGTGGCCCCACTGGTCTTCGCTCGAAACCCGCCCCGACGCTTATGCCGCGTCTTGGGCTCCATAAAGCGAACACCGCCCGGAGGCATCTATTCCGTCGAGTCAGCGATCTTGCCACGGCCGCGCCGGGCTCTATCCTTGGGGTGGGCCTGCCTAGCCAGTCCCGATGTCTGGGGTATCCATGAGTATCTGGGGAAAGATTATCGGCGGAGTCGCCGGCTTCGCGGCCGGTGGGCCTTTGGGCGCCACGCTCGGGGCCGCGGCCGGGCATGCCTACGATCGGATGCGGGCCGACGAAGTGTCGAAAGGTGCCGACCAAAACCTGACGCGACAGGTTGCGTTCACCATAGCCGTAATCGTCCTGTCCGCGAAAATGGCGAAGGCCGACGGTCGTGTGACGCGGGCCGAGATCGACGCCTTCAAACGTGTCTTCAACATTCCTAGGCATGAGATGGCCGCGGTCGGACGCATTTTCGATGAAGCCCGCGAAGAGGCGAGCGGGTTCGAACCTTACGCTCATCAAATTGCGGAAATGTTTCATCACGATCGACCGGTGCTGGAGGAATTGCTGGGCGGCCTGGTCGCCATCGCCCGTTCCGATGGCCCCTTTCATCCGGCCGAGCTCGATTTCTTGCGCCGGGTCTCGGCGATTTTCGGCTTCGACGCGGCGACATTCGAACGCGTGCAGGCCAGCGTGAATGGAAGCGGCGAGGACGATCCTTACAAAATCCTCGGCCTGACGCGGAAAGCCGCCAACGACGACGTGAAGCGCGCCTGGCGTCGCCTGGTGCGCGAAAACCATCCCGACTCGTTGATGGCGAAAGGCATGCCGAAGGAATTCGTCGATCTCGCCAACAAGAAGCTCGCCGCCATCAATGCGGCCTACGATCGGGTCTCTAGCGAGCGTGGGCTCAAATGACGCTGGCGCCATCGGTGGCTGGCGGACGTGACGCCGTTACCGAACGGCTTTCCCCCAACTTCGACGCGCGACCCGCTGGAACGCCGATCGATATTCTTGTCGTGCACTACACCGGCATGCGAAGCGCCGACGAAGCGCTTGATCGTCTCGTCGATCCGGCAGCGAAAGTCAGCGCGCACTATTTGATCGACGAAGACGGACACATCGTGCGGCTGGTCGCAGACACACATCGCGCGTGGCATGCCGGCGTCGCGTCGTGGCGCGGTGCGACCGACGTCAACGCGCGTTCGATCGGAATCGAGCTGGTGAATCCCGGACACGAGTTCGGCTATCGCCCGTTTCCGGCCACGCAGATGACATCCTTGATCGGTCTCGCGAAAGATCTCGTGACGCGTCATGCGATTCCGGCGCGCAACGTCGTCGCTCATTCCGACGTCGCACCGCGGCGCAAGATCGATCCTGGCGAATTGTTCGACTGGGCTGGGCTTGCCGCGGTGGGTGTCGGGCTCTGGCCTCAAGCGACATCACCCGTCGTGTTGACGACGGAGGCGGCGCAGAAACTTCTCGCCGAGATCGGGTACGAGACGGTCGACCTCACCGCGACCATCACGGCGTTTCAGCGCCGGTTTCGTCCGGCGCGTCTCGATGGGGCGCTCGATGCCGAGACCGGTGGACGGATCAATGCCGTCTCCACTTTGTGCCACCGTGCTTGACGGGGCGGGGCCGAGGTCTACGTTGGGCTCGGGCCAGACGGCCGGATAGCTGCCTTTCGTCCGAATTGTCGGACGGGGGGAGGAAAGTCCGGGCTCCACGGAGACACGGTGCCGGGTAACGCCCGGCGGGGGCGACCCCAGGGACAGTGCCACAGAAAACAGACCGCCGGCCGGGGCGGGGTCCGTAAGGACCCAGCCTGCCGGCAAGGGTGAAAAGGTGCGGTAAGAGCGCACCGCGTTCCCGGTAACGGGGACGGCACGGCAAACCCCACCGGGAGCAAGACCAAATAGGGACGGCGCGCCGCGGCGAAAGTTGCGGCAGGCATGTTTCCGAGCTGCCGTCCGGGTCGGTCGCGCGAGGCGTCCGGTAACGGACGTCCCAGATGAATGGCTATCCCCTGCCAAAAGCAGGGACAGAACCCGGCTTACAGGCCGTCTGGCCCACTCGTTAAATTCCGCTAAAATCCCAGAAAGCCGCCGGTTTTCGCCACCCCCGGAACCGACAGAAAGCCAACATATTTCCGCCGGAAAGCCGGGCCCTAATGGCCCGGAAGGGATACCGCGACCGTTTTGCCGCAGCCCGCCGCGGTTAGAAACACTTTGTTAACCATTGATAGCCATCTTATCCCATTGACTACCATGATTTCCCATGATACCCCAATAGGTTGCGGGTGGACTCCACGGGAAATCAAGGGCTTTGGGCCTTTGTGGCTCTCGTGGACGGCGCGAGAAGGGCGGGGGGCCATGGCCCTGTTGGTTGGGCGACATCTCAACCGGATCGACAGGAAGGGGAGAGTTTCGGTGCCGAAACTCTTCCGCGATGCCTTTGCGGGCCAAGAGTTCGCAGGGCTTTACGCCTATCCCCTGTTCAAGTTTTCCGCGGTCGAAGCCTGTGATCACACGTTCATGACGCGCCTGTCCGCGAGCCTGGACGGGTTGGACATGTTCTCCGACGAACAGGACGACTTGGCCGCTGTCATTCTCGAAGGCAGTCACGCGCTGTCGTTCGATCCCGAAGGACGGATCACGTTGCCAGCCGAACTCATCCAGCACGCCACGCTGAAAGACGAAGTGTTGTTCGTCGGTCGCGGTGGCCGCATGCAGATGTGGCATCCCGAGCATTACGAACAACATCGCCGCGACGCCTTGACGCGCGCCAAAACGCGCGGCGCGACGCTGCGTCTGAATCCCGACGGCGGAGGAACACCGTGACGGTCGTCGAGCCTAACGTCTCGGCGTCCCACGTCGCGGTCATGACCGCGGAAATTGTGTCGGCTCTCGCGCCCCGCGACGGTGGTTGCTACGTCGACGGCACCTTCGGCGCCGGCGGACATACCCAAGCCTTGCTGGCGGCGGCCGATTGCCGCGTTTTCGGAATCGATCGCGATCCGCATGCCGTTGCGCGCGGCGCCGAAATCGCCCGGCGCTTCGACGGCCGACTGACGGTGTTGCAAGGGCTCTACGGCGACATGGATCGCTTGGTCGGCGCGCAAGGCGTCGATCTGGTCGATGGTGTGGCTCTCGACGTCGGTGTGTCGTCGATGCAGATCGACGACTTTGAACGTGGCTTTTCGTTCCGCGGTCGCGGCCGGCTCGACATGCGCATGGGCGATGATGGCCGGACCGCCGCCGACATCGTCAACGAATTTCCCGAAGCCGAACTCGCCCGCATCATCCGCACCTTCGGCGAGGAGCCGGCGGCCCGCCGCATCGCCTCGGCCATCGTCAAGGCGCGCCCGATCGAAACCACCGATGTGCTCGCCGACATCGTCCGTCGCGCTGTCGGCTATCACGGCGCCGGTATCGATCCAGCGACCCGAACCTTTCAAGCCATCCGCATCGTCGTGAACGACGAACTCGTCGAACTCGATCGCGGTCTTGTCGCCGCCGAAGCCTTGCTCGCGCCCGGCGGCCGCTTCGCCGTCATCGCCTTTCATTCCCTCGAAGATAGGCGCGTGAAGGATTTTCTGCGTCGCCGCAGTGGCGGCGAGCCCGGACCGTCGCGCCATGCGCTGCCGGCCGCGACGACTCGCGACCCCAGCTTCCGTCTGTTGTGGAAAGGCGCGGCTAAGCCGACGGCTGAGGAAATCGCCGTCAACACGCGTTCCCGTTCGGCCCGCCTGCGTGGCGCCGAGCGCACGACGGCTCCGGCGTGGGGGCCGCAATGAACCGCGCCACGCTGTTCTCCTTCGTGATCGCCGGCGCGCTCAGCGTCGGATTGTTCTTTCTGAAATACGAGGTCCACGGCCTCGAAGCCGAGATCATCGATCTGCGCCGGACCATGGCGGCGGATCGCCAGGCACTTCACGTGCTCAAGGCCGAATGGGCGCATCTGAACGACCCGCAACGTCTGAAGGGTCTGGTTCAGCGCCATCTCGATCTCGTTCCCATTCAGCCTCGTCAGATCAGTTCTCTCGATCTGCTGCCGGCCATCGGCAGCACGCCCGTCGCCTCCGATCCGGTTCCGCAGCCTCTCCCGGGTCGCGTTGCACAAGCTCCGGGAGTATCCCGTCGATGACTCGCACGCTCGCCACCGCCCGTCGGCTCATTCGGCTCGTCGGGGCCCGTCATGAGGCCCTCGAGATTGGACGCAATCGCTTGGTGGCGATGGCCGCGGTGTTCGTGCTGGGCTTTCTTCTGATCGGTGGACGTCTCGTCAGCCTGACGCTCGACGTTGGCGAAACCGAACCGACGGTCGCCCGGTCGGGCCGCGCCGCGCCGTCGACCGAGCGCGCCGACATCGTCGATCGCAACGGCGTGGTGTTGGCCAGCAGCTTGCCGACGGCGGCGCTCTACGCTAATCCGCGCGACGTTCTGGATCCGGTGGAAACGGCGCGAGCGATTTCGACTTTGTTCCCCGACGTCGCGTACGACTCGCTGCTGGCGCGTCTGCGCTCGGAAACGACCTTCGTCTGGATCAAGCGCAGCCTGACGCCGCGCCAGAAGTACGAAGTCAATCGTCTCGGCCTTCCCGGCGTTTACTTTCAGCGCGGTGAGCGGCGGGTTTATCCCCACGGTAACGCCGCCTCGCACGTCATTGGATTGACCGACGTCGACGGTCGCGGCTTAACCGGCGCCGAGCAGTATTTCGATGCCCGTCTCAAAGACGGCTCCGGACCCTTGCAATTGTCCCTCGATATCCGCGCCCAGACGGTGCTGCGCGATACGCTCGCCGAGTCGGTCGCCCGGTTCGGCGCGCTCGGCGGTTCCGCGATCATGCTCGACGTGCGCAACGGCGAGATCGTGGCTCTGGTCTCGCTGCCCGATTTCGATCCGAACCAGCCGAGCCAGGCGGTCGGCGAAGCGGCGTTCAATCGCACGACCAAGGGCGTCTACGAGATGGGCTCGACCTTTAAGGTCCTGACCACCGCTATCGCTCTCGAAACCGGCACCGTCAATCTGCAGGACGGCTACGACGCCAGCACTCCGATCCGTGTCGGCAGGTTCACGATCTCGGATTTCCACGGCAAGAAGCGCTGGCTGTCGGTGCCCGAGATCCTGGTCTATTCGTCGAACATCGGCGCGGCCAAGATGGCCGTCGATATCGGCGCCAAGAATTTCCGCAGCTATCTCGATCGCCTTGGTCTGCTGACGCCGGCCCACCTAGAATTGCCCGAAGTCGGCGATCCGCTGTCGCCGCAGCGCTGGCGCGACATCAACACCATGACCATCGGCTTCGGCCACGGCATCGCCGTTAGCCCGGTGCAGATGGCGGCCGCGGTGGCGGCGACGGTGAACGGCGGCACGATCCGTCCGGCCTCGATCCTGATGCAAAACGGGCAGCCGCACGGGACGCGCGTCTTCTCCGACGAAACGTCGCGTCGCGTCCGCGAGCTTCTCCGTCTTGTCGTCACCAACGGCACCGGCCGCAAAGCCGACGTTCCAGGCTATCAGGTCGGCGGCAAAACCGGCACGGCCGAAAAGCTCGGCGGCCGCGGGTATCGCGCCGACTCGCTGGTGTCGTCGTTCATCGGAATCTTCCCGGGCGACGATCCGGCTTATGTCGTTCTGGCTCTTCTCGACGAGCCCAAGGGGATTGCAGAAACCCAAGGTAACGCGACCGGGTCGTGGACCGCGGCGCCCATGGTCGGGCAGCTCGTCCAGCGTCTCGGTCCGCTGCTGGGCGTGGCGCCGGGGGTTGTGACCGCCCAAGGCCAAATCGCCAGCGAAGCCCAATTGATCTTTACCCGCGCCACCGGCGCGAGGAGCGGAGAACGCCGACTTGCGACTAACTGATCTTTTGCGCGGCTTCGAATCGGCGCCTGTGCCAGCCGGCACAGGCGGTATCGAGATCACGGGCTTGACGTCGGACTCGCGCCGCGTCGAGCCCGGATTTTTATTTGCCGCGCTTCCGGGAAATCGTGCTGACGGGTGGAGCTTCGTCGACGACGCCGTGCGTCGCGGCGCGGCCGCCGTGCTGGCTCTGCCGGGGACGCATCTCGACGCCGATCCGACTTCCGTTGCGCTGATTACGGATCCGACGCCGCGCCGGTTGTTCGCCTTGCTCGCCGCACGGTTCTACGGTCGCCAACCCCGAACCATCGCCGCGGTGACGGGGACGAACGGCAAGACCTCGACGGCATCGTTCTTGGCGCAGATCTGGCGCCGTCTCGGCCGCTCGGCGGCGAGTCTCGGCACACTCGGCGTCAAAGGTCCCGGCATCGAACGCTCGGCCAATCTGACGACGCCAGATCCCGTCGAACTGCATTCGACCTTGGCGCGCCTCGCCGACGGTGGCGTGCAGTGCGTCGCCATGGAAGCGTCGAGCCATGGCTTGATCCAGCATCGCCTCGACGGTGTGCGGATCGCTGCCGCGGCCTTCACCAATTTGACCCGCGACCATCTCGAATATCACGGCTCGATGGACGCGTATTTCGACGCCAAGCGCCGCCTCTTTTCGGACGTCATGGCGCCGGGCGGCGGAGCCGTCCTTAACGCCGACACGCCGTATTTCGAGGCCCTCGATGCCACCTGTCGGCAACGCGGCCATCGCGTCATCGCCTTCGGAAAGGCCGGTCGCGATATCCGCCTTCACGGCGTCGAGCCGGTCACGGACGGCCAAGTCCTTCGCCTGACGGTTATGGGCAAGGACCGGACCATGCAGCTTCCGTTGATCGGCACGTTCCAAGCCGCCAATGCGCTGGCAGCGTTCGGCCTCGCTATTGCCTGCGGCGAGGACGCCGACGAAACCCAAGCTGCCATCGAGCAACTCGAAGGTGTGCAAGGCCGGATGCAATTGGTCGGCCGGCACCCGAGCGGCGCTCCGATCTTCGTCGACTACGCCCATACGCCTGATGCCCTGACCAGCGCGCTGGCGGCGTTGCGGCCTCATGCCTCCGGTCGTCTCGTCGTCGTCTTTGGATGCGGCGGCGACCGCGATCCCGGCAAGCGGCCGGAGATGGGCCATATCGCCGCGCAGCTCGCCGATCGCGTTTTCGTCACCGACGACAATCCGCGCAGCGAAGATCCCGCCGACATCCGTCGCGAAATTCTTGCCGGCTGTCAGGGCGCGCGCGAAATCGGCGACCGGCGCCAAGCGATCGCTGCGGCTGTGTCCGAACTTCGTCAGGGTGATGTTCTCGTCGTCGCCGGCAAAGGCCACGAGCGCGGCCAGATCGTCGGCCCGACCATCATTCCCTTCGACGATGCTGAAGCTGTCGGTGCGGCCCTCGGCGAGGCGCGGCCATGAACGGCGTCGCGTCCTTCACTCCGACCGCCGTGCTCTGGACTTCGGCCGATGCGGTCGAAGCGACTGGCGGACGGGCGACGCGTCCTTTCGAGACGACCGGAGTCGCCATCGACAATCGCGCGGTTCGCCCGGGTGATCTGTTCGTTGCGCTGGTCGGTCCGAATCACGACGGCCACAACTTTGTCGCGAAAGCTTTGGACGCCGGCGCTGCCGCCGCGGTCGTCCATCGCATTCCCGACGGCGTTGGCGCGGACAGTCCGCTGCTCGTTGTTGGCGATAGCTTCGCCGCGCTCGGTAACCTTGCCCGCCAAGCCCGCAACCGCTGCCCGGGGCGCATCGTCGCCGTCACCGGCAGCGTCGGCAAAACCGGCGTGAAAGAAGCGCTTCGCTATGTGCTTGGCGGCCAAGGTCCGACGGCGGCCAGCGAGGGCAACCTCAACAATCATTGGGGTCTGCCGTTGTCGTTGGCACGTCTTGCTCCGGACTCGGCGTTTGGCGTGTTCGAGGTCGGCATGAATCACGGCGGAGAGATCACGCCGCTGTCGCAATTGCTGCGTCCTCTCGTCGCGGTCATCACCACGGTCGAGGCGGTCCACGCCGGACATTTCGAGTCGGTAGAAGCGATCGCCGCCGCCAAGGCCGAAATCTTTGCCGGTCTCGATCGCAACGGTGCCGCCGTTCTGCCTCGTGACAATCCGCATTTCGAGCGTCTGGCCGCCGCGGCGCGTGCCGCCGGCTGTGCCCGCTTGGTTGGGTTCGGCCGTCACGCCGAGGCCCAAGCCCGAGTCCTTGATGCCACGCTCGGTCCAGATCATTCCGATGTCACGGCCGAAGTCTTCGGACGGCGCCTCGAATACCGCCTGTCGATTCCGGGACCGCATTGGGTTGTGAACAGCGTCGCCGTTTTGGCCGCTGTCGCCGCGATTGGCGCCGACGTTCTCGATGCCGCCGAACGCTTGCCGCGGCTCGAAGCCATGGCCGGACGGGGACGACGTCAAACCGTCGATCTCGCCAGCGGATCGTTCGCGCTCATCGACGAAAGCTACAACGCAAGCCAGGTCTCTATCGAAGCCGCCTTGGCCGTCCTCGGCCGTGCCGCGGTTGGGAACGGCGGGCGACGGATCGCCGTGCTCGGCGACATGCTTGAGCTCGGCGCGGACTCCGGACGCTTGCACGAAGGCTTGGCTGCGGCGATCGAAGCCAATCGCATCGATCTCGTCTTTGCATCGGGTCACGAAATGGCGCGCCTGGCGGCGCGACTTCCGAAGTCCCGTTTGGGCGCGCATGCCGCGACGTCGGCGGCGCTCGCGCCCATCGTCGCCGCCGCGATCCGCTCTGGCGACGTCGTGACGGTCAAAGGATCGGCCGGAAGCAAAATGGGCGCCGTCGTTCAAGCGCTCGTCGCGCGGGCGCGGGGGTAGGGCGAGCCATGCTGTATCACCTCCTGTTCCCGCTCGCCGATCAGATCTCGGCGTTCAACGTTTTTCGGTATTTGACGTTCCGCACCGGCGGCGCCGTTATCACCGCGCTCATCCTGAGCTTCATCATCGGGCCGCGACTCATCGTGGCCCTGGTTCGCCATCAAAAAGGCGGCCAGCCGATCCGCACCGACGGACCGGAAAGCCATCTACAGAGCAAACAGGGCACGCCGACGATGGGCGGGTTGATGGTCCTGATCGCGCTCGCGGTATCGACGCTGCTCTGGGCCGATCTCACCAATTCGTATGTGTGGGTCGCGCTCTGCACGACGATCGGTTTCGGCGCTATCGGCTTTGCCGACGACTATCTGAAAGTGACCCGGCGGAAGAGCGTCGGGCTCCCGGCCAAACTGAAGTTGCTGTTGGAAATCGCGGTCGGCTTGGTGGTTGCGGTCTGGTTGATTCGCAGTCTGCCGGCGCCGTTCGCGACGACTCTGGCCGTGCCGTTCTTCAAGAGCGTGCTCGTCGATCTCGGCTGGATGTTCGCCGCCGTCGTCGTCTTCGTGGTGGTCGGATCCTCCAACGCCGTCAATCTGACGGACGGCCTCGACGGCCTCGCCATCGTTCCAGTGATGATCGCGGGTGTCGTCTTCGCCCTGGTCGCGTATCTCGTCGGCAACTCGATCTTCGCGAACTATCTGCAGCTCCATTATGTGGCGGGTTCGGGTGAGCTTGCCGTCTTCTGTGGCGCTCTGGTCGGCGGCGGCCTCGGCTTTCTCTGGTTCAACGCTCCACCGGCCCGCATCTTCATGGGCGACACCGGCTCGCTCGCGCTCGGCGCAGCGCTGGGTTCCGTCGCCGTCATCACCAAGCACGAATTGGTGCTCGCCATCGTCGGCGGCTTGTTCGTCCTCGAGACCGTCTCGGTGATCGTGCAGGTCGCATCGTTCAAGCTGACCGGCAAACGGATTTTCCGGATGGCGCCTTTGCACCATCACTTCGAAAAGAAGGGGTGGGCCGAGGCCACCATCGTCATTCGCTTTTGGATCATCGCCGTCATCCTCGGGCTCGCCGGGTTGGCGACGCTGAAACTCCGGTGAGGGCGAGATGATCCGTATCTCCGCCTATGCCAATCGGACCGTCGCCGTGCTCGGACTCGGCCGTACCGGCGTTGCCGCGGCCAAAGCCCTGGCTGCGGGCGGGGCTCGCGTCGAGGCTTGGGACGATTACGCGCCGGCCAGTGCCGCCGCCGAAGCGCAAGGCTTGGCCTGCCGCGATCTCGCCGGCATCGAGTGGCGCAGCGTCGCGGCCTTGGTTCTGAGCCCGGGCATTCCGCACTTGCATCCCAAACCTCATCCGCTCGTCGTGATCGCGCGCGCCGTGGGCTGTCCGATCATTTCGGATTTCGATCTTCTGGCCGGAGCGCAGCCAGACGCGACCTACGTTGGCATCACCGGTACCAACGGCAAGTCGACGACGACGGCCTTGATCGGTCACATCGTCGCGGCGGCCCGGCGTCCGGTCCAAGTCGGCGGCAACCTCGGCACCTCGGCTCTGGCTTTGGAGCCTCTTGGCCAAGACGGCGCCTATGTGCTCGAAGCCTCGTCGTACCAGCTCGACATCACCCGGGCGCTGGCCTTCGATGTCGCCGTTCTTTTGAACATCACGCCCGACCATCTCGGCCGTCACGGCGGGATGGATGGCTATATCGCCGCCAAGGCACGAATCTTCGCGCGCCAGGACGCGGCATCGACCGCCGTCATCGGCATCGACGACGATCATTGCCGCCGGCTCGCCGAAACTCTGCGCACGTCCGACGGCCCAACGGTCGTGGAAATCTCGACGACTCGTCAGACACAGCACGGCGTCCATGTCCTCGATGGCATCCTGTTCGACGCCACCGGCGATCAAGCGGTATCCGTTATCGATCTGCGGACGGTCGCGACGCTCCCCGGCGCCCACAATTGGCAGAACGCGGCGGCGGCGTATGCGGCGACCAAGGCACTCGGCCTGGCTCCGGCGCGCATTGCTGACGCCATTCGCAGCTTCCCTGGTCTCGCGCATCGTCAGGAGCGCATCGCCGTCATCGACGGTGTCGCCTACGTCAACGACAGCAAGGCGACGAACCCCGATGCGGCGGCCAAAGCGCTCGCCTCATATCAAACGATTTATTGGATCGCCGGTGGCCGTCCGAAAGAGGGCGGCCTCGAGCTGGTCATGCCGCATCTTGGCCCGGTCCGCCGGGCGTTCCTGATCGGCGAAGCCGCCGATGCGTTTGCCAAAGAGCTCGAAGGTCACGTCGCGGTTCGTAAATGCGGCACGCTCGCTATCGCTCTTGCCGAAGCCCGCGCCGCGGCGCTTGCCGATGGGATCGCCGACGCCGTCGTCCTGTTGTCGCCGGCCTGTGCGTCCTTCGATCAATTCCGTGACTTCGAAGAGCGCGGACAAATCTTTGTCGACTTGGTTCGGGCTCTGCCCCGTGCCCAAGGCGGGGCCGTGGCCCGGTCCGGCGAACGTACCCGGGAGCTGGTCTGATGTTGGTCGTAGACCGTACCGACCAGAGCCTCGTCGCCCGTTGGTGGTGGACGGTCGATCGTTGGGCCTTGGCGGCGATCCTGCTGCTCATCGTCGTCGGCTGCGTGCTCGCCTTGGCGGCGACGCCGGCGGTCGCCGAGCGGATGGGGCTCGATCGCTTCTACTTCGCCCGCCGTCAATTCGGATTCCTGAGCCTCGCCGTCGTCATCATGATGCTGACCTCGCTTCTCGCGCCGCGCGGCGTGTTGCGGGTCGCTGTGGCCGGATTCCTGGTGGCGCTCGCCGCGACCGCGTTGACGCCATTCATCGGCTTCGAGGTCAAAGGCGCGACCCGCTGGCTGTCGCTGGGCGGCCTTTCGGTTCAACCATCCGAATTCGTGAAGCCCTGTTTCATCGTGGTCACGGCGTGGTTGCTCGCCAAACGCCGCGACGAAGAAACATTTCCGGGCCGCGCCATCGCCGCTGGATTGTTGGCGATGGTGGGTCTCACGCTCCTGACGCAGCCAGACGTCGGGATGACCATGGTCGTCGCCTTGGTGTGGGGCGCGCAGTTGTTCCTCGCCGGCTTGCCAATGGCCTGGGTGGTGTTCCTGGGTATCGGCATCGGGGGCGCGGCGGTGACGTTCTATTACGCCTTTCCCCACGTCCGCAGCCGCTTCGACAGATTTTTCGACTCCAGCGTCGGCGACAACTTCCAGGTCTCGCAATCCCTCGAAGCATTCCGCAGCGGCGGCTTCTTCGGGCGCGGACCCGGCGAGGGTCAGGTCAAAGCCCATCTTCCCGACGCTCATGCGGACTTCGTGTTCGCGGTGGCTGGCGAGGAATTCGGCATTGTGGTCTGTCTCGCGTTGGTGGCGCTGTTCGCCTTCGTGATGTTGCGCGGTTTCGCGCGCTTGCTGCGCGGCGACGACCTTTTCGGGCTTCTCGCCGGCTGCGGTTTATTGGCGCAGTTCGGAATCCAGACCTTCGTCAACATCGCGTCGAGCATCCGCTTGATTCCGCCGAAAGGCATGACGCTGCCGTTCATTTCCTATGGCGGCTCGTCGGCCCTCGCCCTGGCTCTCGGCATGGGCATGTTCTTGGCGCTGACCCGCGAGCGACCGGGTGAGGGGCACGTCCGATGAGTCCACGTCCGGCTCTGGTCGCGCTCGCCGCCGGCGGAACCGGCGGTCATGTCTTTCCGGCTCAGGCCTTGGCGGTCGAGCTTGCCGGTCGCGGCCACAAGCTCGCGGTCATCACCGACAAGCGCGGCGACGCGCTGGTCTCCGGCCTCACCAACGTCGACACCTATCGTATTCGGGCCAGCGGCTTCGTTGGTCGGCGGTTTGCGGAACGTGTCATGAGCGCGTCGGCGCTTGCCTTCGGAACCCTTCAAGCCCGGTCGGTCCTCAAGCGGATCAGGCCCGATGCTGTCGTCGGTTTCGGCGGCTATGCCTCGGTGCCGACGATGCTGGCGGCGAGCTTCTCAGGTTTTCCGACGGCCTTGCATGAGCAGAACGCGGTCCTCGGCCGCGCCAATCGCTTGCTGGCGTCGCGGGTCGATCGGATCGCGACGTCCTTCGAAAAGTCGCGTGGCATTTCTGACGAGGTTGCTGGCAAAGTCATTCGCACCGGCATGCCGATCCGCAGTGTCGTCGCCCAAGCCCGGACCGCGCCCTATCAGCCGGTGATGGCAAGCCAGCCGATTCAGATTCTCGTCCTCGGCGGCAGCCAAGGCGCCCAGGTGTTCGGCGACGTTGTGCCGCAGGCCCTGGCGCTGCTTCCCGATGCGTTGCGCCAGCGCATCGTGATCGTCCAGCAATGCCGGCCAGAAAGCATCGACGCCGTGCGCGCCGCCTATCGTGCCATTCCTCTCGACGCAACCCTGGCGACGTTCTTCTCCGACGTCACCGAGCGCTTGGCTACGGCGCAGCTCGTGATCACCAGGTCAGGAGCTTCGACCGTGGCCGAACTGACGACCGTCGGCCGGCCGGCGATCCTCGTTCCCTATCCGCACGCCATCGACGGCCACCAAGCCGCCAACGCCGATGCACTTAGCGAAGCCGGCGCCGGGTGGACGATCCCGCAGGATTCGTTCACGCCCGAAGCGCTCGCCGCCCGCATTGAATCCCTCGTCGGCTTGCCGATCATGTTGGAACGCGCTGCGGCTTGCGCCCGCGCCGTGGGCCGCCCGGATGCGGCGATCCGTCTCGCCGACGTCGTCTGCGAACTGCTGCCCAATGGCAAGTCGACCAATCTCGGACGGGAGGCCGCATGAAAGCGCTTCCGCTCGAAATCGGCACGATCCATTTCGTCGGCATCGGCGGCATCGGCATGAGCGGCATCGCCGAAGTGCTGCGCACGCTCGGCTATACGGTCCAGGGCAGCGATCTGTCCGAGACCACGATGGTCAAACAGTTGCGGGCCCGCGGCATTCCAGTCGCCATCGGTCATCGCGAAGAAAACGTCGGCGACGCTCAAGTCGTCGTCGTGTCGTCGGCGGTCGCGGCGGACAATCCCGAAGTCGTAGCGGCGCGTCGCAAGCTTGTTCCGGTGGTCCGTCGCGCCGAGATGCTCGGCGAGCTGATGCGCCTGAAATGGTCGATCGCTGTTGCCGGCACTCATGGCAAGACGACGACGACCTCGTTGCTGGCGCAATTGCTCGACACGGCCGGCATGGATCCGACGGTCATCAACGGCGGCATCATCAATGCCTGGGGCTCGAACGCGCGCCTCGGCAATGGCGATTGGGTCGTCGCAGAGGCCGACGAGTCGGACGGAAGCTTCCTGCGCCTGCCGGCGACCATCGCCGTGGTCACCAACATCGACCGCGAGCATATGGCGCATTACGGCGACTTCGACGCGTTGCGCGCCGCCTTCGCGGCCTTCGTCGAGAACATTCCCTTTTATGGCTTCGCCGTCCTTTGCGTCGATCATCCCGAAGTCCAGGCGATGATCCCGAAGCTCGCCGACCGTCGCATCGTGACCTACGGGTTCAGCCCACAGGCCGACGTGCGCTGTGCCAATCTTGAAATGGGCCAGGACGGCATGACCTTCGATGCCGTAATCGCCGACCGCAAGACCGACACGACGCGGACGATTTCCAAATTGATGCTACCGATGTTCGGCGCTCACAACGCGCAGAACGCCTTGGTGGCGGTCGCGATCGCTCACGAGATGAACGTTCCGGAAGAGGCTCTCAAGCGCGCGCTTGCGACCTTCACCGGGGTCAAGCGTCGCTTCACCAAGACCGGAGAGCCGCTCGGGATCTCGGTCATCGACGACTATGGTCATCACCCGGTCGAGATCGCCGCCGTCCTGAAAGCGGCGCGCTTGATCTGTTCGGGCCGCGTCATCGCCGTGGTCCAGCCGCATCGCTACAGCCGGTTGAAGGATCTCTTCGAGGATTTCTGTACCTGCTTCAACGATGCCGATGTCGTCGTCGTCGCCGACGTCTATGCGGCGGGCGAAGAGCCGATCGCCGGCGCAGATCGCGATGCTTTGGTCGAAGGGCTTCGGGCCCGCGGCCACCGCCAGGTCGTGGCGCTCGAATCTCCCGAAGCGCTCGCGCCGCTTGTGTTCCACGAAGCGCGCTCGGGCGACTACGTCGTGTGCTTGGGCGCGGGCTCGATCACGGGTTGGGCGCATGCCCTGCCGGGCGAGGTCGAACGCTTGGCCGGGACCGATCGGGCGCAGGCGGGAAGGACCTGAGCCATGATGGCGAAACAACGCACACTTCCGCATCTCATCGATCGTCTGCCTCCGACGCGGGGCGGGCTCACCGCCAATGCGCCGCTCGCCAAGATGACGTGGTTCCGGGTCGGTGGTCCGGCCGAAGTCTTGTTCCGTCCCGCCGATCGCAAGGACCTCGCCGACTTCCTGAACGAATTGCCGGCCGACGTGCCGCTGACGGTGCTCGGCCTCGGCGCCAATCTTCTGATCCGCGACGGCGGGGTTCCTGGTGTGGTCGTTCGCTTAGGCCCGGGCTTTGATGAGATCCGGGTCGAGGGCAACGATCTCGTCGTCGGTGCTGCGGCGGTTGGTCTGCATGTGGCCGTCGCCGCTCGAGACGCCGGCTTCGCCGGGTTAGAATTTCTCTCGGGCATTCCGGGCACGATCGGCGGCGCGCTCCGCATGAACGCCGGAGCCTTTGGCGCCGAAATCAAAGACATGGCGACCGAGGCGCAAGCCATCGACCGCAACGGCATTCGTCACGGCATCGACGCAAACGGCCTCGGCTTCAGCTATCGCCATTCGGGCGTCCCGAACAGCTGGATCTTCGTCGCGGCGCGTCTTCGCGGCCGACACGGCGACAAGGCGGCGATCGGTCGCCGCATGGCCGAGATTCAAAGCACCCGCCAAGACACCCAGCCGGTCCGAACCGCGACCGGTGGATCGACCTTCGTCAATCCGCCGAACGCCAAGGCCTGGGAACTGATCGACCAGGCCGGTTGCCGCGGCATTAAGCGCGGCGGCGCCCAAGTCTCCGACAAGCACTGCAATTTCCTGGTCAATCTCGGATCGGCGACGGCGGCGGATCTCGAAGGGCTGGGCGACGAAGTGCGACGTCGCGTCCTCGAGGCGAGCGGTATCGCGCTGGAATGGGAAATTCGCCGCATCGGCGTTCCCGCCGCGGGAGGCCCGCAATGACGCGTCATGTTTCGGTCTTGATGGGCGGCTGGTCGTCCGAACGCGAAGTGTCGCTGGTCAGCGGCGGCGCGGTGGCGCGCGCCCTCGGCGACGCTGGTTACCAAGTCACGGCGATCGACGTGCAACGGGACGTCGGAACGCTGCTCGCCCGCCTCTTCCCGCGTCCCGACGTCGTTTTCAACGCGCTGCATGGACGTTACGGCGAAGACGGCTGCATCCAGGGGCTGCTCAATATTCTGGAGATCCCGTACACGCATTCCGGTCTCCTGGCTTCGGCCTTGGCCATGGACAAGCCGACCGCCAAAACGATGTTCCGCGAGGCCGGCATCCAGGTCGTCGAGCACAAGATCGTCGGCCGGCCCGACATGCTGGCGGGCGATCCGTTGCCGCGCCCTTATGTCGTGAAGCCGCGCAACGAAGGCTCGAGCGTCGGCGTCCACATCGTCAATACCGGCGAAAACGCCGCGCCGGTCGACGTGTCGACCTGGGCTCATGGTCTGACCTTGATGGCTGAGCCGTTCATTCCGGGTCGCGAGCTGACCGTCGGCGTCATGGGCGATCGGGCCCTCGCCGTCACCGAGATTTCGTCCGAACGGAGCTTCTACGACTACGAAGCCAAGTATGCGCCGGGCGGATCGACCCACAAGATTCCGGCGCCGCTCGCCGAGTCGGTCGCTGCCGAGGCCAAAGACATCGCCGTCCGCGCCCATCGGGCGCTGGGCTGTCGCGGCGTCTCACGCGCCGATTTTCGCTACGACGGCCGCAATCTATATCTGCTCGAAATCAACACCCAACCCGGCATGACGCCGACGTCGCTCGTTCCCGAACAGGCGGCCTACGCCAAGATTTCGTTCGAGGACCTGTGCGTCTGGATGGTCGAGAACGCGGAGTACGACACATGAGCGCGCAAGACGGCGCCTATCGGCGCCGCAAACGGCGCTTCCCGATGATCACCGTCGGGCTCGTTGCCGCCGCCGTGATCGGCGTTGGTGGAGCCGGCTGGTGGATCTGGGAATCGAGTGCGGGCGAGCGCGCAATCCTTACCGTCAAATGGTGGGCCATCGCCGCTACGACCCATGCCGGTTTCGCCGTCGACGAAGTATTGGTGCGCGGCCGGCGCGAGACCTCCACGGCCCAACTTCTCGATGCCGTGCAGCTGGCGCGCGGCGATCCGATTTTCGCCTTCGATCCCGACGAAGTTCGTACGCGGATCGAGGCCTTGCCCTGGATCCAGTCGGTGACGGTGTCGCGTCAACTGCCTTCGACCGTAACCGTCAGTCTGGTCGAGCGCACGCCGTTGGCGATCTGGCAACGCCGCGGTCGCTTCGCCATGATCGACCATGGCGGACACGTCATCGAGACGCCACAGATCGAGCGCTTCAACGATTTGCTGGTTGTCGTCGGCGATGACGCCCCGTCGCATACCGCCGAACTTCTCCGCACCTTGGCTGCCGAGCCGCAACTCATGATGCGGGTCAAGGCGGCGGTGCGGATCGGGGCGCGGCGTTGGAATTTGCGCCTCGACAACGGCGTCGACGTGCAACTGCCCGAAGACAACGCCGAAGTCGCCTGGGCGCGGCTGGCCGTCTACGAGCGTGACAACGGCATTTTGGAACGCAACGTCCAGATGCTCGACCTCCGTCTTCCCGATCGCGTCATCGTGCGGAAGGGCCGTGAGGCCGAGCCCGACGCACCGGTGGCGGGACGAAAGACTTAGGACGAGGCGAGTGTCGGATTATGGAGAACGTATTGTGATGAAACGGAACGGACACCACAGAAAGAACCGCAGCGGCCTCGTCTGCGCGCTCGATGTCGGCTCGGCCAAGCTTGCCTGCTTTGTCGCGACCATCGGTGACGAGAAGGGCCCCGAAATCATCGGTATTGGCCATCACGCCTCGCGCGGCGTGCGCTCTGGCGCGATCGCCGACATGGAAGCCGCGGAAACCGCCATTCGTTCGACGGTCGAAGCCGCCGAAAAGATGGCTGGAGAAACGGTCCGCGAGGTCATCGTCAATATTTCCGCCGGCGCGCCGCAGTCGAAGCTCATCTCCTACGAGATCGCGATTGCCGGCCATCTGGTCGGAGACACCGACCTGCGCCGCATTCTCGAGCCTGCGGCCGGACCGGACGGTGTTCCTGCCGATCACGAAGTGATTCACGCGATCCCGGTCGGCTACGCTATCGACGGCGTGCGCGGCGTGCGCGATCCGCGCGGCATGTCCGGGGAACGCCTCGGTGTCAACCTGCACATGGTCAGCGCCGCCGCCGGCGCGATCCGCAACTTGCGGACCTGTATCGGCCGCTGCCACCTCGAAGTTGAAACCGAAGTCGTGTCGTCCTACGCCTCGGCGCTGGCCTGCCTCGTGGAAGACGAGCGTCAGCTCGGCGTGACGCTAATCGACATGGGCGGCGGGACGACCTCGATCGCGGTCTTCTTCGATGGCGAGCTCGTCCACACCGATAGCGTTCCGGTCGGCGGAGTCCACGTCACCAACGACATCGCCCGTGGCCTTTCGACTCCGATCACCCATGCCGAGCGCATGAAGACGCTGTACGGCAGCGCCGTCCCGGCCGCCCACGACGATCGAGAGATGCTCAAGGTTCCGCAGATCGGCGAATTGGAATCGGGCGAGACCAGCCAGGTGCCGCGCTCGATGCTCGTCGGGATTATCCGGCCGCGCATCGAAGAGATCTTCGAAATGGCCCGGGCTCGTCTTGAGACTGCCGGCTTTGACAAAGTCGCCGGCCGACGGGTCGTGCTGACGGGCGGCGCAAGCCAGCTCGCCGGAGTCCGCGATCTCGCCGCCATGGCTCTCGACAAGCAGGTCCGCCTCGGCCGGCCGCGCCACTTCACTGGGCTCGCCGAAGCCGTTTCTGGTCCCGCCTTTGCAACCTGCGCCGGACTTGTCCACTCGGCCGCGATGACCGTGGCAGTGGATCCTCCCGGCGCCTATCGACCGGCGGCCGAACAGGTCGGCCGGTGGAGCCGATTCGGCCAATGGATTCGAGACAACTTTTAATGTCGCGCTTTCTAACCCAGGGCGAGGCTGTCCGCGGGCCCATCCGGGCTTTCGGAATCGACCGACCGTATAACCGGGACATCAATGTTCTCGGAACGGTCCGCAATTTCCATACAACCAGGAGACGACGATGACCCTCAACCTGACCGTTCCTCAAGCCAACGATGTGGTCCAAATGAAACCGAAGATTACTGTAATCGGAGTCGGCGGCGCTGGCTGCAACGCCGTCAACAACATGATCGAGGCCGACTTGAAGGGAGTCGACTTCGTCGTCGCTAACACCGACGCTCAGGCGCTTGCTTCGTCGCGCACCGAGCGTCGCATCCAGCTTGGCGTCAATGTTACCCGCGGTCTCGGCGCCGGGTCGCGTCCCGACGTCGGCCAAGCCGCGGCCGATGAGTCGCTCGAACAGATCCTGGCTCAGCTCCAGGACAGCAACATGCTGTTCATTGCCGCCGGCATGGGCGGTGGTACCGGCACGGGCGCTGCTCCAGTGATTGCCCGGGCCGCTCGCGAGCAAGGCATCTTGACCGTCGGCGTCGTGACCAAGCCCTTCCAGTTCGAAGGCGTTCACCGGATGCGAGTCGCCGAGGCTGGAATCTCTGAGCTTGAGCAGTATGTCGATACGCTCATCATCATCCCGAACCAGAACCTGTTCCGAGTCGCCAACGAGAAGACGACCTTCGCGGACGCCTTCAAGATGGCCGACGACGTTCTCTATTCGGGCGTGCGTGGCATTACCGACCTGATGGTCATGCCGGGCCTCATCAACCTCGACTTCGCGGACGTCCGCGCTGTCATGAGCGAGATGGGTAAAGCGATGATGGGAACCGGCGAAGCCTCCGGCGAACGTCGCGCCTTGGATGCCGCCGAAGCGGCGATCGCTAATCCGCTCCTCGACGACGTGTCGATGAGCGGGGCGACCGGCGTGCTGATCAACATCACTGGCGGGCCCGATCTCACCCTGTTCGAAGTCGACGAAGCGGCCAATCGCATCCGCGCCGAAGTCGACCAAGAAGCCCAGATCATCTTCGGCTCCAGCTTCGAAGCTGACCTCGAAGGGCGGATCCGGGTGTCGATCGTGTCGACTGGCATGAAGCTCGGCCAGCAGCGTGCGACGCCTCCGGTGACCGATTCCATCGTCCGTCCGGAATGGAAGCGGAAGTCCTTGCCGACCATGGAAGCCAGTCCGGAGCCTCTGCCGAAAATCGTTCCGATTCGCGCGGCCGAGGGCGACCAACCGATCGCTGAAGCCATCGCGGCCGCCGATAAGGCGATCGCGGCGTCTCCGGCTGCCTCGGTTCCGGCCGAGCTCGTTCGCCCGGCGCCTGCGCCGATGCCGGCTCCTGCTCCTCTCGTCGCCGAACCGTTGCCGCAGCCGGTTGCTCCGGCGGCGGTCGTTGCTCCCAAGGCAGCGCCCGCTCCGAAGGAAGCCTTTATTGCCCCTCCGCCGGTCGAAGTCGGTGGCGGGATGGGCATGACGGCCGACCCCTTCAACGAGGCGGCGATCACCAACGCGCAGCCCCAGCCGCAAGTCGATCTGGTGGCTTTTGGGAAGCGTCCGACCATCCGGGTCAGCGGTCCTAGTTTGTTCACCCGGGTGACGGGGATCGGACGGGCTACCCCGCAAGCGCAGCAGCTCCAAGCTTCGGCTCCGGCCCCGACCAGGGCCCCAGAGCGTCGGCCGGTTGTTGCCGAATCGGCTCCGGCCGTCGAAATCCAGCGTCCCAAGGCCGAACCTCGGCTCGGGGCGATCGAACCGGCGGAACGGGTGGTCTCTACCCGGAACGAGGACGATCTCCTCGATATTCCGGCCTTTCTACGCCGTCAGGCCAACTGAACCGGTGGCCGAAATCGGCTAACAATCTGTAACAATGATTGATTTGAGTGCTTCGGGGGTTGCCGGTACAAAACCCCCGAAGCGACGCGGGACCGGAAGATGCTTGGAATCCCGCTGAAAACATCCATGTCCCAGGGACTCGATGACGGCGTTAAGGGACGGGGGACTAACGTGATGAAGACTTTCATCGGAAGCGCCAAAACGCGACCGACTCGCAGCTCCGGATTTGCCTCGCAAGTGACGCTGAAGGCGGCGGTTCGTTGCTCCGGCATTGGACTGCATGGTGGCCGGCCCGCGTCTTTGACGCTGAAGCCTGCCGCTCCGAATACCGGAATCATTTTCCACCGCACCGATATTTCTGGCAGCGCCCCGATCCCGGCGCGCTTCGAATACGTGCGCGACACGCGGCTCTGCACGACGCTCGGCGTCGATGCGGGCGTGACGATTGGTACCGTCGAACACCTGATGGCGGCATTGGCCGGCTGTCATGTCGACAACGTCATCATCGAAGTCGATGGGCCGGAAGTTCCGATCCTCGACGGTAGCTCCGAACCCTTCGTCTCTTTGATCGAGAGCGTCGGCACGATCGAACAAGCCGCGCCCAAGCATGCCATTCGGATCGAGAAGTCGGTCACCGTCGAAGACGGCGACGGCCGCGCTACGCTCCGTTCGGGGCAGGGGTTCTCGGTCAATATCGAAGTCGAATATCGCAAGGCCGCCGTGAAACCGCAGCGCGTCTCGCTCGGTCTCGTCAACGGCACCTTCAAGCGCGAGTTGGCCCGGGCCCGAACTTTCGGGTTCCTCGACGATATTGAAAAACTGCGCGCCGCGGGGTTCGCCCTGGGTGGTTCGCTCGATAACGCCGTCGTGATGAGCGGCGACCGCGTCCTCAATGAAGGCGGGTTGCGCTTTGCCGACGAGTTCGTGCGCCACAAGGCGCTCGACGCGGTTGGCGATCTCTATCTCGCCGGAGCCACGATCTTGGGATCATTCGATGGGGTCCGCTCGGGTCACGGCCTTAACAATCGCCTGCTGCATGCGTTGTTCGAGCAGCGAGACGCGTGGTCGATGGACTTTGTACCCGCCGAATCGTCCATGGGCTTTGCTCACGACGATCTGGCCCTTGAGGCGCCGGCCCTCGCTGCCATCGGCCGTTAGCCCGATTTTCCTATCGTTCGACTGACCCCGGAGCGTCGCGGCCGGGGTTGGTTTGCGTTCGATTTCGCGTACTATCCGCTCCCGCGGGGGCGAGATACCCTAGAACCATAATGAGTGCACGAGGCATGTCCGGACGTCTTGCGGCGATCGCCATCGCTCTGTTGCTTGCGGCTTGCGCGGGGGAAGAAAAAGACCCCTACGTCGAGAAGCCGGTCGAGACCCTCTACAACTCGGCGATGAATGCGCTCGAGAAGCGCGAGTTCGCGGTGGCCGCGAAGCTTTTTGATGAGGTCGAGCGCCAGCATCCGTATTCGGCTTGGGCGACACGGGCCCAGCTTATGGCGGCCTTCTCGCAGTACGAGCGAAACGCCTATGACGACGCCATCGTCGCGCTCGATCGGTTCATCCAGCTCCATCCGTCGAATCGCGACACGCCCTACGCCTACTATCTGAAGGCGCTCTGCTACTACGAGCAGATCTCGGACGTGTCCCGCGATCAGAAGATGACCCAGCAGGCGGTGGCGACGCTCGGCGAACTGGTCCGACGCTTCCCGACCTCGACCTATGCCCGGGACGCCAAGATCAAGCTCGACCTGACCAACGATCACCTCGCCGGCAAGGAAATGAACATCGGCCGGTGGTATCAGCAGCAGGGCCAATATCTGGCGGCCATCAACCGTTTCAAGGCCTTGATCGACGGCTATCAGACGACGACCCACGTCCCGGAAGCCCTGATGCGCCTGATCGAATCCTATATGGCGCTCGGCCTTAAAGACGACGCCCGGCGGACGGCCGCCATTCTGGGCCATAACTTCCCTGGAAACGTCTGGTACGAGGATGCCTTCGCGCTGGTCGAAGGCGGCCAGCCGGCTCGCAAGACAGCTGAGCCTTGGTACAAGATTTGGTAGAGTTGCGGGCGTCATGCTCCGCACTCTGGCCATCCGCGACGTCGTTCTTATCGATCGCCTCGAAGTCGAGTTCCAGTCAGGCCTAGCGGTTCTGACTGGCGAGACGGGCGCCGGCAAATCGATTCTTTTAGATGCTTTGGGACTGGCTCTTGGCGCGCGCGCCGAGGCGGGGTTGGTGCGTCACGGCGCCGCCGAAGCCGTTGTCGCCGCGGCCTTCGAGATCGAGGCTGATCATCCGGTCCACGCGATCCTGACTGAACAAGGAATTGAGTCCGACGGCAACACCATGATCTTGCGCCGGGTGGTTTCGGCCGACGGTCGGTCCCGCGCTTTCATTGACGATCAGCCGGCGAGCATCGGTCTCTTGCGGCGGGTCGGCGAGACCTTGGTCGATATTCACGGCCAGTTCGAAAACCAGCGGCTGCTCTCGACCGCGACCCATCGCATGCTCCTCGACAGTCACGCCGGGCTCGATCCGGTGCGGCTCGACGTCGAGGTGGCCTGGAAGACGTGGCGAAATGCCAAGGCCGCTCGCGACGCGGCGGAAGAGCAAGCCGCGACGGCCCGGCGCGACGAAGAGTTCGTTCGTCATGCGGCCGGTGAGTTGACCGCGTTCGATCCCAAGCCCGACGAAGAATCGTCTCTCGCCAAGACCCGCGCCTTGCTTCAGTCCGGCGAGGCCGTAATCGAATCCCTGACCCGAGCCGACGGCGAATTGGCCGAGGGGCGCGGCGTCGAGGCGGCGATCGGCGCTGCTCTCCGGCATCTCCAACGGCTCGCGGCGAAAGCCGAAGGCCTGGAGCCGGCCAGCGACGCGCTCGAGCGGGCCCGCACCGATGTCGGTGAGGCCCGGGCGTTTCTGGCGCGCTTCGGCCGAAGCATCGATCTCGACCCGAAGCGCTTGGAAGAGATCGAGGAACGGCTCTTCGCGTTGCGGGCCCTGGCGCGCAAGCACAACGTGACGACCAATGACCTGCCGCGGGTTCGCGACGAGTTTGTCGCCAAGCTTGAGGCGATCGACGGTGGCGCCGGAGGACTGGACGCCTTGAAGAAGGCCGAGGCTGTCGCCGCTGCCGCGTACGCCAACGTCGCCGGACGCCTGGGCAAGGCGCGGCGCGACGCCGCCGGCAAGCTCGATACGGCCATCGCCAAAGAATTGAAGCCCCTCAAGCTTGGCCAAGCCCGATTCGCCACGGCGGTCGAAGCGTTGGACGAAGCGGCCTGGGGGCCGAGCGGTCAGGATGCCGTCGATTTCCGGATCGCTACCAATCCGGGCGTTCCGCCAGGGCCTTTGAACAAAGTCAGCTCCGGCGGCGAGCTGGCCCGCCTGATGCTCGCGTTGAAGGTCGTGCTTGCCCGGGCTGATCGTATTCCGACGATCATTTTCGACGAGGTCGACGCCGGAGTTTCCGGCGCTGTGGCTTCCGCCGTGGGCGAACGCCTCGCGAAGCTCGCTGGCGACTTTCAAGTTCTGGCCGTGACCCATTCGCCCCAGGTCGCGGCTCGGGCCGATCATCACTTCCGCGTCGCCAAGGCCGATGCCAAAGCCCGCGCCATCACCCGTATCGAAGTGCTCTCGGCCGATGACCGGCGGGAAGAAATCGCCCGCATGCTCGCCGGCACGCGCGTCACCGAAGAAGCCAGGGCCGCCGCCCAGAGCTTGATCGAAGGACCGACGCGGTGACGTCGCCGCGCCGCGACCGGCCGGTCGAGCGCTTGACCAAGGACGACGCAGCGGCCGAACTCGAGGCTCTCGCCGCCGAGATCGCCGCTCACGACAAGGCCTATCACCAGCGCGACGCGCCGACGATCAGCGACGCCGAATACGATACGCTGCGCCGCCGCAATGACCTGATCGAGGCGCGGTTTCGGTCGCTGGTTCGGGCCGACAGTCCATCGAAGCGAGTCGGCGCGCCGCCATCGGCCGGCTTCGCCACGGTCGTCCATTCCCGTCCCATGCTGTCGCTCGGCAATGCTTTTACCGAAGACGACATCCGCGAATTCTTGGATCGTATCCGGCGGTTCTTGAGCCTTGCCGACGATGCGCCCATCGAGATCGAGGCCGAGCCCAAGATCGACGGATTGTCGGTGTCGCTTCGTTATGAGAACGGGCGTCTGAAGTTGGGTGCGACCCGCGGCGACGGCACGACCGGCGAGAACATTACCGTCAACCTCATGCAGATCGTCGAGATCCCGAAGACGCTCAAGGGGAAAGTTCCCGCGGTCGTCGAAGTCCGCGGCGAAGTCTATATGACGCGTCAGGACTTCCTGGCCCTCAACGAGCGCCAAGCCGCGGCCGAAGACAAGATCTTCGCCAATCCGCGCAACGCCGCCGCCGGGTCGCTTCGCCAGCTCGATCCGGCGATTACCGCTGAACGGCCGCTCCGGTTCTTCGCGTGGGGATGGGGCGAGATTAGCGACACGGTTGCGCCGACCCACCAGGGCGTCTTGAAGGTGCTCGCTAAATGTGGTTTCCCGACCGACCCCGGGGCCAGGCTCTGCACGACCCTCGAAGAGCTTCTGGCGTTCTGGAGCGGGACAGGCGAACGCCGCGCCAAGCTCGCCTACGACATCGACGGCGTCGTCTACAAGGTCAACCGCCTCGATTGGCAGGAACGACTCGGCCAGGTGAGTCGTTCGCCGCGCTGGGCGATCGCGCACAAGTTTGCCGCCGAACGCGCTGAAACCGTCCTAAAGGCGATCTCCATCCAGGTCGGCCGTACCGGAACGCTAACCCCGGTCGCCGAGCTTGAGCCCGTGACCGTGGGCGGCGTGGTGGTGACCCGGGCGACGCTGCATAACGAGGACGAGATCGAGCGGAAGGACGTGCGTGTCGGCGATACCGTCATCGTGCAGCGGGCTGGCGACGTCATTCCCCAGATCGTCGGCGCGATCGACACCAAGCGACCCAAGAACAGCCACCCGTTTCGCTTCCCCGAGCGCTGCCCAGAATGCGGCAGCGCCGCGGTTCGGGAAGAGGGAGAAGTCGCGCGGCGCTGCACCGGCGGATTCCTGTGCCCGGCCCAGGCCCTGGAGCGGCTGAAGCATTTCGTCTCGCGCGACGCCTTCGACATCGAAGGGATCGGCGAAAAGCATATCGAGACGTTCCTGGCCGAAGGCTTGATCAGTAGTCCTGCCGATATTTTTCTCTTGCGGGACAAGGCCGAGGCTCTGCGCGGCCGTGAAGGTTGGGGCGAGAAGTCCGTCGAGAAGCTTTTTGCGGCGATCGAATCGCGTCGCCAGATCGCATTGCCGAGAGTCATTTATGCGCTAGGCATCCGCCAAGTCGGGCAGGCGACAGCGCGGCTCTTGGCCAAGCACTATTTGACGTTCGATCGTTGGCGCGAGGCGATGGCGGCGGCGATCGAGCCGGAGTCTGATGCTCATGCCGAACTCGATTCTATCGACGGGATCGGGCCGTCGGTTGCCGGCGATATCGCCGCATTCTTCGCCGAGCCCAAAAACCGCAAGCTGCTCGACGCGCTTGCCGAGATCCTGACGGTCGAGGATTTTCAGGCGCCGAAAGGGACCTCGGCGATTTCCGGCAAGACCATCGTCTTCACCGGAACGCTTGAGAAGATGAGCCGGAACGAAGCTAAGGCTCGGGCCGAGTCACTCGGCGCCGTCGTGTCCGGCTCGGTGTCCAAGAAGACCGACTTCGTGGTGGTGGGCGCCGACGCCGGCTCCAAGGCTAAAAAGGCCAAAGAGCTCGGGCTGACGGTTCTCAGCGAAGACGATTGGTTGAAAATGGCCGGCTGAGTGCCGGCCGGGCTACGACGCCAGCTTCTTCGGAAGCTCTTTGATGGCGGCGTCGACGAGAGCATCGGCCTTGGCGCCGGTGACGCGCTCGGTCAGAACGCGACGCGAGGCTTCGAGGGCGACGTCGATGGCCCGGGCTTTGACCTCGTCGATGGCTTTGGCTTCGGCCTGCTCGATACGCTCGTGGGCAAGACGTTCCCGCCGCTTCAGCGACCGTTCCAGCTCTTCGACGGCGCGGGCCGACATCCGCTCGGCTTCCTCGCGAGCCAGGCCGACGATGGCCTGAGCCTCGGCGACGGCGGCGCGGTGCTTGCGCTCGTAATCGGACAGGAGAGCCTGAGCCTCGTCGCGAAGCTTGGTGGCTTCCTCGATCCGATCGCGGATCGCCTGGGCCCGTTCGTCGAGCATCCCGGTAATACGTCGCCACAAGGGCGGGCCAGCTGCCGCGATGAAGATAATGAAGGCAACGAGAACCCAGAATTCCGGGGTCAAGTAGAACGGCGCGGCATGAGTGCCGGCTTCGGCGGCGTAAGCGCTCATGCGCGGCGTTCCTTGAGAGTGGCGTCGATAGCCGGCGCCAGGGCTTGGGCGTCGATCTTCTCGCCGGCCAAGCGTTCGATCACGGCCAGGGCGATATCGGTCGCCGCCGGAGCGATGGTGGCCAGCGCCTTGTTTTTGGTGTCGTTGACCCGGGCCTCGGCAGCCTTGATCTCATCGCCCAACCGCGTGCCGAGTTCGGTATGGCGATCGGCGGCCGTCTTCGCGGCGCTGTCGGAGGTCTTGCGGACCACGTCTTGCGCTTCGGTCCGGGCCTTGGCGATAGCCTTGTCGTAGGCCATCAGCACGGCTTCGGCTTCCGCCTTGAGACCTTCGGCCCGCTTGAGCAGGCTGTCGATCTTGGCCTGACGTTCGGCCAGGACTTCGCCGATCCGCGGCAGGGCGATCTTGGACATCGCCAGGTACAGAGCCACGAACGCGATGACCAGCCAAACGACCTGCGGCGTAAAGGTTCGGCTGTCGAGCTGGGGCAGTCCTTGGGCGAACGCCGGCTCGGCTATGACGATCAACGCCACAGCCAAGGCCAAAGCCCACTGTCCTTTGCTCGACCGCATGGACCTCTCCGCCCTCTTCACGTTTAGGTGAAGAGGATGAGGAACGCGATCAAGAGCGCGTAGAGCGCGACCGCTTCGACGAGCGCGAAGCCGAGCATCGCGAGGCCGAACACTTGGCCGCGGGACGCGGGGTTACGCGCGATCGAGCTGATGAGGGACGAGAAGATGCTGCCGATACCGGCACCGACTCCGCCCAAGCCGATCACGGCGAGTCCGGCGCCAACCATCTTTGCGGCGGCTAGTTCCATGGCGATTAATTCCTCATGACAGTGGTTGAACCGACGAAATAACGATTGGCCTGCGCCCGCTTAGTGGAGATGGATGGCGTCGCTCAAGTAAAGGCACGTCAGAACGGTGAAGACATAGGCCTGCAGAAACGCGACCATAAACTCGAAGCCGGTCAGCGCCACGTTGACGGCCAGCGGCGCCCAGCCGGCGAGCAGACCGAGCGGCACGATGAAGCCAGCGAACACCTTTAGCATGGTGTGGCCCGACATCATGTTCGCAAACAGCCGGATCGACAGACTGACCGGACGCGACAAATAGGACACGACCTCGATCGGGACCAGCAGCGGCGTCATGACGGCCGGCACGCCCGGCGGCACGAAGAACGAAAAGAAGTGCAGGCCGTGCCGCGCGATGCCGATCAGCGTCACGCCGATGAAGACGATAATCGCCATCGTGAAGGTGACGATGATGTGGCTCGTGAAGGTGAAGCCGTAGGGAATCAGGCCGAGCAGGTTCCCGAACAGGATGAACATGAACAGCGTGAAGATGAACGGAAAATACTTCCGGCCTTCGGGCCCGACGTTGTCGCGGACCATGTCGACAATAAATTCGTAGCCGATCTCCGCCATCGACTGCCAGCGCGTCGGCACCAGGGCCCGGCCGCGCATGCTGGCCGTGAAGAACACCGTCGCCGCGATCACGGCGAGCACCATGAACAGAGCCGAGTTCGTGAAATGCGCGTCGATTCCGGCGACCGGAATCTCGACCAGCGGGTTGACGGCAAATTGTTCGAGCGGATTAGCCACTGCGATGCCCCGTTAGTGTTGGCGAGTCTTAGGACTTGGAGTCCGGTCGACGATAACCGACGCCAAGGCCCAAACCGCGCGCGGCGCGATAGACATTGAGGATGCCCGCACCCGAGCCCAAGAAGAAAAAGACAATGAGAAACCAGGGGCCAGTGCCGAGCCAATAGTCGAGGAGAAGGCCGAGGCCGACCCCAACCGCGAGCGCCGAAACCAGCTCGACGCCGACGCGGAACGCGATCCCGAGACCGCTCGGCGCCGGCTTGATGGACGGACGATTGACGTCAGCGGCGGTTTCGCGGTCACGCGCCTGCTGCAAACGTCGATCAAGGTCGGAGAGCTCCGGCTCATGCGGATTATCGGTCATTTTTTGAATGGCACGGCCCACCCGACGATGGGTGGCCGGCGAATTGGGTGCGGCGCACCATAGGAGCCGCTCGCGCGACGTGTCAAGACTGAAAACCCGGCCGCCAACCGGCCCGAATCGCCGCAGTGGCGCTCGATTTTCGGGGCCATTTAGGCGGTGGCGCGGAGGGCTTCGGCCTGACGCAAATCGACCGAGACGAGTTGCGAAACGCCGCGCTCGACCATGGTCACGCCAAACAGCCGATCCATCCGCGACATGGTGATCCGGTTGTGGGTGATGGTCAGGAAGCGGGTGGCGCCGGAATGGGCGATTTCCTCGAGCAGTGAGCAATAGCGATCGACGTTCGACTCGTCCAAAGGCGCGTCGACTTCGTCCAGGACGCAGATCGGCGCCGGATTGGTCAGGAAGACCGCGAACAGGAGCGCGATGGCGGTCATGGCCTGTTCGCCGCCAGAGAGCAGCGACAGCACCTGGAGCCGTTTGCCCGGCGGGCTCGCCATGATCTCAAGCCCGGCTTCGAGCGGATCGTCGGATTCGGTCAGCGCGAGGTGCGCCCGGCCGCCGCCGAACAAGCGGACGAACAAGTCCCGGAAGTGCTTGTCGACGTTCTTGAACGACGAGAGAAGCCGCTCGCGGCCTTCGCTGTTCAGCTCGTTAATGCCTTGACGGAGCTTCTCGATCGCTTGGACGAGATCGTTACGCTCGGTTCCCAGCGTCGTGATCTGCTCGGTAAGTTCCGATGCTTCCTGCTCGGCGCGCAGATTGACCGGGCCCATGGTGTCGCGCTCGCGCAGCAGGCGCTCGAGCTTGGTTTCCACCGCTTCGGATTCCGGTGCGTCGCCCTCGCTATCGAGGCGGGCGAGTTCGGCCAGGCCGTCGGGCTCGATGGAGAGCCGGTCCTTGATCCGCTCCTGGAGCGCGGTCAGGGCGAGGTCAGCTTGCTCGACCTGGGCCTGACCGCGGATGTTGGCTTCGCGGGCTTCGATGACCCGAGCCTCGGCGGCGCGTAGGTCCTTATCGATTTCGGCGAGCCGGTTTTCGGCGTCGGCCAGACGGTCGCCGGCGGACTTGCGTTCGGCTTCCTTGATTTCGATGTCGACCAGCAGGCGTTGACGCTCGGCCGCGATGGCATCGGGCTGGGCGGCCAGGCGGTCGAGTTCGGCCTGGATCGTCTGCCGGCGCTCTTCAAGCTGAGTGGCTTGGCGGCGCGAACCTTCGCCACGCGTGTGCCAGCCTTCGATATCCCGATCGATTTCGATGATGCGAAGGTCGCGAGCTTCGGCTTCGCGATTCAGCCGCTCGGCGAAGCTGCGGCGTTCGGCTTCCTCGGCGCGGAGGCGCAGAACGTCGGCGCGGAGAAGGGCGTGGTCGTTGCGGGCGGCGTCGAGATCGGGAAGCTCGGCCAGCGCCGCATTCGCCTCGGCGAGGCTGGCCTCGACGGCTTCGAGATCGGTGGTCGCGGCTTGGCGGGTCGTCGCCAGGGCCTCGCTGCGGGCTCTGGCCCGTGCCGTGGTCTCGCGCAAGCGCGCCAGGCTATCCCGGCTCTGGGCGTGGACTTGATCTTGTTGGCGCCAGGCGTCGCGCGCGGCGCGGGCGGCTTGGGCGCGGGTTTCGGTTTCGGTTCGCGCCGCCGCGGCGGAGGCTTCGGCAGCGCGAGCCCGTTCTTGAGCCTCGGAGAGCGTGCCGCGAACTTCGTCGAGGCGAGCCCGTTGAGAAAGCCGTTGGGCGGCCGAGGTTTCAGCCCGTGCGGTGGCCGTGAAGCCGTCCCAGCGCCAGAGCGCACCGTTGCGGCTGACCAATCGTTGGCCGGGCCCGAGGAGGGCCGACAGGCGTTTGCCTTCGATCTCATCGGCGACGACGCCGACCTGCGAGAGGCGGCGGGTCAGGGCTGAGGGACCGGTCACGAACTGGCCGAGCGGAAGGGCGCCTTCGGGAAGCGGCGGCGCCACATCGAGCGGCGGCAAGGTTTGCCAATGGATCGGCGCGGCTTCGTCGGTCGAGGCGGCCAGATCGTCGCCCAACGCAGCGGCCAACGCCGGCTCATATCCAGCCTCGACCTTCACAGCGTCGATGAGCGGCGGCCAAAGATCTGATTCGCTGGAGCCGAGGATTTTGGACAGCGCCGCTTCCTCGGCTTCGAGGCGGGCGAGGGCGGCCACGGCTTCCTTCAAACGATCGGCGGCGGCTTGGGCGGCAAGTTCGGCCTCGGCGCGGGCGATCTCGGCGATATCGGCGGCGCCTTCGGCTTCACCGAGCGCCGTCTGGGACGTCGCGAGGTCGGCTTCCGCCGTCGCAATGGTTTCCGGATCGATGGACGACGCGACGATGGCGGCGAGTTCGGTCTCGGCTTCGGCCAACCGCGCCGCCAGCTGATTGCGGCGGCCGGCAAACTCGGCCAAGCGACGTGTCAGGCTGTCCTTGCGGGCTTCGTCGCCGGCGAGCCGCTCGGTCTGGTTCGCGAACCGCGCCTCGATGTCGGAGGAGGCGGCTTCGGCGGCGGTCAGGCGGGCTTGGGCCTCGGCAACCAGCGTCGAGTCCTCGGACTTGGCTTTGAAGACGCCGTCGCGTTCGAGGGCCAATTTGACGATCGCGTCTTCAGCGTCGGTCACAAGCGCCGCTTCGCGGGCGTGATCGGCTTGGGTCTCGGTCAGGCGTGCCGTCGCGACGGCCATGGCCTGCGCAACCCGCGCCGCTTCGGCTTCGTTGATCTCGCGCGCCGTCACAGCGCGTTGCAACTCGGCGGCGGCGTCGGCTTCGGTGCGGCGCAGATCGGGAAGCCCCGCTGCAGCTTCGGCGCGTTGCGTCGCGAAGTTCGTGGCGACGCCGGTGTGTTCGCCAACCTGACGTTCGGTGTCGCGTTGATGTTCGGCGGCCGAGGCTTGCGCCACGCCCGCGTCGCGCCAGCGGACCAGGAAGAGGGTCGCTTCGGCACGGCGAATGTGATCGTTCAGGTTCCGATAGCGGGTGGCTTGGCGGGCTTGCTTCTTGAGGCCTTGGAGCTGCGCGTCGAGAGTGACGAGCACGTCGTCCAGGCGCGCCAAGTTGGCTTCGGCGGCGCGCAGGCGAAGCTCGGCTTCGTGACGGCGCGAATGGAGACCAGTGATGCCGGCCGCTTCCTCGAGCAGCATGCGCCGCTCGGTCGGCTTGGCATTAATCACCGCGCCGATGCGGCCTTGGCTCACCAGGGCGGTGGAGCGGGCACCGGTCGCCGAATCGGCAAACAGCACGTGCACATCGCGGGCCCGGACTTCCTTGCCGTTGACGCGATAGGTCGAGCCCATCTCGCGCTCGATGCGGCGGCTGATGTCGAGGCCTTCGAATTCGTTGAACCGGGCCGGTGCGGCGCGGGACCGGTTGTCGAGACTGAGGACGACTTCGGCGACATTGCGGGCCGGTCGCTCTGTCGTGCCGCCGAAGATGACGTCGTCCATTTCCCGGCCGCGGATCTGCTTGGGCGAGGTTTCGCCCATCGCCCAGCGAATCGCTTCGACCAGGTTCGACTTGCCGCAGCCGTTGGGGCCGACGATCCCCGTCAAGCCGGGCTCGATCGGAAGATCGGCGCCCTCGACGAAGGACTTGAAGCCGGAAATCTGGAGGCGTGTGAACTGAAGCAAGCGAACGACCCTAACGCTTGGCGGCGATAATTTTGTCGATGGCCTCGCCGAGACCGAGAGCGGTCATGGGACCGGTGTACTTCTTGCCGTCCACGACCACCGTCGGGGTCGCATCCACGTTGAAGGCGGCGCGACCTTGCTCGGCGTTGCTTTGAATGCCCTTCACCAAAGCCTGGTTGTCCAGACAGGCGTCGAAATCGGCCTTCGATAGCCCGCCGAGGCGCGCGATGCGCTCAAGCTCGGTGCGGGGATTGGCCGACTGAGCCCAACTGGTTTGGCTGCGATAGAAGACATCGAGGAAACCGAAATAGCGTTCCTTCGGGGCGCAGCGCGCAATCATGGCCGCGGCCAGCGCCAGGGAATCGAGCGGATAGTCCCGATAGACCAGCTTCGCCTTGCCGGTATCGATGTAGTCCTTCTTGAAGTCGGGCAGGACGTCGCGCTGGAACTCGGCGCAATGCTGGCAGGTCAGTGACGCGAACTCGATGACCGTCACCGGCGCGTCGGCCTTGCCCATGACCCGATCGGCCAAGGATTCGTCCGTCGGCAGAGGGGCAGCCCCGACCGGCAGGGCGGCCATCAACAGCAAACCTACAAGGAATTGGCGCAAGGTCTCTCCTGACCCACAAGGGGTTGCGAATATAAAATGGCCAGCCGCTCCTCACAAGCTCTCGTGTGAGGAGTAGACGCCTAACGCGGCTTTATGGCGTTGCCGCGGCGGGCGATCAGGGCGCGACCGAGTCCGGACAACGTCTGACGAAGGTCTAGATCGGTAACCGTCTCGAGCATCGCGGTCAAAGCGTCTTCTTCGGCGGGATTGAGCGGGCGATCGACCCGCTTGGCGCGCTGCGGGCGGCGCGGCACCGGGCCCTGAACCAAGCGAACCCGCGCCACCGCGGGATATCCGAAGTAGCCGTTGACCCGCTCGATCAGGATTGGTGAGAGATGCTGGAGTTCGACCGCCGCCGACCCGCCGTCGACGCGAATCTGCAAAGTGCCGGCCTGGCGTTGCCCCGGCGGGAAGGCGATTCCCTCCGGCACGCAGTTCCGCGCGACGTCGGTGCCGACAATGTCCGCCCAACGGGCAATGATCGATCCTTCCGCCAGGCCGCGCTTGCCGAACAGCGGGCGGGTGATGGCGGAAATGCTGCGCGCCAGCGATTCGGGGCCTTTACGGCGACGCGGCGATTCGTGGCGAGGCGTCATGGCATAGAGCCTAGGTCATGACCACGGTGGCGACAATCGCCTCGGGCTTTCGGCAAGAGTAAAGTCGGGATCATGACACCTGCATCCGCTGCACGCCTGCGCCGCCGGTTGCTGGCCTGGTACGACGGCAACGGACGGGACTTGCCCTGGCGGGTCTCCACCGATGCCACGCCCGATCCGTACCGGATCTGGATCAGCGAAATCATGCAGCAGCAGACCACGGTCGCCGCCGTGACCCCGTACTTCGAGCGATTCGTCGGGCGCTGGCCGACGGTCCAGGCTCTTGCCGCGGCCCAGCTCGACGACGTTCTCGTCGCCTGGCAGGGGCTGGGCTACTACGCCCGGGCGCGCAATTTTCACAAGACGGCGCGAATCGTCGCGACCGAACGGGACGGCCGCTTCCCCGATACGGTCGAAGGCTTGCGCGAGCTTCCCGGGGTCGGTGCCTATACCGCTGCGGCGATCGGAGCGATCGCTTTCGAGCGGCCGGCCGTCGCCATCGACGCCAATGTCCGGCTGGTTCTAGCCCGCATGTTCGCTCTCTACGGTCCCTTGGCGGCGACCGATTCTCGCTTAGTCGAAATCGCCGAGCGCTTTGCCGCTCCGGATCGGCCGGGAGATTTTATTCAAGCACTGATGGAGCTTGGCGAAACCCTCTGCTCGCGGCGCGCACCGAACTGCGAAGCCTGCCCATGGAGAGCGGCCTGCGAGGCGCGCCGATTGGGCCGGCAGGAATCCTATCGGGAGCGCGCCGACGGCGCGATCTTCTTTCGGCGCCGGCCTGAATCGTGACTGCTCGGCGGCCTCATGTAGGTGCACTCGACGGCGTGGAATGAAACGCGGTGGCGGCTCGATTCGGCTCGCAAGGCCGCGCCGCTGGCGATCGACTGGACGCCGTTACCCTGAACCGTCCGTCACGGCTTCAGTCATTTCGATCTCGAGCTTGTCGTCGTCGCTGGGCGAACCAAAGACGGCCGTGACCTTCCCGGCCGATGGTGTCGGCCGGGGCGATTCGGTGACTTGGCGTTACCGACCTTGGTGAAAAAGATCGTGCGTCACGCCGCGGCAAGCGCCAGCGACGGATCGCCTACTCGTCGTAAGCGATCAGCGACGAAAACGGCACGTCGAGTTTCGACCGGCCGTTGAGGAACGTCAGCTCGATCATGCAAGCGGCGCCGACCACGGCCGCGCCGACTTTGCGGAAGAGGGTGATTGCGGCGTTCAACGTGCCGCCTGTCGCCAACAGATCGTCGAGGACGACGACGCGCTGACCGGGTTTGACGGCATCGGACTGAATCTCGATCACGTCGTTGCCGTACTCGAGCGTGTATTGGTGCGGAACGGTTTTGCCGGGCAGCTTGCCCTTTTTGCGGACCATGACGAAGCCGAGACCGAGCTTGAGGGCGAGTGGTGCCGCGACCAGGAAGCCTCGCGATTCGATGCCGGCGAGCACGTCCGGTTGATGGCGGCTGATCTGCTTTGCCATCCGGCCCATGGCCACCTGCCAGGCGTCAGGATTAGCCAGCAACGTCGAGATGTCGTAGAAAAGAATCCCGGGCTTTGGAAAGTCCGGAACGCTGCGGATGTGCTCTTTCAGGTCCATGGGGTGCTCTGGGCGGGAGGGCAGGGACGGGCGCTCATCATATCGCTCCCGAGGCCGGGCTTCAATTTGGCGCTTACTTTTGCGTCTTCAGGTACGCGATGACGTCGGCGCGATCTTTCTCCTTCTTCACGTTGAAGGTCATCTTGGTTTGGCCTTTCGGATCGTCCGAGGCCTTGCGGATGAACTTCAGCGGATCGTCGAGATACTCATCGAGCGCCACGTCGTTCCAGACTGCGCCTTTGTCGGCGGCCAGCGGATAGCTCTTGGAATAGCGATAGCCCTCGAAATGCGCCGGCTTCTGGCCGTAGACGTCGAACAGATTGGGTCCGGTCTTGGGGCGCTCGCCCTTGCCGATGGTGTGGCAGGTGATGCACTGGGACTTGAAGATTTTCTCGCCGGCCGCGATGTCGCCATCGGCGTGTGCCAGCGGCGTCCCAACAACGAAGGCCGCGACGAGAACAAGATGCGCCATCCGACTCATAACGCTCTCCACGACTCCGAGAGGCCGGACCTTACCCGCATCTCCGCTTTGCGGTCCAAGGCGTTTGCCTAGGGCTGACTGAGCTCGCGCCAGACCGTGTAGTTCTCGCGGAAAGCCACCAAGGAATCCCAAACCTTCTTAAAATCGGGATCGGCCGCTGCTTCGTCGGCGGCGACTTTGGTCCAGGTGGTTTCCAAAGAGCTCAGGATGCGCGACGGCCAGCGTTGGACCTGAACGCCGCGCTGCGTGAGTTCCTTGAGCACCGGATACTGAAGCGCTTCGCCTTCGGCGAGACCGTAGCTGATGTTGTCGCCGCAGGCCGATTCGAGCTGCGCCTGACGGAGAGGGCTCAAGGCCTCCCAGCGCGGCCGGTGAATGATCAAGCTCAGGATCGTGACCGGCTGGTGCCAGCCGGGAAGGTAATAGAAATAGCGGCCGGTCTTGCCGAGGCCGAGATTCGCGTCGACCGCGGGCTGCGAGAACTCGGCGGCATCGAGAGCGCCGGCTTCCAGCGCCGCAAAAATATCGCCGCCCGTGAACGGCAAATTGATGACGCCGAATTTGGCGAGAAGTTTCCCCGACAGTCCGCTGGCCCGCATGCGCAGGCCCTTCAAATCGTCGACGGAGCGGATGTCCTTACGGAACCATCCTGACGCCGAGGCCGCGGCCACGCCGCAGATCATGCCGTAGACGCTTTGGCGTTCGAACAGTTCCTGGGCGATGTCGCGGCCGCCGCCGAAATAGAGCCACGCCACGTGCTCCACCGCTCCCGGGCCGAACTGGATGGCCCCGAGCAATTCCAGCGCCGGAGCGCGATCGGCGAAGGCATCGGCGGTAAGAAACGCCGAATCGAGGACGCCGCCGCGAACGGCGTCGACGAGTTCTCCGACCGGTACCGGTCCACCCGGCCCGCGCATCCGGATCTCAAAGCTTCCGCCCGTAGTTCGGTTGAGTTCGTCTTCGAGGCGCTTCGGCAACGTTCAGAGCTGCGGGACCTTGGCGGCAAACGCACCGCCCATGGTCCAGGTGACTTTCGCTTACACATCGCCAGGGCGTCCGACGAACAGCGATCGTAACGTATCGGTTTGACTGCGCGGCTCCGCGGCCGGCGCGGGCTGCACCGGGTTGGCACGCTGAAGATTCGGAGCGACCACAGTCGTTCCGAACGCGACGCCGAGGACCAGCCCGATGACGACACCGACAATGGCGTGGCGCATGTATACAATCATGATTGGCAGGGATCGCGCGACGCCCCAACCCGAACAACAGTAAACCTCGTCGGCGCGCCACGGCTTGCTTTGATGTCTATGCCCTTCTAGCTTCGCCGCTGGCTCGCGGGCGACGAGGGGAAACGGCGTGAACAACGAAACACGGGCTCGATGGACCGACATCCTGGTGGTGGTCGGTGGCGGCGTTCTGGGCGGCCTTCACTTCGGCAAGACCGGGCCGGTACTCCCGGCGTTGCGCGCCGAATACGACCTCGACTTGGTGGCAGCCGGTTGGGCGGTGTCGCTCTTCGCCGGGGTCGCCGTGCTGTTCGGCATGGTGGCGGGCGCCGTCGGCGATCGAATCGGACATCGTCGCCTGGCCTTGGCCGGGCTCGGCGCCTTCGCGCTGGGCAGCTTGATCGGTGGCTTCGCGCCAACCCGTTCCATCTTCTTTGCGAGCCGCTTGGTCGAAGGCTTCGGCTATCTCCTGTTCATGGTCACCGGTCCGTCGTTGATCGTCCCCAACGCGTTCGGCAACGATCGGCGTCTGGCTCTGGGACTATGGGCGGGCAGCGTTCCCACCGGCATCGCCTTCGTGGCCCTTGTCGCGCCCAGCGTCGCAGCAGCGGTCGGTTGGCAGGTCGTGTGGCATGCCGCGACGCTCGCGACCGTGGCGTGGCTCGTGTGGGTTGCTTCGCGGCCGGCGCTACGTATTCCGACCGCCTCCGGAGCGGCAGCAGAGCCAATGACGCGTGGCCTGATCGCAACCGTTTCATCGCTCGGACCGTGGTTGGTCGCGGGCGCGTTCTTCTTGAATCTCGTCATCTGGATTCCGCTGGCGTCGTGGCTGCCGAGCATCCTGATCGAAGTCCACGCCGTCGACGCTGCCTGGGCGGCGATTCTGACCGCGATCGTTGTGTTCGTGAACGCGCCGGGCAACGTTCTCGGCGGCTGGTTGATGTATCGCGGCATGGCGCCGTCGCGAGTCATCATGCTTGCCGGCATTGTCATGGGCGTGACCGGCGTCGGCATGTGCCTGCCGGAGCTTCCCGGCACGGTCCGTTACGCGCTCTGCGTCGTTTTCTCGTTCATGGGCGGAGCTCTGCCGGCGGCGGTCTTCGCCTTGGCGCCGGTGGTGGCGCCCAGCCCGCGCGATCTCGGTTCGACGACGGGCTTCCTCATCCAAGGCGCGAATCTCGGCCTGTTCGTCGGCCCGCCATTGATCGGATGGATCGCGCTGACGTCGGGGGCCTGGGAAGGCGCGCTATGGCCGATCGTCGTCGTCACCGCCGCGATCGTAGTGCTCGGCTGGCGGGTCGGCGCCGAAGAACGGCGCGCCCGGCCAGCGTGACCGGGAGGCCGTAATCGACGGATCGTTTAGTAGCGCGAGCTGACCTTCGACTTGATGGCTTGAGACTTGGCGAGAAGGCGGGGCGGAACGCGGAAGCGCCGCATCACGTCGCCTACCGTCTCGCGCTCGGACACGACCTCGGCGTTCTTGCCTGAGACCAAGATCGCCGCCGGCATGCATTGTGCGTTGAAGCGGCCGGCCACCGATTCCTGATAGCCACCGGCATCCAGGAAGGCTAGTAAGTCGTCGCGGTTAAGCTTCGGCAGCTTGCGCTTCACGCCGAGTTCGTCGGACGAGCACAACGGCCCGACCACGTCGACGACATCGGTGCCCTTTGCCGTCGCCCGGTTGGCGACGACGATGGGGAAGTACCAATGGGCGAAATTGACGTGGGGCAGGAAGTTCGAGCTCATGTCGACGTTGACCCAGGTCTTCGTCGGATGGCGCTTGATCGAGCCGACGCGGCCGAGCGCAATACCCATGTTGCCCGACAGCGAACGGCCCGGCTCCATTTTCAGCGTCGGCAAGGTGAGCTTGCGCTTGGCGCATTCTTCCTTGATGGCGCGACATACGGCCTTGGCATATTCCTCGAACGTCGCGGCGCTCTCGTCGTCGGCGCCGGCCGGCCCGGTGCCGCCCTTACGGCCGAACGTCCAGCCGCCGCCGATGTCGATCGCTTCCGGCGTGAAGCCGGTGCGGTCGCGAACCTTCGCCGTCCATTCGATCATCTCGCGAGCCATGATCGCGAAGTCGCGGGCCTCGTTGCCCATGCGGCTCAGGTGATAGTGCAGCTCGGTCAGGCGCAGGCCATTCATCTTGGCGATGCGTTTGACGAGGATGCAAGTCTCATCGATCGTCATGCCCCACTTATGGGACAAGGCCTGCTCCTGCATGCTGCCGTCGCCGTGCATCGCAGCCCCGAAGCGCTTTTTCAGCGGGTTCAGGATGAGTTTCACGCGAATGCCGAGTTCGACGTCGGTCGCGCCCATGCGCTTGGCGACCCGATCGATGCGATCGAGTTCGTCCATGGCGTCGATGTTGATGCAGACGCCGTTGGCAATGGCGAGTTCGAGTTCCTCGTCGCCCTTGTTCGAGCCGTTGAGCACCGTCTTCTTCGGATCGGCCCCGGCCAGAAGCGCGAAGTAGAGTTCGTTGTAGCCGAAGGCATCGCCGCCGGCGCCTTCCTGATTCATGATGTGGCGGATGGCGAGGCCGTTGTTGCTCTTATTCGCGAAGAGCACTTCGACCTTCGGGTATTCGGCTTCCCAGGCGTCGCGGAAACGCCGAAAGTTGTGGCGAAGTTGGTTTTCGCTCCACACGTAGAGCGGCGTGCCAAATTTCTTGGCCAGTTCGACGGTGTCGACGCCGTCGACCCAGAGATGTCCGTTCGCCCCGATGCCAATGAACTCGGAAAAGTGAGTCTTGAACTTGGGGTAGGCGAGCGGCTCGTCGTTCCGCACGCTTCGTTTGGCGGCGTTCATGGGCGTTCTCCTGATGGGCGTTAAAGGGCCGGGGCCGGCCCATTGCTGGCCGGCCCCGGAATATTTCGTCGGACTTAGAAGTAACCTTTAACCCGCATGTCCTGCGATTCCGCCAGAAGCCGCGGCGGAACGCGGAAGCGGCGCATGACGTCGAGCGTCGTCTCGCGCTCGCTGACGATGTCGGCACGGTCGCCGCTCACCAAGACAGCGGCCGGCAGGCATTGCGCGTTGTAGCGCGAGGCGCTGCTCTCCTGATATCCGCCGACGTCGAGGAAGGCGATCAGATCGCCGCGCTTGACCTTCGGCAGCTTGCGGTGCGGGCCGAGTTCGTCGGAATTGCAGAGCGGCCCGACGACGTCGACTAGATCGGTCCCTTTGCCGTCGGCGTTGCCGGCGACGACGCAGGGGAAGTACCAACTCGCGAATGCCGTCCACGGCAGGTGGTTGGAGCTCATGTCGAGGTTGACCCAGGTCTTGGTCGGGTGACGCTTGATCGCGCCGACCCGGCCGACCGCGACGCCAATCGAACCCGAGATCGAACGGCCTGGTTCCATCTTGAGCGTCGGGAGCTTCAGTTTTTGGTTCCGGGCTTCGTCTTTAACGGCCTTGCAGACCTCGCGGGCATAGTCCTCGTACGTCGCCGCGCTCTCGTCGTCGACGCCGGCCGGGCCGGTGCCGCCCTTACGGCCGAAGCTCCAGCCGCCGCCGATGTCGATGGCTTCTGGCGTGAAGCCGGTCTTGTCGCGAACCTTCGCCGTCCACAGCACCATTTCGCGGGCCATGATCGCAAAGTCGGAGGCTTTGTTGTCCATCCGGCTCAGATGATAGTGAAGCTCGCGCAGCTTCATGTTCTTCATCTTGGCGATGCGTTTGACGAGTTCGCAAGTCTCGTTGAGGGTCATGCCCCACTTGTGGGACGCGGCCTGTTCCTGAAGGCTTCCCGGACCGTGCATCGAGACGCCGAAGCGCTTCTTGAGCGGATCGAGCGCCAGTTTGACGCGGATGCCGAGGTCGACTTCCTCGACGCGAAGGCGCTTGGCGATCTTGTCGATCAGGTCGATCTCGTCCATGGCATCGATGTTGATGCAGACGCCGTTGGCGATGGCGAGCTCGAGTTCTTCTTCGCCCTTGTTCGAACCGTTGAGCACCGTCTTCTTTGGATCGGCGCCGGCCAGAAGCGCGAAATACAATTCATTGTAACCGAAGGCATCGCCGCCGGCGCCTTCCTGATTCATGATGTGGCGGATGGCGAGGCCGTTATTGCTCTTGTTGGCGAAGAGCACATGCACGTCATCGTAATGGCGTTGCCACGCGTCGCGGAAGCGACGGTAGTTGTGCCGCAGTTGGCCTTCGCTCCAGATATAGAGCGGCGTCCCGAACTGGTTGGCGAGATCAACGGTGTCGCAGCCGTCGACCCAGAGATGCCCGTTCGAGCCGATGCCGATGAATTCGGAGAAGCTCTTCTTGAATTTCGGATAGCGAAGCTTGGTCTCCGGGCGTCGTGAGGCGTTCATGAAAGTTCTCCTGTTGAGGGTCTGAGGGGTAAAGCGGAACCGCCGACCGCGTAGCGCGGTCGGCGTGGGTCCGAAGATTATTCGGCGGCGGCGGCGACTTTGCGAACGCCGAGCTCGGCCAGGCCTTGCTTGATTTGGGACACGTGTGGCTCGCCGAGAAGCGTCAACGGCCGCCGCGGGAATCCGCCGGGCAGGCCGAGGATGTTCATGGCCGTCTTCACCGACGTGTAATAGTTGCGGCCGTTCGTGCTCATCAACTCGCTCAGTTGCAGCGCCCGCTTCTGAACGCGCTGAACCGTCGCTTGATCGCCGCTTTTGACGATTTCGCAGAATTGATGGGCTTCGGCTTCGGGCCAGAAGTTCGGGAAGGCTTCGACGTAGCCGGGGCTTCCGACTTCGATCGCCGCCATGCCGAAGAGCCCGGCCGGGCCGCAGAAGACCCGCAGGCGATCGCCGGCGACCAAGATGGTCTTGTAGAAGATGTTGAAGTCCATCGAGCTTTCTTTGATGGCGACGACGCACTCGATATTGGCGAGGCGGTCGACCAGCTCGGGCGTCAGCGGCGTCTGGTTATAGGACGGGATGTTGTAGAGCATGATCGGGAACTTCACCGCGTCCGAGATCGTCTCGTAGTGCGCGATGATGTCGGCGGTTGAGGGCTTCACGAAATACGGCGGCATGATCATGGCGCCGGCGCAGCCCGAGTCCTTGGCCGAGGTCGTCAGCTCGATCACGTCTTGCGTGCGAATCGTCCCGGTGCCGGCGATCACATTGATGCGGCCGCGGGAGACCTCGACGGCGACTTTGAAGAGGCGCTTGCGCTCTTCCATCGACAGCGCCCAGAACTCGCCGGTGCAACCCGAAACGACAACGCCGGTCGCACCAAGGCCGATCTGATTTTCGATGTGCGTGCGGAACTTGGCTTCGTCGATGTTGCCTTTGGCGTCGAAGGGGGTCACGATGGCCGGCATCGAGCCCCGCCAATCGACTGAATTCTTATCCATGTGCGAACGTTCCTTCCTGCAAAAACTTTTGGCTGGTCGCCAGATTTCGGCGCGGGCGATCTCTGCGATTAGTATGCCGTCGGCCCCTGGGCGGTGCAACCGCCTTCCGGGTCATGCCTCCTTGATTCCGCGACGATTCCGCGGCGTTTCGTGAAAACACCGACAGCGGACGACGGCCAGCCAACGCGCTGGAGCCAGGTGCTGATCGCGATCGGCGCCGGCATGGTGACGGCCTTTCACGTCGGCAAGTTGCCGCCGGCTTTGCCCCTCGTTCGCGACGAGCTCGATATCAGTCTAGTCGTCGGCGGCTGGGTGGTGTCGATCTTCGCGGCCACCGGCATGTGCCTCGGATTGGTCGCCGGTTCCTTCGCCGATCGCGTCGGCCATCGGCGCATTGTCGTCACCGGCTTGATCGCGCTGGCGATCGGTAGTTTCGCCGGCAGCTTTGCTCCGGATGGCGTGACGCTTCTGATCACCCGCTTCATCGAAGGCATCGGCTTTCTCGCCGTCGGCGTCGCGGCGCCGTCGCTGATCGTGGCCGCGGCGCGCGGTCCGAACCGCGGCTTAGCGCTCGGGATGTGGAGTTGCTACATGCCGGCGAGCATGGCGCTGATGCTCATCGTCTCGCCGCCGATTCTCGCCGCCTACGATTGGCGCGTCCTGTGGCAAGGCGCCGCCGTCGTGTCGTTGATCTGGTGTGTCGTCGTGGCTTTCGCTCCGATGGCGCCGCGGCCGACCGGACCGGGAACCCAAACGTCGTTCGGCGAGAACGTCCGTATGACTTTGTCACGCCCAGGTCCCTGGCTTCTGGCCCTGACGTTCCCGCTCTACACGTCGCAATGGATGGCGTTGATGGTGTGGCTGCCGACGTTCCTGGTCGAGGAGCGTTCGGCCGGTATCGGTTCGGCGGCCGGGCTTACGGCCTTGGTGGTCGCGGTCAATATCATCGGCAATCTGACGTCGGGTTGGTTGATGCGGTCCGGCGCGCGCCATTGGGCGCTGATCGCGACCGCGTCTACGGTCATGGGGCTTTCGGCCGCAGGAATCTTCTCCTCGGGCGTTCCCGACGAATTACGTTTCATTCTCTGCCTGATCTTTTCTGGCGTCGGTGGAATGTTGCCGGCGGCGGTCCTCGGCGGTGCTCCGGTCATGGCGCCCACCCAAGCTCAGGTCGGCACCGTCAACGGCCTGATCATGCAGGGCTCGAACCTCGGCCAGTTTCTCGGGCCCCCCGTCGCCGCCCTGGCGGTGGCCACGACCGGCTCCTGGGGCGCGGCTGGTGTCGTCATGGTCGGATGCTTTGCGGTCGCCATCGGCTTGGCCTTGGCCATCCGTCACATCGAGACGCGCCTGTCAACCCGGCATTAACGGTTGGCGCGTACTGTCCCCTTCCCAAGGGGAGATGGACTATGCAGATCGACAGCGAGGTTTACCGCGTCGCCGGCCGCGTCATGGACGACGAGCGCGACAACGCGCTCAGCTTCACCCTCGCCAAGATCGAATCCCTGTATCGCGATGGCGATCGTAAGGGCTGTCTGTTCTGGCTCAAGGTCGCGCAGGTTCTCGGCGAATTTTTGAGCGACGAACCGCCGGCCCGTTCGACCGCGCACTAACGCCGCGCGACGTCTCAGCCCAGGTGCTGACCTAGAAACTCGAGCGATCGCCGGTGGGCGAGTTCGGCGGCGGCCTTGTCGTAGTGCTTGCCGCCGACGCGGGCGAAAGCGTGATCGGTTCCGGGATAGTCATGGATCGTCACGGTCTTGTTGCCGTCGAGAACGGCATGGATTTCCCTCTGCTCGTCCTTCGGCACGAATTGATCGTCGGCCGCGACGTGCAGCAATAATGGTGCGGCGATCTTTTCCTTGAGATGGCTTTTGAGCGCGACACCGTAGTACCCGACCGCGGCATCGGTCTTGGTCCGCGCTGCCGTCAGAAACGCTAAACGTCCGCCGAGACAAAAGCCGATCGTTCCGATTTTGCCGGTCGAGCCCTTGAAGGCGCGGAGCGAGTCGATGGACCGGCCGAGATCGGCGACGCCCTTGTCGACGTCGAAGCCGCCGAATAGCTCGAACGCCCGGGCCCATTCCTTGTCGGTCCGGTCGGTCAGTTGAATGCCGGGCTGCTGACGCCAGAACAAATCTGGGCACAGCGCCATGTATCCTTCCGACGCGATCCAATCGGTGACGTCGCGCATCACCTGATTGACCCCGAAGATTTCCTGGATGACGACCACGCCTGGACCGCGGCCGGCGCGGGGCATGGAGAGATAGGCCATGAATTCCTTGCCGCCTTCTGCCTTGATGCGAATTTCGGTGCCGGGCATCGCGGGTCTCCTGTGATCGGCGGCCGGATGGCGGTCGCCATCCGCGATCGTATCACAGGCGCGCTGGAGCTCGCGGCAGGAAGAGGACGAGGCCGAGCGCGGCGCTGACGCCGAGCATGGCCGTGGCTTGGCGCCAGCCGAAGGGTTCGTCGAGGAAGATCGTCGCACCGGCGACGCTGATCATCGGCAGCATCAGCGTGCCGATCGACGACACCGACACCGGCAATAACGAGACTAGCGTGAACCAGCCGTAGTTGCCGAAGGCCAGAACGACGAACACGTTGCAGGCGATGCCGATCATCATGGGGATCGACTGCCACTGAAGGTCGGCCATATCGACGAAGGGTGCGACCAGCGTCATCGGCAGGCAGCCGATCAGGAGTTGCCATCCGGCCAGCGCCAACGTCGACGTCTTCCAGATGACGCGTTTGAAAAGAAGCGTGCCGATGGCCCAAGCGACAGCGGCGCCCAAGATGAAGGCGATGCCGATGGGCGCGTTGCCGAGCGAGCCGAAATCTTCGCTGATCAGGACGACGATGCCGCCGATGCCGAGCGCCAAGGCCAAGGCGACCCGTTTATCGAACGGTTCCTTGAAGACGACGATGGATAACACCGTCGCCCAGACCGGCATGGTGTAGCCAAGCAAGACGGTTTTGCCGGCTGGCAGGTACAGAAGGCTGTAGGTTCTGCCGACGTACCAGCAGGTGATGTTGAGGAACGTTGAGGCCGCAAACGCCAGACAGTTCTCGCGCGGGATGCGCAGAGAATGTCCGGACAGCTTGGCGATCAACCAGTAGCACCGTTGCCTCCAAGGGGCAGGTGAGGCCGCGCAGCGTCAGCGGCGGCATTTCTTACAGCAGAGCCTTGATGATCGGCCAGTTGCTGCCCCAGGCGAGCGTAACGCCCGCCAACAACAGAAGGCCGAGCCGCGACAGCGGCGCGGGCTGTGCATTCATGTCAGCCCGCGCCGTTGCCCATTAGCGAATGAACCCGGCGGCTCGCGGCAGATACAGGCTCAGCTCCGGGATGTAGGTCACGAGGACGAGGACCACCACCATGGAGATGAAGGGCCAGAACAGCTTTCGCGAGAGCTGCAAGAGGGTACGTTGGCCGACGACCGAGACCACGAATAGACAGGCTCCGATCGGCGGTGTGATCAAACCGATCACCAAGTTGAACACCATGACGAGAGAGAAATGGATCGGGTCGATCCCAAAGCTCTGGGCGATGGGAATAAGGACCGGACTGAGGACGAGGATGTAAACGATGCTCTCGCCGAAGCAGCCCAAAATCAAGAAGACGATGTTGATCAGGAGCATGAACGTCCAGCCCTGAGACACCGTGGCGCGGATCCATTCCGACATTAGAGCCGGCACGTCGGCGACTGCCATCAGGTAGCCGAAGATATTGCCAACGCCGACGAGGGCGAGAAGGCCGCAGCTGATACCTCCGGCCTTCAGGAAGATCCGCGGCAGCTGATGGAACTTCAGATCCTTGTAGATGAAGAGCCCGACCACCAAGCCGTACCACGCGGCGATCGCCGACGCCTCGGTCGGCGTGACGAAGCCGCCGAGGATGCCGACCAGAATGATGACCGCCATCCCAATCGCCGGAATCGCATTCCAGAAAGTGATCGCCAGTCTCTTGACGCTGAAGGGAACGGGATCTTGATAGGCCGGCCCGCCACGCTTGGCGTGTAAGTAGGCGACAAGCGAGAGCGCCGGCACGGTCAACATCCCCGGCAGGACGCCCGCCAGAAACAGCGCCCCGATAGAAAGATCGTTGGCGACGCCGATGATGACCATCATCAGGCTGGGCGGAATGATCTGAGCGTGGCTGCCGGCCGTGGCAATGACGCCGAGCGCAAAGTCGATGTCGTACTTCCGCTTTTTCAACTCCGGGGTCAGGATCGAGGCAATGGCCGCGGTGTCGGCGGTGCCCGAACCCGACATCGCCGCTAAGCCCGTTGCGGCAAAGATCGCAACCTGCAGCAGGCTGCCCGTCATCCAGCCGATCATCGCGATGCAGAGCTCGACGATGCGCCGCGAGATGCCGGCGGCATCCATGATGAAGCCGGCCAGGATGAAGAATGGCACCGCCATGATCGGGAACGAGTTCATTCCCGCGTAGTAGCGGTGCGCGATTAGCGCGAGCGGCAGATCGGTCGTGAACAGCAGCATGAAGGCTGCCGCAAGCCCGAGCACGAAGATGATCGGGAAGCCGAGCGCGATGGCCGTGAGAAGTGTGACGATCGCGACGATCATGTGCCTTCTCCCAAATCGCCTCCCATGCCTTCATTCCCGAAAGGCGCGTCCCAGTGTTCGATGGCGTGCAAGATGACTTCGAAGGCGAAATAGACGCTACCAACCGGGATCACCCCGTAGATGATCCACATTGGAATCATCATTGTCGGCGAGGTTTGGAAGAACCCGGCCTCGACCAGAATAGAGCCGCCGTAAACCATGAGCCCTTGAAACAGCACGCTCAGCGCGGTGATCGCGACCTTTAGAACGCGCGCGTACAGCAGCGGCAACATTGCCGGAAGCGACTCGATGGCGAAGACGGTTCCGCGACGCATGGCAAGACCGGCGCCAAGAAAGCCCATCCACACCTGCGCGAACGTCGCGAGCTCGGTGAAATCGGCGATATTGAAGTGCACGATATAGCGGCCGAGAACTTGCAATCCGACCGCGACCAGCATGAACACGAAGCAAACAGTGATCAGTGTGGTCGCCACGCTTCGAATGCCGTCGACGGTTCGTCGAGCGGCTATGGTTATGGCAGACATTATGTTGGGCTCCCCGGCCTGACTGGATCCCCAGAAACCGCGCCGGCCGGGTGGAGGGAAAACTCCAACCCGGCCGGCGCGGCAACCTCAGATATCTGAGCCTATTTCGTGTCCTGAATGATCTTCAGCATTTCCTTTTCGGCGTCGGTCTTGAGGAACTGGTCATAGACCTTCTTTGACGCGTCGATAAAGGGCTGCCGTTCCGGCCGAGTCACTTTCACGTTTTGAGCGACGAGCAATTTGAGCTTCTCGTCGTCCTCGGTCAGAAAGGCGGTGTTCTGCAATTTGCAAGCGGCATCGCCGGCGACCCCGACGGCCTTTTTCTGAGACGGGGTGAAGCTCTGATAGGTCTTCTCCGACATGATCAGAGTGTTGGTGAACACCAGCCACTGGATGATCGCCCAGTTCGGGGCCACTTCGTAGAACTTCTGTTCGTAATAGTTAGAGTTCGCGGCGTCCGCTCCGTCAACGACTCCGGTCTGCAGCGAGCTGTAGACTTCGGGATAGGCAATGGCGGCGGCGTTGGCGCCCATAGCGTTGAAGGTGGCGACATGGACCGGATTTTCGATGGCCCGGATCTTGAGGCCCTTCATGTCGGCGATCGTATTGATCGGCTTTTTCGACATGATGTTTCGGATGCCGGTGGTCATGGCGCAGACGAAGCGGATGCCTTTCTTTGCGGACGCGGCTTCCATCTTCTCCTTGAGCGGTCCTTGCCAGACCTTCTCGAAGTGCGGCAGATCGCGAAAGACGAACGGCATGTTGGCGATATTGAGTTCCGGTACCCAGTTCGCAAGCACGGCTGAGGCCGGATGGGCCGCGCCGACCGTTCCGATGAGAATGCCTTCGATTTCGTCGCGCTCGCCGCCAAGTTGCTTGTTGGGGAAGAGCTTTACCGTAATTTCGCCCTTGGTCTCCGCTTTGAGCGTGTCGGCAAAGAGCAGCGCCAATCGATGGTTGACGTGCTGCTCGCTCGATTGGTGCGCGTACTTCAATTCCACCGCCTGGCCGGGTGTGGCGAGGGCGAGGACGAGAGTCCCGGCAAGGCCGAGACAGAGTCCGTAGCTATGAGTCATGACGTCTCCTCCATTTACCTTATTGTCGTTGTGACGAATTGGCGCGGCCTGCCTAGGCCGCCTTCTTGGCGAGCACACCGAGGTCTTCAAGAACGCTACGCAGACCGGGAATCTTCGACGCCGGCAACGGCAGGCGCGGCATGCGGGGCGGACCCATCGAACGTCCGATCAAATCCATCGCGGCCTTCGTGCCCGACACGTACAGATCGCCGTCGATCTGACCCATGATCGGCTGGAGGCGGTTGTAGATTTCCCGGCCGCCTTCTGGATCGTTCTCGGTCACAGTCTTGCGATACGCCGCGGCCGACAGCGCCGGGGCGACGTTGCCGCACACCGAAACCCAACCCTTGGCGCCGAGACGCCACGCTTCGTAGCGGGCGAAGACGATCATCTTGTCGGGACCGACGAGACGATGAATGTCGCGGACGCGTGTTTGATCGCCGCTTGCTTCCTTGATGTAGCGAACGTTGTCGAGCTGCGAGAGCCGCGCCACGAGAGGCGGCTTGATGTCGACGTTGGCGATCCGGGTGTTGTTGTAGAGCATGATCGGAATCGAGATCGCGTCCGAGATGGCGCGGAAATGCGCGAACAGTTCGTCGTCGGTCGGCGAACTGTAATAGGGCTGGATGACCATGACGCCATCGGCGCCGAGCTTCTCGGCTTCGCGGCTGTAGCGAACGGCCCGTTCGGTCCATTCGTGTGCGGTGCCGGCGATCACGGGGACCCGGCCCTTGGCTTGGTCGACGACGGCGTCGATCACTTGGGCGCGCTCTTCGTCGTTGACCGACAGCCATTCGCCGGTCGAGCCGAGCGGGATCAAGCCGGGTACGCCTTCTTCGATCTGCCAATCGACGTGGCGACGCAGTGCTTTCTCATCGATCCGCTTGCCGTCTTCAGTGAACGGCGTGCAGATGACGGTGAATGCTCCTTCGAAATGGGCCATGCCCATACCTCCATATACTGATCGTCTTCGGACTAGGTTGTGCCGACGATATCCCTGAGTCGCGGACCGCACAACGCCCGTTTCGGCAGGCGTCGTGCGATGTTGCGGCTAGTGTCCGTGGCCGCTGCTGGAACCACCGGAGCCGCCAGAACCCATGGCACCTGCCGCGCGTACGAGGGCTTCGACCTTTACGGTCCCGCCCTTTTCAAAGGTCAGAGTCAGGGGAACTCGTTCGCCTTCTTTCAGCGTGGCCTTAAGGTCCGTCAGCATGATGTGATGGCCGCCGGGAGCTAAAACGGTAGGCGCCGTCGGATTGACCTCGATCGACGAGACGTGGCGCATCTTGGCGACGTCGCCGTCCTTGATGGTGGTGTGCATTTCGGCTCGGCCGGCGACCGGCGTCGCGACGGACAGCAGGCGATCAGGATTGCCATCCTTGGCGGTAATCGTCAGATAGATAGCGCCCGTCTTGCTCATGCCGGCCGTGGCTCGCGCCCAGGGCTCGACGACGTCGACAGTGTGGTTGTTGCCGTCATGAGCCTGGGCCCTGGCGAACACGGACGCGCAGGCCAGGGCCGCAAGCATCGCTACGGTGAAACGAGTCATTGAAGTCTCCATTAGGACCGCGACACGAGTTCGCGCAGCCGTTCGGCTAGGCGTTCCGGTCCACCTTGAGGGTTGATCCGCGTCACGAATTTGGTGTCGGGCCCCATCACGTAGAGAAGCGTGCTGTGGTCCATGGTGTAGGTGTCGCCCTGGTCGACCCGCCGATAGAACACCCGATACATGTTGGCGGCGGTGGCGACCTGCTCGGCAGTCCCGGTCAGACCCAGAATGCGTGAGCTGAAAGCACCGGTGTACTGAGCGAGCACTTCGGGCGTGTCGCGTCCCGTATCGACGGACACGAACACCGGCTGGACGCGATCGGCGAGAGGGCCGAGCCGATTGAGGGCGAGCGCTACGTCGCTGAGGGTTGTCGGACAGACGTCCGGGCAATAGGTGAAGCCGAAGAACACCAGCAACCATTTGCCGCGGAACGTTTCCTCGGTGACGGCGCGTCCGGTCTGATCGACCAGTTGGAAAGGACCGCCGACTGACGAGATCGCGGGCGTCGCAATGGATTCTCCCTTACGGCCATCGCGAAGCATCAGGCCGATGATCAACATGCCGGCCAGGGCGATGAAACCGGTCGCGAGTATTAAAAGACCGCGTCGTGCGGCAGGACTCATAGCGGACACTCCTCAGGCGCGAATCGCTGACAGTGATGCGCGCGCCTCACGACGTCTCGAAAGACGTCGATGACGCACGTTCAGAAAGACGGTGTCAGGCGATAACGGGAGGAGCGCGCGGTGGGTGAGTGGACGACGGGCCAGCGACGATCGGTGTGGCATGGCGGACCGAGAACGACGCGCGTTGGGTGGTCGTGGGCAGCGGCCGCGCTGTGGTCGGCGGCAACAGTGCCGTGCCCGCCATCTTCGAGCCCAGGCAGATGGGGCAATAATAAGTCGAAACGGGGTCGTTCGCGGGTAACGGGTTATCGCCGTCGGTTCCGACATCCACGAGGTGCAGGAGTTGGAAACCGGTTGCCGTACACAGAAGGATCGTGTCGTCGGACCGCGACGGATACCCCGCGGCGGCCGCGGGATGCACGATCGGCAGCGCTGCGTGGAAGAGAATCCCGACGATGGCGAGCGTGACGGCGACGCTCCGCCAAACCCGTCTTGAAAGACGGATCTTTCGCCGCGCGACGCTAGAGCCGAAGCCGGTTAGCATGGCGGTACGCTAGCCCATCGCGGTGCGTCTCGGAAGGCCAAGCCGCGACCGTAAACGAGGTTCGGTGCTAAACTCGACGCGAGTACTATTCACTCTGACTCGCGATCGGACAGACGAAGGACGCGCCATGATGCCAACGTCGACCACGCCGCCGTTGCCCGGGATGGAACTCCTCAAGGGCGCCATCGACAGCCACGTTCATTGTTGCCCGCATATCAATGCGCGGACCGTGACGGTCTTCGACGCCGTGCGCCACGCCGCGGCGGCAGGGTTGCGCGGTGTCGGACTTCTCGATCTTTTCGCGAATTCGTCCGGTCTGGCGGCCCTTGCCAATCGCGAGCTGGGGCATCTCGGCGTCGATGTCTTCGGCGGCATCGTCCTCGAGCCCTACGCTGGGGGCGTGTCGGCCCGCGCCGTCGAAGTCGCTCTCGACATGGGATACGGGTCCGGATCCGGGGCGCGGTTCGTATCGTTGCCCTGCCACGCGACGCGGATGATGGCGCGCGCCGAGCGCCGCAGCCCAGCCTTCGTCGAAAGTTGTTTGGAGATTCCGCTGAAAGGCGAGTTGCCCGATCCGCTGCCGGAAATTCTCGATCGGATCGCGGCCCGCGATGTTGTCTTCAACACCGGCCACATTACGGCTGCCGAAGCGGTCCGTGCTGTCGAGGCGGCAAAGGCCCGGGGTATCCAGCGCATCTTGTGCCCCGCGTCGTACTACACAGCCGACGATGTGCGCGAGTTGGTTCGTCTCGGCGCCTACGTCGAGTTCGCGTTCTTCGTGATGAGTCACGCGACGCAACTCGGCATGACCATGAGCGATCACGAAAAGCATCGCTACACGCAAGTGCCCCTCGATCAAGTCATTACGAATATCCAGGCGGTCGGACCCGACCATGTCGTGTTGTCGAGCGACTCGGGCTCGTTCGTTTTGGCCCCGCCGGTGGAAGCGTTCCGCGAGTGGCTGGTTCTGGTATCCGGATCGGGAATCGATCGGGCCGCTATCGACCGCATGGCCAACCAAAATCCGGCGTGGCTGTTCAAAGTGGGAGCGGTCGGCGCGGTTTGAGCCGTCGTCGAGGCCGCGAACGAGCGACGCCATGACGCCGGCTGGCGCGCCATTCCCCTGGAGGATCGCATCGATCCTCTTTGTCCTCGTTCCTGCGAGCTATGGCGTCTTGGCGCTCAGCCTCGACATGGACGCCAACTGGGACCTTCGCAACTACCACTACTACAACGCCTATGCGTTTCTCGAAGATCGGCGCGGATTCGATTTCCTCGTGGCCGATGTTCCCGGCTTCTACAACCCGCTCATCGACGTTCCGTTCTTCCTCGCCGCCGAGGCGTGGCCGGCGCGGCTGGTCGGATTCCTATTAGGCGTCGCGCAAGGCCTGAACTTCCTGCCGCTCTTCGGGATCGCCTGGTCGGTCCTTCGCGTCGAGGATGCGCGCCGTCGCGCCGTTGTCGCCGCGATCCTCGCCGGACTGGGACTGGTCGGCGCCGGGGCGCTCTCGGAAGTCGGCACGACGTTTTACGACAACATCGTCAGTCTCGGTCCGCTCGTCGCGCTCTGGTTCGTCGTCGCGGAGTGGCCGACGGCGCGTGGCCGTTCCATCGCGGTCGCCGGAGCCATCGCCGGTCTCGCCGTCGGCTTGAAGATTCCGGCGGGGCCTTTAGTGGCCGCGGTCGGGCTCGCCTTTTTCGTATCCGCCACGACATGGGCTCGTCGCCTGGAATGCACCGCGACGTTCGGCGTTGGGGCCGTAGTGAGCGCCGTCGTTCTGGCGGGGCCGTGGAACTACGGACTGTGGCTCGACTACGGCAATCCTCTATTCCCGTATCTCAACGCGGTGTTCGAATCGCCTTGGGCTTTGCTTCAAGACTATCGGCACAGCTTGAAACCGGCGCAGGGTTGGATCGACGCACTGCTCTTTCCCGCTTTGGTCATCGCCGATCCCCGCATCGTCGGCGAGGTCGAGTTCTTCGATCTGCGTATTCCGCTTCTCTATGTTTTCGTGCCGATCGGGCTGATCGCGACATGGCAGAGCCGTGCCGGTAGCGACGCGCCGCTGGTTGCGGTCGGGCCGGCGCGCCATGTGTTTGCCACTGTCGCCATCGCCTTCGGCCTGTGGTTGACGTTGTTCGGCCACTATCGCTACGCAATGGGCGTCGAGATGTTGGCGCCGATTGTCATCGCGGCGGCGATCGGTCTTCTGTCGTTGACCCGGCGAGTGCAATTCGGTTTTGCCGCCGTGGTCCTTATCGTCGTCGCCGTGACCGTGCGGCCTGGTGACTGGGGCCGGACCGCATGGTCGGATAAGTGGGTCCGCGTTACCGTGCCGCCCATCGCTGAGCCGGACCGGACGTTGGTGTTGCTGACGGGCTACGAGCCGCTGAGCTTCCTTGTGCCGTCCTTTCCCCCCAACGTTCGCGTTTTGCGCATTCACGGCTATTTCACCGGGCCCCAGGAGCCGGCAAACCGTTTCAACACGGTGATGCGCGCCACGGTGAACGGTCACACCGGGCCGATGTTCGCATTGTTCATTCCGAACGATGCCGACACGGCGCGGCGCAATCTCGATGCTTATGGTCTCGTTATCGATCCGGGGGGCTGCCGTAGCGTCGAATCGTCCATCGGCTACATGCCCTATGGGTTTTGCCCGCTGGTCCGAACGCCCGGCGGATAGCCGCTTCGGAAATTCTCGGTTGGTGGCACCGGCCGATCGGTATAGATACCTGGGCAGGGGAAATTGGGGCGGGGGCAGCCGGATGCGGCTCGTTCGGTGCATTGCCATTGTTGTCGTCGCGTTGGGGGCCGTCGTTGTGGCGCCCGATGGGGCTTGGGCGCGCACCAACTGCGTCGAGTTCGCGCGCCAAGCCTCGACGATCACGTTGTCGGGCGATGCCTGGACCTGGTGGGCCAAAGCGGCCCAGTCCGATCATGAGGCCGGGTCGTCGCCCGAAGCCCGATCGGTTCTCGTGTTCAAGCGCACGTCGCGGATGCGAAACGGCCACGTCGCCGTCGTTCGCCGCATCATCAACAGCCGAACCATCACCATCGATCACGCCAACTGGGGATCGGGTCGGGCCGACAAAGGCAAAGTGACGTACAACGTTCTGGTCGAGGACGCGTCGCCGAACAACGATTGGTCCGAGGTCCGGGTCTGGCACGCGCCGTCACAGTCCTACGGTTCTTCCTACGCGACCTACGGCTTCATCTACGAGACGATGCCGGCCGTTCGGAGACTAGCGTCGCGCTAGGCCGGTCGGGGGATCTACATGCGACTTCCCCGGCATAATCGCTACGACTATTCCGCCATCGTTGACCGCGCCGATTACGATTGGCCCGACGGTAAGCGCTTGGCTGTCTACATCGGACTCAACATCGAGGATTTCGCGTTCGGCCAAGGGCTCGGCCATGCACCGACGCCGACCGCCTCGCCCAACGACCAGCGCAGCCACGCCTGGCGCGAGTACGGATTGCGGGTCGGCGTGTGGCGGCTCTTTGATCTTCTCGATGAGCTCGGGTTGCCGGCCTGCCATCTCGTCAATTCGACGATCGCCGCCGACTACCCGCCGATCGTCGCCAAGATCGCGGCGCGCGGCGACGAGATCATCGGCCACGGCCGGACCAATTCGGAAACCCAAGGCGATCTCGCCGAAGCCGACGAAGCAGC
>SHVU01000038.1 GCA_009691105.1 Rhodospirillales bacterium
GCCCCCGCCATGGCCGCCACCGTTTCCTCCACCGTGGCCGCCACCTCCGCCATCCTTCGCCAAGGAGACGGCATCAACGACAACATTCGCGGCGTCAAAATGAACCGGCATGGCAATCAACGTCGCGGCGCTGGCGGCGCTTTACCACGATGATGCCATCAACCATCAAGTCACGCAGGAGCCGATCGAAGGCCGCGTCGCCATTCGGGCCATGTTCGCCCGCGAGTTCGCCCAGGCCGAGATGGTCTGCATCATCGAAAATCTGTTCGAGGATGGCGACTGGGCCGTCCTCGAATGGCGCGACCCACTAGGATTGCGCGGCTGCGGCTTCTTCCAGATCCGCGACGGCAAGATCGCGTTCCAGCGTGGCTATTGGGACAAGCTGTCCTTCCTGAGACTCCACGGCCTGCCGATCCAGAAGGACTAACAGCGCGTTCACGCCGCGAAGCGGCGAACGTCGGTCACCAGCGGCGCGGCTTCGACCCACCACGTCGGTTGCGCGACACGGATCGCCGTCGCCGATCGCGTCGCCGCCTCGGCGGTCGTAAACAATCCAAAACACGTCGCGCCGCTTCCCGACATTCGGGCCAGCAAGCAATCCGGCTGGGCGCGAAGCGCCGCCAAGGTTTCGGCAACGACGGGCGCCAAGGTGATGGCCGGCTCCTGAAGATCGTTGCGCGTGGCGTCGAGTGCGCGTGCCAGAGACGCGGCGTCCCGGCCGGGATCGAGCTTCGGAATCGACGTCGAGAATGGGCCCTTGAAGGCGCTAAACACCGGCGGGGTCGCCAAGGCCACGCCCGGATTGACCAGAACCAGCCAGGCCAGCGGCAAGGCCGGCGCGGCTTCGATCCGCTCGCCGATTCCGCTCATGAGCGCGGCACGTCCGAACAGACAGACCGGAACGTCGGCGCCGAGAGTTGGTGCGAGAGCGGCGAGACGAGCGTCGTCGACGGACCACAACGCGCCGAGACCGCGCAGCGTCGTTGCGGCATCCGACGAGCCGCCGCCGATTCCGGCCGCGGTCGGCAAATGCTTGGCGAGGGTGATCGTCGCGCCGGCGGTAATACCTTCGGCCGCAGCCAAGGCCCGCGCCGCGCGCATCATCAAATTGTCGTCATTGGCCGGAACGCCGGCCTGGCGCGGCCCTTCGAGCCGAAACATCAACGTCGGTGCGGGGGCGACGGTGATGCGATCGCCGACGCCCGCAAAGACGATCAGGCTTTCCAACAGGTGATAGCCGTCGGGCCTACGGCCGACGACGTGGAGATAGAGATTGATCTTGGCGAGCGCCGGACGTTCGAGTGCTGAGCCGGCCGGTTGGCGCTCAGCCATCCTTTCCGGCCTTGGGGCGCGGTGACGAATCGACGAGTCCGCGCTCGAGCTTTTCCTGGATCGCCGGCTGCAGATCTTTCTCCGGCTTCAAGGACAAGGCACGGCGCCACTGGAATTGGGCTTCGGGACGACGTCCGACTTTCCAATAGGCATCGCCGAGGTGATCGTTGATGACTGGATCGTCGGGACGGAGCTGCACGGCGCGTTCGAGATCGCGCACCGCGCTCGCAAAATCGCCAAGGCGGTAGTGAACCCAGCCCATGCTGTCGACGATGTAGCCGTCGTCGGGGCGAAGGGCGACGGCGCGCTCGATCATCTTGCGGGCCCGCTCGATGTTGATGCCCTGGTCGATCCAGGAATAGCCGAGATAATTGAGGACGTACGGCTGCTCGGGTTCGAACTCGAGCGCTTTGACGAGATCGGCTTCGGCACGCGTCCACTGCTTGGAGCGCTCCAGCATGGTGCCGCGGGCGAACAGCAGCGACCAATGGCGACGCTCGATGGCGCCGATGCGGGTGAAGGCTTGATCGTAGGCCTTGATCGAATCGTCGTAACGATCGCGCGCCTTATAGATATCGCCGAGCGCGACCAACGCGTCGGGATCGGCCGGCCGTTCGGCGGCCATGGCGCTCAGGTGCTTGGCGGCCACGTCGACCTTCTCGAGGCGATTCAGGTTATAGGCAACCCGCAACCGGCTCGGCCACGCGAACGCCGACCCGGGCGTGATCGCCTTGTAAGCCTCGTTGGCGGCGTCGTAGCGCTCTTCGATTTCGAGAATCTCGGCGACCAAGAACTGCGCCAACGGAAAATCGCGGCGCAAATAGAGCGCTAGCCGCGCCATGACCAGACCACTGATCACGATCGATTCATGGCGCATCGAATTGCCGATCACGAACAGGGTCTCGGCGGCGCCTTCGGCCGGCGTCGCGGCGATGGGTTTCGCGGGCGTGCCGGCTTTGACGCGATCGAGCGCCGCCTTGAGAAGCGGTGAATTCGGCTGCCGTTCAAGGTGACGCACGTATAGCGCTTCGGCTTCGGCGGCACGACCGGTGCGCTCATAGAGACCACCCAAGGCCTCGACGAAACGATGGCCGACACTCGAGGCGCCTTCGGTGGCTTCGCGATAACGGACCTCGGCTTCGGCAGTCCGGCCATCGACATCGAGCAGCAAGCCCGACACGTAATCCTGAACGGGTTTCAATCCGACATTGCCGGACAATCCCGCCAACGCCTGCAAGGCTTCGTCGGATTTCTTCACGCCGACCAGGGCCCAGGCGCGAACCAGTGGCGCCACGAACGAGGCCCCGCCGTCGCGCGGGATGCGCGCTGTCCGCTGCTCGGCTTCGGCGTAGCGGCCGTTCTTGAGATCGTCGATGGCGAGCATGATATGCGCGACGGGCGCGCGATCGCCCATATCGACCAAGCGCTTGGCGAGGCCCAACGCCGCTTCGATCCGCCCTTCGGCGGCCGTCAGTTGAAAAGCGTTGCGCAGAAGTTCTGGATTGGTCGGATCGCGTTCGAGGACCGACAGAATATGATCCGCGGCCGTGCCCAGATCGTGGGTCGCGTGGGCGTGCCGGCCGACCAGATAGCTGCCGGTGACCGACGCCCCCGGCTTCGGTTTGATCGCATCCGCAGCATTCACGACGGGACACGTTGCGACCAGCCCAGCAAGCGCCGCCACCGCGATCGCGGTGCGTCGAGCCGCCTGCCTCACTACCGGGCTTTGCGCCGTCATCGTCCTAGCTCCCTGTCACGAACGCCCTGGATTCGCGGCCGCTTTTTATTAAATGGGTCGAAACGGCGATCGATCCAAGGGCTGAGTGTAGCCGAGCCCCTGTCCGCCGCTCAAACGAAGTCTGGCTACATCGTCGCGTAATTTGGGCCGCCGCCACCCTCCGGAACCACCCAATCGATGTTCTGGGTGGGGTCCTTGATATCGCAGGTTTTGCAGTGAACGCAGTTCTGGGCGTTGATCTGCAAACGCGGGCCATCCGGCCCTTCGACGAACTCATACACTCCGGCCGGGCAATAGCGGGCTTCCGGTCCGCCGTACTCCTTTAGGTTGACCCCGACGGCACGGGACGGATCCCGCAGCGTGAGGTGCGACGGCTGGTCTTCCTCGTGGTTGGTGTTCGAGAGGAAGACCGACGACAGCCGGTCGAAGGTCAGTTGGCCGTCGGGTTTTGGGTAAGCGATGGGGCGCGCCGCCGACGCCTTCTTCAAACCCAGATGGTCCGGATGATGGTGGAACGTCCACGGCGCCCGGCCGCGCAAGATATATGTGTCGAGCGCCGCATAGGCGAGCCCGGACCACAGTCCCCAGCGGAAGGCGGGCCGGATGTTCCGGACCCGATACAGCTCGTCCCAAACCCACGATGCTTCGAGCGCCTTCGGATAGGCGTCGAGCACAGGCGGCGAGCCGGCGGCGAGCGCCGCCAGGACGGCGTCGGCCGCCACCATCCCGGACTTGATCGCGGTATGGGAGCCTTTGATCTTGGCGACATTCATGAAGCCGGCGTCGGCGCCGACCAAGGCGCCGCCCGGGAACACCAGCTTCGGGATCGATTGGAACCCGCCCTCGTTCAAAGCCCGCGCCCCGTACGAGATGCGCCGGGCGCCCTCGAACGTTCCCCGGATCGCCGGATGCGTCTTGAAGCGCTGCATCTCTTCGAACGGATTCAAATACGGATTGCTGTAGTCGAGCCCGACGATCAGCCCGACCGCGACCTGGTTATCTTCGAGGTGATAGAGGAACGATCCACCGTAGGTCCAGGCATCCAGCGGCCAACCGATGCTGTGCACGACGCGGCCAGGCCGGTGGCGATCCGGCTGGACCTGCCACAGTTCCTTGACGCCGATCCCATAGGTCTGCGGATCGCGGCCGTCGCGAAGCCGGAACCGATCGATCAAGGTCTTGGCGAGCGAACCCCGGCAGCCTTCGGCGAACAACGTATAGGCAGCGCGAAGCTCGACACCGTCCGTGAACTCAGCGGTCGGCTTCCCGTCGCGACCGATGCCCTTCGGGCCGGTGGCAACCCCGACCACCCGTCCTGTGTCATCGAACAGGACTTCGGCGGCAGCAAAGCCGGCAAAAATATCGACGCCCAGGGCTTCGGCCTGGGTCCCGAGCCAGCGGGTCAGCTTGCCAAGGCTCGCGACGTAATTGCCGTGGTTATTCATCCCCGGCGGGGTCGGAAGACGAATGGCGTGAGCGGCGGTCAGCAGCAGGAACGAGTCATCGGTAGCCGGCGTCACCAGGGGCGCACCCTTGGCCTTCCAGTCCGGGATCAATTCGTCGAGGGCCCGGGTCTCGACAACCGCGCCTGACAATATATGTGCGCCGACCTCGGAGCCTTTTTCGATAACACAGACCGAGACCTCGCGGCCTTGAGCCTGCGCCTGCTGCTTCAAACGGATCGCTGCGGCCAGTCCGGCAGGGCCGGCCCCGACGATGACAACGTCGAAGTCCATGGATTCGCGCGGCATTCAGAAGGCTCCGGCAACGCAGGTCGTCCTATTTCGTTGAAGCGCCGGGAATTCGCAATCAGAAAAAAGGAATTCCGGCACAGCGCATAGGATCGACCGCCGGTTCCCATCTCCCGGAACCCGCGCTAGGCTCGCCCATCCCACGACGGGCTCCGCATGAACCGCCATCTCGAGTCTCGCGATATCCTCGCCTTCTATCTTGAGTCCGGCGTCGACGAGACGATCGGCGAAGAGCCCATCAATCGTCTCGACACGAAGACCTTAGCCCGCCCGGCGGCGGCGGTGCCAGTTCACGCCGAACCACCCGCTCTTAGCCCGTTTCCACTGAGCCGGCCGGAACCATTGCCGGCCGCCCCGTCGGCCCATCCGATCCCAGCTGTGCCGGGAAGGGTCCTGGAGGTCTCGTCCATCGAGGCCCTGGGCCAAGCCTTGGCCGCCTTCGACGGCTGCCCCTTAAAGAAGACCGCCACCAACCTGGTCTTCTATGACGGCAACCCGAAAGCCCGGATCATGTTCATCGGCGAGGCCCCGGGCGCCGAAGAAGACCGGCACGGCAACCCCTTCGTCGGACCGAGCGGCAAGCTTCTGGACCAGATGCTGGCCTCCATCGGCCTCGACCGGACCAATGTTCTGATCTCGAACACCGTCTTTTGGCGGCCGCCGGGAAACCGGCCACCGACCACTAGCGAGGCCGCCGTCTGCTTGCCCTTCGTCGAGCGGCTGATCGAGCTCGTCGATCCGCTTGTGATCGTCGCTCTTGGCGGAGCCGCCGCCAAATCCCTCTTCGCCACCACCGAAAGCGTCGGCCGGCTTCGCGGCCGCTGGCTGCCGTTTTCCACGGCCGGATTACCCCGGCCGATCGACGCGACCGCAACCTTCCATCCGGCATATCTCTTGCGCTCGCCTGCACAAAAGCGCGGGGCATGGCAAGATTTGCTGGCCATTCGCAAGAAACTTGAATCGTTCCAATAACTTGCGAATCGAGCGCCGGGCTGAACCGGCCGTTGGGTTGCCTGAACTGGCCCAATCGCCTATGATTCATGGATAAGAAGAAACGAAGAAGAAACAGGAAGGGGGCTTTCTCGAGCGTGACCGCTAGGCATCGAGCCCAGATCGGTATTGGAACCGTGGCTATTGGGGTCCTGGCTTTGTTCCTGGGCTCCATGGGCGTGTGGGCTGCCGAATCACGACCCGCGAAGCCCGGCCCGGCCGAAACCGCTGCCCTGCCCCCGCCCGACTATTTCTCCGAGGAAGTCGAAGCCCTTCTCCCGACGGTTCTCACGGTCGAGGACGGCCGCCGCTACAAGCGGATCTTCGCCCTGCAAGAGGACGGCAACTGGAAAGAGGCCGACGAGCTGATCGCCGGCATCGGCAATAAGCTTCTCATGGGCCACGTCCTGGCCCAGCGCTATCTGCACCCGACCAAGTACCGGGCGCAATACAAAGAACTGAAGACGTGGATGGATCAGTACGCCGATCATCCCGACGCCGTCCGGGTTCACGGCATGGCCATCGCCCGTCAGCCGGCCAAGACCCCGCCGCCCGCGTCGCCGATCGTCTCCAACCCGCCGACGCAGCCCCTCTCGGCCGAAGCCCTGGCGAACCGGGCTGCCGGACAGGCCGCGCCGCTGGGCAAAGCCGAGAAGGTCGAAGCCACCGAATTGAAGCGCCGCGTTTTCTGGTACCTCGGCAAGGGCTGGACCAAGCAGGCCCGCGAGCTTCTGGAACGCGCCGATGCCAAGCGGCTGTTGGGCCGGACCGATTTCGACCGGGCCCGCGCCAAGCTCGGCCAACTCTATTTCTCCGACGGCCAGGATCAGGAAGCGATCAAGTGGGCCAGCATGGCGGCGTCGACGTCCGGGAAAGCGATCGCCGAGTCCCATTGGATCGCCGGCCTCGCCGCCTGGCGGCTCGAGAAATACGCCGAAGCCCAGAAGAATTTCGAAGCTGTGGCCGTTCGGCGCGACATCTCGCCGTGGCTGATCTCAGCGTCCGCATTCTGGGCGGCGCGTTCGGCCATGGCCGGAAAGCAGCCCGATCGCTTCGCCTCCTGGATGGGCGTCGCCTCGGCCTATCCGCGCACTTTCTATGGAATGATCGCGCGCCGCGTTCTCGACTATCCGGTGGCCTTCGACTGGTCGCCGGTCGAGGAATACCCTGAAATCTTCGCCGATTTGATCGATGCTCCCGCTGGACGTCGGGCCTTGGCCCTGGTCCAGATCGACGAGACGGCGCGCGCCGAGCGCGAGCTTCGAGCCCTCGCCTCCTCCGACGACGATCCGGGCTTAGCCCGCGGCCTGATCGCCATGGCCGAACGCGCCAACATGCCGGCGCTGTCGATGCAGCTCGCCAATGAAATTCTTGTCGGCGCCGGTATCGAGGCCGCGGCGTATCCGGTTCCCGCTTGGACGCCGACCAACGGCTTCCGCGTCGACCGGGCCCTGGTCTACGCGCTGATCCGTCAGGAATCGGGCTTCAAGCCGCGCGCCAAGAGCCGCTCCGGCGCCCGCGGCCTGATGCAGCTCATGCCCAAGACCGCCGGCTACGTCGCCAATGACCGCAGCCTGCATAAGGATCCCCGCGGCCGGCTGTTCGAGCCCGAGGTCAACCTTGAGCTCGGCCAGAAGTACGTCGAGATGCTGTTGAACGATCCCAATATCAAAGGCGATCTGTTCCAGCTCGCCGCCGCCTGGAACGGCGGGCCGGGCAATCTCCAGAAGTGGTGGGGCAAGATCAAGCACGACAACGATCCCCTGCTCTTCATCGAAAGCATCCCGTTCGCCGAGACTCGCGATTTCATCGAGCGCGTCCTGTCAAACTTGTGGATCTACCGCAATCGCTTCGGCCAACCGACCCCGTCCCTCGACGCTATCGCCGCGGGCCGTTGGCCGATGTACGTGGCTCTCGACGCTCAGTCGGTCGCGGCGGATGCCCACAAGTGAGCGGCCGTTTATTCCGGTCAACATTGCGGTCCTGACGGTTTCCGACAGTCGTTCGCTGGCCGATGACCGGTCGGGCGATACCCTCGTCGAACGCGCCACCAAAGCCGGGCACACGATCGCCGCCCGCACCATCGTCAAAGACGACGTTAAAGCCATCATCGGACAACTGCGTCTGTGGATCGCCGACCCGGCGATCGACGTCGTTCTGGCGACAGGCGGCACCGGCGTTACGGGTCGCGACGTGACCCCTGAAGCCTTCGAGTCCGTATTTGAAAAAACGATCCCGGGGTTCGGCGAGCTGTTCCGCTGGCTGAGCTACGCCAAGATCAAGACCTCGACGATCCAATCCCGGGCCACAGCCGGCGTCGCCGGCGGCACATACCTGTTTGCCTTGCCCGGATCGCCCGGCGCCTGTCGCGACGCCTGGGACGACATTCTGGTCCACCAACTCGATATCCGGACGAAGCCGTGTAACTTCGTCGAGTTGATGCCGCGCCTGAAGGAACACCTGAAGTAGCGCGATCTCGCCCGTCACCGGACGATCTTCTCACGAACACAATCGAGACTAGTGCGCGCGGAGCACTTGGAGGTTGCGCACGTCTGCCTCCAAAGATGTTCTTGATATGTTCTCATAAGCCTTTTAGGCTTTTCGATGGTCGACGACATCCCGATCCGCCCCCGCAAAGGCCGCGGCGCCGTTACAAATCCGACCGGCCGCTTCGAGCGTCACGTCCGCGAGGACTTCGACGACGGCTGGACGACAGACGAGGAGTTGCCGCCGCTTCGCACCACGGTGGCCGAGGACGCAACGCGGCGCATCCTGACGACCAACGATTCCCCAGACATCGGGTTCAACCAGTCGATCAATCCCTATAAAGGCTGCGAGCACGGCTGCATTTATTGTTTCGCCCGACCGACGCATGCGTATCTCGGGCTGTCGCCGGGCTTGGATTTCGAAACCAAGCTGTTCGCGAAATCCAACGCCGCGGAATTGCTGGAGGCCGAGCTTTCCAAACCCGGCTATCGACCTCAAGCGACGACGCTCGGCGCCAACACCGATCCTTACCAACCGATCGAGCGCGAGCGGCAGATCACACAACGCGTGCTGGAGACCATGGCGCGCTTCGAGCATCCGGTGTCGATCATCACAAAGTCGGCGCTAGTCGTCCGCGACCTCGACATTTTGGCCTCCATGGCGGAGCGCCGCTTGGTGTCGGTCGCGATCACCGTCACGACCCTCGATCGCGATTTGGCGCGGACTCTCGAGCCCCGCGCCGAGACGCCACCAAAGCGGCTCGAGGCGATCCGCCGCTTGAGCGAAGCCGGCGTTCCCGTCGCCGTCATGGTGGCGCCGATCATTCCGTTCCTGACCGATTCCTAGATGGAGACCATCGTCGAGACTGCAAAGGACGCTGGCGCCGCGTCTGCCGCCTATGTGCTGCTTCGCCTGCCGCACGAATTGAAGGACCTCTTCACCGAATGGCTCGAGACGCATCATCCCGGCAAGGCGAAGCATGTGCTGAGCCTGTTGCGTTCGACCCGAAACGGCTCGCTCTATGTCTCGGAATTAGGATCGCGCATGCGCGGCACCGGGGCCTACGCCGATCTTATTTCGCGACGGTTTAAGCTGGTCATCGCCCGTCTCGGCCTTATGGAAGGCCGCGTCGAGCGCTTTCGCCTCGACTACGGCCGGTTTCGTGTGCCGCCGAAGCCGGGCGATCAACTCACCTTGCTGTAACGATCCGGGCGAATCATTCGGGTTCCGACACGGAACGTGACGCGGGAACCGACGAACCTCTCCGATCGCCAGAGAATCTTTGCTAGGCTTGGCTCACGAATCGCGCCGCATGCGGGAGCGGGCTCTCTGTGAGCATCATCCTTATCGTCTCCGACGTCTCCGCCATTCGCGTCTTGAGCGGATCGACAATCCGCGGGCGCGGCGTCTAGACGATGCCCGACTTCACCATCGAAGACGACGTCTCCCGATCCGGGGCGTCTCTGATCGTCGGGGTCGACGAAGCCGGACGCGGTCCGCTCGCCGGCCCCGTGGTCGCCGCCGCCGTCATCATTTCCAACGGCGCGCTGGCGCCAGAGATCCTCGCCCGCATCGACGATTCCAAAAAGATGGCGGCGGAGGACCGCGAAGAAATCGACAAAGTGCTGCGCACAACGCCCGGTGTGACCTTCGGCATCGGCAGCGCCGACGTCACCGAGATCGACTCGATCAATATTCTGCAGGCGACGTTCCTCGCCATGGGCCGCGCCGTCGCGGCGCTCGGCGTCGTTCCTGACGTCGCGCTGGTCGACGGCAATCGCCCACCGCGGCTCGGCTGTCCGGTGCGCTGCGTTATCGGCGGGGACGGCATGAGCCTCTCGATCGCCGCCGCCTCGATCGTCGCCAAAGTCGCGCGCGACCGCCTGATGACCGACATGGCCGGTCGTTTTCCGGGCTACGCCTGGGAGCGCAACAAGGGCTACGGCACCCCCGAACACCAAGTCGCGATTCGGCGTCTCGGCATCACGACCGAGCATCGTCGCACATTCGCTCCAATTGCCCACATCTTGGGGACAAGCCTCGACTGACCGCTATGGATAGCGGCCAAACGACCTCTAACCCATTGATTCCACTAATTTCTTGACGGCGAGTCACCGCCTACCCATGCTCCGCCGGCCATGGTGGAAATCCAGAAAAGTTTTGTGAATCAAATCATTCACGGCGACTGCGTCGCCGCGATGGAAGCCTTGCCTGAAGGCTCGGTCGACATGGTTTTTGCCGACCCGCCCTACAACCTGCAGTTGCGGGGCGAGCTACGCCGGCCGAACCATTCCAAGGTGGACGGGGTCGAGGCGAACTGGGATCGCTTCGCCGATTTCGCCGAATACGATGCCTTCAGCCGTCGTTGGCTGGCGGCGGCGCGGCGCGCCTTGAAGCCCGACGGCACACTTTGGGTCATCGGCAGCTATCACAACATCTACCGCGTCGGCTCCGTGCTGCAGGATCTCGGCTATTGGATCTTGAACGACGTCATCTGGCGGAAATCGAATCCGATGCCGAACTTCCGCGGCCGGCGCTTCACCAACGCCCATGAGACGCTGTTGTGGTGCGCCCGCAGCCAAGAGTCGCGCTATCGCTTTAACTACGCCTCCATGAAATCGCTGAACGACGATTTGCAGATGCGCTCCGACTGGCTGATCCCGCTCTGCACCGGCGGCGAACGCTTGAAGGTCGAAGGCCGCAAGGCGCATCCGACACAGAAACCGGAAGCGCTGTTGCATCGGGTCATCCTCGCCGCGACCGAAGCCGGCGACGTGGTCCTCGATCCCTTCTTCGGCAGCGGCACGACCGGTGCAGTCGCCAAACGCTTGGGCCGCCGCTTCATCGGCATCGAAGCCGACGCCGACTACATCGCCTTGGCCGAGAAGCGCGTCGCCGCAGTGCCAGCGCCGCAAGACATCAGCCTGGTCTCGACGCCGTCCGCTCGCGACAAGCCGCGCGTTCCATTTGGCTGGCTGGTCGAGCGCGGCTACTTGGCGCCCGGCAACGTGCTGACCGACCAGAACCGGCGCTTCGCCGCTCAGGTTCGCGCCGACGGCACGCTGATCGCCGCCGACGTCAAAGGTTCGATCCATCAGGTTGCGGCCCGCATTCAAGGCGCGCCGACCTGCAACGGCTGGCAGTTCTGGTGCTTCGAATTCGAAGGGGCCCTCGTCCCCATCGACGTCCTGCGCCAAAAGTTGATCGCCGAGCTCCCCTAGCCCGACGAACCTCATGGTTCGAGACGGCCGCGTCGCGGTCTCCTCACCATGAGGCGTTTTTACGGTCCTCACCCTGACGAGCGAGCGTCCGCGAGCGTCTCGAAGGGTGGACGGAAGTCAAGGCAACGGCCGAATACCGGGCCGAATTTGATTGACTTCGCAGGTGCAACAGTCCATATAGCCCTCGTGCACTCGTGATCGCGCGATTCGAATCCGTTTAGCGGACACGTTTCCTTCTCGAGGCACTTCCCAAAAACTCCGTCGTCTCCAGGTGCGCGTGGAAGACGGTTACCGCGCACTGGTGCGTCGGCGTGTCCCCTTGGGGCCCGCACCGCCGGGCGTATAAGGTGGATTATATCTTGAATACTATGAAATCTTTCGTCGAGCTCGGCGTTGCTGAGCCGATCTGCCATGCCCTCCAGGCTGAGAAGTACGTCAACCCGACGCCGATTCAGGCCCAGGCCATTCCGTTGCTGTTGGAAGGCCGGGACTTGCTCGGCATCGCCCAGACTGGCACCGGCAAGACGGCGGCGTTCGTCATTCCGCTGCTCCAGCGCGGTTTCGCGCAGCGGCCCAGCCCGCGTTCGACCCGGGCCCTCATTCTCGCCCCGACCCGCGAGCTCGCCATTCAGATCGGCGATGCGGTCAAGACCTACGGCCGCCATCTCGGCCTCCGCTACACCGTCATTCTCGGCGGCGTCGGACAGAACCAGCAGGTCCAGGCCATGGCCAACGGCGTCGACATCCTGATCGCGACGCCCGGACGCTTGCTCGATCTCGTCAACCAGCGTCACGTCCGCCTCGACGAAGCCTCGTACTTCGTCCTCGATGAAGCCGATCGCATGCTCGACATGGGCTTTATCCGCGACGTCCGCAAAATCGTCGCGAAGTTGCCCAAGGAACGGCAGTCGATGCTGTTCTCGGCGACCATGCCCGACGATGTTGCCAAAATCGCCCACGACATCCTGAACGATCCGGCCCGCGTCCATGTGACGCCCGCAGTCGTGATCGTCGACAAGGTCGACCAGCACGTCTACTTCGTCGCCGGTGGCGACAAGCGGACGCTGTTGTCGCAGCTGTTGCAGGGTTCAGATCTCGCCCGGGTCATCGTCTTTACCCGGACCAAGCACGGCGCCAACCGCGTCGCCGAGCATCTCACCAAGACCGGCGTCAGCTCCGACGCCATTCACGGCAACAAGTCGCAAGGGGCCCGTCAACGCGCCCTCGATCGCTTTCGCTCTGGCAATGCCCGGGTTCTGGTTGCGACCGATATCGCGGCGCGGGGCATCGACGTCGATGGCATCACGCACGTCATCAACTTCGAACTGCCGAACGTTCCGGAGAGCTACGTCCACCGCATCGGTCGGACGGCGCGCGCCGGAGCTGCCGGCGTCGCCTTGTCATTCTGCGATCCGTCGGAACGCTCGTTCCTGCGTGATATCGAACGGTTGACCCAGCGTCCGATGTCCGTCATCACTCACGGCCTCAACACCAGCCAATCAGCGCGGCCGAGCGAAGATCACGGCGACCGTGGTGACGGTCATCGCGGTCGTAACGGCAATGGACGGGGTCGTGGCCAACACGGCTCGCGTCACGGCGGCCAGCGCGCCGAGGGACGCAGTCACGGCGCTCCGCAGCACCGTCACGGCCAACCCGGCGAGACGCGTCCGCATGGCGATCACGCCCCGCGGCACAGCAACGGCAACGACCGTCCGGCGCAGCAGCCGGCGGCGTTCGGTGAGGCACGGCCACAGGCGGAGCGGTCATACGATCAGGCCCGCAAGCGCCCGAACCATCCGCCGCGTGCAAACGGCCACGGCGACTCGCGCGGCGACGGTGCTAACGCGCCACGCCACGCCAGTCACACCGAGGGACGGGGTCACGCCGAACGCGCCCCGCTTCATGCCGACTCCGGTGAACACCGGGGTCACGCGCCGCGGGCTCACGATCACGGCGGCAACCGTCCCAGCCACGCGCCGCGCCCTCACGGGAATGGTGAATTTCGTGGCGGTCAGCGTCACGCCCAATCGGGCAACGGCGGGTCGCAACCTCGCGCCGTCGCCAGCGACGCCCCGGGTCAGGCTCTGCCGACGCCGCGCTACCACGGACAGAAACACGCCGAGACTCGCGACAGTGGCCAAGCGCCACTGCGTCGCAACGACAACCGGGGTCGGGCTCGCGCCTAACCCGAATCGCATCGCATACCGTACAGATGGCCGGGCTTGTCCCGGCCATCTTGCTTTGTGGATTGTGGATCGAGCCCGCGCTCTAGCGAGCGGGAATCGGGACCGGCGTCGCGCCCGAATAATCGTAGAAGCCGCGCCCGGTTTTGCGCCCCAGCCAACCGGCTTCGACCCGCGCAATGAGCAGCGGGCACGGCCGGTACTTGGCCTCGCCAAAACCCGCCTCCAAGACACGCATAATCGCGAGACACGTATCGAGACCGATGAAATCGGCAAGCTCGAGCGGGCCCATGGGATGACGGGCGCCCAACTTCAACGCCGTGTCGATGGCGACGACATCGCCGACGCCATCGTGGAGCGCGAAGATCGCCTCGTTGATCATCGGAATGAGAACGCGGTTGATGAGAAAGCCGGGGAAGTCCTCGGACACCACCGGCGTCTTGCCAAGGGCGATGGCTAGCGCTCGGATGGCATCCACCGTTTCCGGCGCCGTCGCCTTGCCGCGGATCAGCTCGACCAGGTCCATGGTCGGCACGGGGTTCATGAAATGCATGCCCATGAACTGCGCTGGCCGGTCGGTGGCAGCGGCAAGCCGCGAGATCGGAATCGACGAGGTGTTGGTGGCGATCAGAGCGTCGGTCCGAATCTTCGGACCGATGGCCGTATAGATCGAGGCTTTGACGGCCTCGTCTTCGGTCACGGCCTCGATGACAAGATCGACATCGCCGAGACCGTCCAAACTGGAACCCGCCGAAATCCGTCCGATCGCTTCGAATTTGGCGGCGGCGTCGAGCGTCGTCTTGGCGACTTGGCGATCGAGATTGCGCCCGATCGCATCGAGCGCCGTGGCGATCCGTTTTTCGTCGGTGTCGGTGAGATAGACCCGAAGCCCGGCGACGATCGCGACTTGCGCGATGCCGGCCCCCATCTGGCCGGCGCCGATGACGGCGATGGTGCGGATGCTTCGAGCCATCTGGGTGCCGCGCCCCGACTCGCTACTTCTTGTCGAGTTCGGCGGCGAGCTCGGGCAGGATCGTGAACAAGTCGCCCACCAGCCCGTAGTCGGCGATGGTGAAGATCGGCGCGTCTGCGTCTTTGTTGATGGCGACGATGACCTTGCTGTCCTTCATCCCGGCCATGTGCTGGATCGCGCCGGAGATTCCGACGGCGATATACAAGTCAGGGGCGACGACCTTGCCGGTCTGCCCGACCTGATAATCGTTAGGGACGAAGCCGGCATCGACGGCGGCACGCGAGGCACCAACCGCGGCTCCGAGCTTGTCGGCGATCACCTCGATCAGCTTGAAGTTTTCACCACTCTGCATGCCGCGCCCACCGGAGATGATGATGGTGGCCGAGGTCAGCTCGGGTCGGGCCATTTTGGTGAGCTCGGCGCCGACAAAGCGCGACAGGCCCGTATCGGCAGCCGCCGGAACCGTCTCGACCGCGGCCTTGCCGCCCTCGGCCGCGACCGGATCGAAGGCCGTGGCGCGAACCGTGATGACTTTCACCGCGTCCTTGGACCGGACCGTGGCGATGGCGTTGCCGGCATAGATTGGGCGAACGAACGTATCGGCGTCCTGGACCCCGATGATGTCGGACACTTGCGCGACGTCGAGCAGCGCCGCGACCCGGGGCGCGATGTTCTTCCCGTAGCTGGTCGCCGGAAACAGGATATGCGTGAAACCCTTGGCCTGAGCGCCGACGAGCGCAGCCACGGTTTCGGCAAGACCATGCTCATAGGCGGCGTGGTCGGCGAGAGAAACCCTGGCGACATTCGCCGCCTTGGCGGCAGCGTCCGCGACGGCGCGACAGTTCGCGCCGGCCACCAATACGGTCACGGGCCCGAGCTTCGCCGCGGCCGCGATCGTACTGAGGGTCGCGGGTTTGAGCGCCGCATTGTCGTGTTCGGCAACGACCAGAACGCTCATCGCAGCACCTTCGCTTCGGTCCGAAGTTTTTGAACGAGTTCCTGGACGGAGGCGACCTTGACGCCGGATTTACGCTTCGGCGGGTCCTCCACTTTGAGAGTCTGTAGGCGCGGCGCCGGATCGACGCCCAAGGCCTCGGGCGTCACCACGTCGAGCGGCTTCTTCTTCGCCTTCATGATGTTTGGCAACGACGCGTAGCGCGGCGTGTTCAGACGCAAATCCGTGGTGACGACGGCCGGAAGTTTCAGCCCGACGGTCTCGAGACCGCCGTCGATCTCGCGGGTGACGTCGATGGTGCCGGTGCCCGGCGTAATCTTGGATGCGAAGGTGCCTTGCGGCCAACCGAGCAACGCCGCCAGCATTTGGCCGGTCTGGTTGCAGTCGTCGTCGATGGCCTGCTTGCCGAGAATGACGAGCTCGGGCTTCTCGCGCTCGACCAACACCTTAAGCATCTTGGCGACGGCGAGCGGCTGCAATTCGACGTCGGTCTCGACCAGAATGGCCCGGTCGGCGCCAAGCGCCAGCGCCGTGCGCAGCGTCTCCTGGCACGCCTTCGAGCCCATGGAGACGGCGACCAGCTCGGTCGCGACGCCGGATTCGCGCATCCGCACCCCTTCCTCGACGGCGATTTCGTCGAAGGGATTCATCGACATTTTGACGTTGGCGGTCTCGACCCCGGTCTTGTCGGCCTTGACCCGAATGCGGACGTTGAAATCGACGACGCGTTTGACGGCAACGAGGACTTTCATGCGGCAATCACTTTCCGAAAGGCGTGAGGTTGGCGCCGGACGCTAGGGTCTCGACCGAAGGGTGTCAACGCGAGCCGACCCCGTATCGCGAGGCGGCCGGCGGCGGAAATCGAGTGGCTATTCCCCGGCGCGGCGAGCCTGGGACAGGATGCCGACGTCTTCAAGAACGCGGCGGATTTTTTCGGCGTCGGGCGCGCTCAACGGTTGCACCGGCGGGCGCGGCACGCCGGCCGTGGCGCCGACCATATTGAGGCCGGCCTTGAGCGCCGCCGGCCAGGTCGCGGTTCCCATCAGCGCGGCATAAACGCGGGTCAGCGCCAGGTGGACGCGCTTGTGTTCCTCCGACGGTTTAGCGCGGCCTAGCGCCATCAACCCGGCAGCCTCGCGGCCGAAGAGTTCGGGACCGCTGGCGACAAAGCCGCGCGCCCCCAGCGCGACGCCCGGCAGGATGAACGGACACGGCCCGATCAGCACGGCGAGGCGTTCGGAAAACCGCGCCAGGATTTCGGTCAGATGGAAAATGTCGCGCGACGCTTCCTTGAGACCGATCACCGGCACGACGTCGCAGATCGCGGCCAGCATGTCGGGCTCGAGGTTGATCTGGGTACGGCGCGGCGAGTTGTAGACGACGATCGGCAACGGCACGGCCTTGTGCACGGTGATGAAGCGATCGGTCAATTCTTTCAGGCTGGTCTTCAAGACATACGATTGCGGCCCGATCATCAGCGCGTCGACGCCGGCCTTGGCGGCGATCTCGGCGGCGTCGATGGTCTGGCGCGGCACCGGATAGCTCGCGCCCATCAGGACAGGGACTTGCTTCTTCACCGCCTTGACCGCGGTCTCGGCGATGCGCTTCCGATCGTCGTGGGTCAGCGCCCAGGCTTCGCCGTTGTCGCCGGCGAGGCAGATGCCGTCGGCGCCGCGTTCGAGATGCCACTCGACCAGCGCCGCCAGCGAGTCGGTCATGAGCTCGCCGGCTTCGTTGAAGGGCGTCACCAAGGCCGGCACGTTGCCTTCGAACAG
>SHVU01000009.1 GCA_009691105.1 Rhodospirillales bacterium
CAGCGTCCTTGCGGCGCCGGCGGGCAATGATCGCATGCGAGAGATCGCCGCCGCCGTGCAAGAAGGGGCTCAGGCCTATCTCAATCGCCAATACCGGACGATCGCCATCGTCGGTGTGGTGATCGGGGTTCTTCTCGGATGGCGCCTCGGTCCGGCCGTGGCTATCGGCTTCTTCCTAGGTGCGATCTTGTCGGGCGCGGCCGGCTACATCGGCATGCACGTCTCGGTACGCGCCAACGTCCGGACCGCGGAAGCGGCGCGGGCCGGCGGACTGGCTCCGGCCTTTAACATCGCCTTCAAGTCGGGCGCGATCACCGGGATGCTGGTGGTCGGTCTCGCGCTTCTCGGTGTCGGCGGCTACTACATGGTTCTTCGCAACATGATCGGGGCCGGCACGCCGGAAGCCCTGCGTCACATTCTCGAAGCCCTGATCGCGCTCAGCTTCGGCGCCTCCTTGATCTCGATCTTCGCGCGTCTCGGCGGCGGCATCTTCACCAAGGGCGCCGACGTCGGCGCCGACTTGGTCGGCAAGATCGAAGCCGGCATTCCCGAGGATGATCCGCGCAATCCTGCGGTGATCGCCGACAACGTTGGCGACAACGTCGGTGACTGCGCCGGCATGGCCGCGGACTTGTTCGAGACCTACGCCGTGACCGTGGTGGCCACGATGCTTCTTGGCGCCATCCTGTTCACGGGACCCGCTCAGGAACTCATGCTGATGCTGCCGCTCTTGATCGGCGCGGTCTGCATCGTCGCCTCCGTCATCGCGACGTTCTTCGTCCGGCTCGGGTCGAGCCAGAAGATCATGGCGGCTCTCTATAAGGGCCTCATCGCGAGCGCCGTGATTTCGGCTGTGTTCATTGCGATCGTCATCGATCGTTGGCTCGGCTTCGATCAAGTGTTTATGAGTGGCGGCCGGTCGGTGACCGGTGGTCAGCTCTATATGTGCGCGCTCGTCGGCCTGGTGGTCACCGGCCTGATCGTGTGGGTCACCGAGTACTACACGGGCACAAACTTCCGTCCCGTCCAGAGCGTCGCTAAAGCCTCCATCACCGGACACGCCACCAACATCATCCAAGGCTTGGCGATCTCGATGGAGTCGACGGCGTTGCCGGTAATCGTTATCGCCGCGGGCATCATCGCGTCCTATATGACCGCCGGTCTCTTCGGCCTTGCGGTTGCGGCGACGACCATGCTGGCGCTCGCCGGAATCGTCGTGGCTCTCGACGCCTACGGGCCGGTCACTGACAACGCCGGCGGCATTGCCGAAATGGCGGATCTGCCGAAAGACGTCCGTGTTCATACGGACGCTCTCGACGCCGTCGGCAATACGACCAAGGCCGTGACCAAAGGCTACGCCATCGGTTCGGCGGGCCTCGCGGCGTTGGTGCTGTTCGCGGCCTATGCCGAAGACCTCCGGCACTACTTCCCGAATCTTCGGGTCACCTTCAGCCTGCAAGACCCGTTCGTCGTCATCGGTCTCTTCATCGGTGGTCTGTTGCCCTACCTGTTCGGGGCGATGGGCATGCTGGCGGTGGGCCGGGCCGGCGGTCAGGTCGTGGTCGAGGTGCGCCGTCAGTTCAAGGAGATCCCGGGCATCATGGAAGGCACGGGGCGGCCGGATTACAGCGCCTGTGTCGACATGCTGACCAAGACGGCGATCCGCGAAATGATTCTGCCGTCGCTCCTGCCGGTCTTGGCGCCGATCGTGATGTACTTCGTGGTCAATGCCATCGCCGGTCAAACCGCGGCGTTCTCGGCGCTGGGCGCGATGCTGATGGGCACGATCATCACCGGGATCTTCGTCGCGATCTCGATGACGTCGGGCGGCGGAGCGTGGGACAACGCCAAGAAGTACATCGAGGACGGTCATCACGGCGGCAAAGGTTCGGATGCGCACCGCGCCGCGGTGACGGGCGACACGGTCGGCGATCCTTACAAGGACACCGCCGGTCCGGCCGTCAACCCGATGATCAAGATCATCAATATCGTGGCGATTCTGCTGCTCGCGATCCTGGCTTAGACGCGAGCCGATCTACGATTAAACCAGCCGGTTAGGATCCGTGGCGCCGCGGCGCCGATCTGGCCGGCGGGTTGTACTTCCCAAAGTTTCCGAAAATCTGTTCGAAGAACCCGAGCTCGTTGCCAGACGTCGGGGTGATGCGCTCGTTGAGTTCGATCGTCTTGCCGTCCTCCGCCGCGAGGACGTGAATGTCGGACACCACGCCCTGAGGGTCGAAGCGGACGACGACGACCTGACGTTCTGTCAGTTTGGGCGAGAAGAACGCGACCGTCTCGGTGCGTTGGCTCAGGTAGTACCAGCTTTCTTTGTCGAGAACGCCGATGCTGGAAGGCGAGCCGAGGGCATCCCGGACATCGTCGCGACTCTTACCGGGCGTGATTTGCGACATCTTTTCGGGGTCGATCACGTGGCCGCGGCTATCGATCCGGGGCGTGCAGGCGGCGGTGGAGGCGATCACGGTCGCGGCGATGATCAGCCCAGATAGTCCGGATCCCAGCGAAAAAGCCATATGCGATGTCCTTTGCCTGACGGCCTCGTTTAAAAATGTGCGGCACGCGCGGTGGGGCTCTAGACGTTGCCCGCTATGGTCAGCGGGTCAGGCCCTGTTCACCTGCGGCGAGCCGCCTATATAATTCATGCCGAGACGGGGGTGAAGCCCCTTAAGAGGCACTCGCTGTTGTCCGACACTGTCGGGGACACGCTCGCGCCGCAGCGGCGCGGTCGAATCGGTCGAGGAGGGCCATCACGTGAACATCGGAACCGAGAAGGAATTCTCCCGCCGGATCACGGCCGTGGATTTGCCGGACGGCGAATCCGACTTCACGATCAGTGCCGATTCCGGCGAGCGAGCGACGTTGGCCCGTCGCCTAGGAATTTCTGCCGTGGACAGTCTGGAAGCCCAGCTTCTCCTGACGGCGTCGCCCGGCGGCCGTCTGGTCCATATCCAGGGCCGTCTCAAGGCCGACGTCAGCCAAGCCTGCGTCCTGACCCTGGTTCCGGTGCGCCAGCAGATCGAGGTCGAATTCGAGCGGTCCTATTCCTCGAAGCCCGAGCCGGATGACGACGCCGAGGTCGTATCCTGGAGGGCCGAGGACTGGGTCGAACCGATAGAACACGGCTCGATCGATCTCGGGCGGGTTGTTCTTGAGCAGTTGGCCCTCGAGGTCAATTTGTATCCCCGGGCGCCGGGAGCCCGATTCGAAGGCTTTTCCAGTGAATCAAAGGGCGATGAAGGAGGGCCAGGACCCTTCGCCGCACTCGCCAAGTTGAAACCAAAGCGATAAGCTGCCCACGGCCGGGCTTGCCGGGTTCGGCCGGGTCGTCTACAAGCGCCCCGCCCGGAACTTTCAATGCCGACAAGGAATGTGACGTCATGGCCGTCCCTAAGAAAAAAGTATCCAAATCGCGCCGCAACATGCGTCGCTCCCATCACGCGCTTACGCCGTCGATGCGGGGCGAATGCCAGAAATGCGGTGAGTTGAAGCGCCCGCATCACGTCTGCGGCCACTGCGGCCACTACCGCGACCGCGAAGTGCTGCCGTCGGTCGAGACCGCCTAGGTCTCTTTCGTTGCCCGATACCGTCACCATTTCGATAGACGCCATGGGCGGCGACAACGCCCCTGCCATGGTCGTCGATGGGCTCGCGCTTGCGCTTAAGGCGCGGCCGGAACTTCGCTTCCGCCTGTACGGCGACCAAGCGAAGATCAAGACGCTGCTGACCCGTCATTCGGATTTGGCCTCCAAGTGTGAGGTCGTCCACACGGACGACGTCATCACCAACGACGCCAAGCCCGCGGTGGCGCTGCGCGGTGGCCGGAATTCGAGCATGCGTCTTGCCGTCAATGCTGTAGGCGATGGGCAAGCCCAGGCCGTGGTCTCGGCCGGCAACACCGGCGCCTTGATGGCGATCGCGAAGTTCGTGCTCAAGACGTTGCCCGGCATCGACCGGCCAGCGATCTCGACATCGTTTCCGAGCCAGCGCGGCGATACCGTGATGCTCGATCTCGGCGCTAATATCGAATGCGACGCCGACAATCTGGTTCAATTCGCGGTTATGGGCGAAGTCTTTGCCCGGCACATTCTCGGTCTTGAGAAACCGTCGATAGGTCTGCTGAACGTCGGGTCCGAAGACATCAAAGGCCGCGAAGCCGTGCGCCAGGCCGCGGCGATCCTGAAATCCAGCCCGCTTCCGATTCGCTTTCACGGCTTCGTCGAAGGCGACGACATCGGCGCCGGCACCGTGGACGTCGTCGTGACCGACGGCTTCACCGGCAATATCGCGCTCAAGACCGCCGAAGGCACCGTCAAGCTGCTGGCTCAAGCCCTGCGCGACGCGATCAATGGATCGTGGCGCGGCAAGATCGGCGCCTGGATGGCGAAGCCGGCCCTCATGGCCTTCCGTCGCCGGATGGATCCGCGTCGTTACAACGGGGCTCTTCTCGTCGGTCTGAACGGCATCTGCATCAAGAGCCATGGCGGCACCGACGCCGTCGGCTTTGCGAACGCGGTTCGGGTCGCGGCCGATCTTATCCGCCGTGACTTCAACGAGCGGATCAAGGAAGACTTGGAGCGGCTGATCTCGGGGCCTCGGCTCGAGCCGCCAGTGGCCGCCGCTTCATGACGATCCGTTCGGTGCTCGCCGGGACCGGCTCCTATCTGCCGGCCCGCGTGGTGACCAACCAAGAACTCGCGGCGACGGTCGACACCACCGATGAGTGGATTGTCGAGCGCACCGGCATCCGTGAGCGCCATATCGCCGCCGAAGGCGAGTTGACCTCCGACCTAGCGGTTCGTGCTGCGGAATCGGCGCTCGAAGCAGCTGGCGTCAAAGGTGAGGTCTTGGATCTCATCATCATCGCGACGACGACTCCAGATAATACGTTCCCGGCCACCGCGACGAAGGTTCAGGCCCGTCTCGGCGCGAACCGGGCCATGGCCTTCGACGTCCAGGCCGTCTGCACCGGCTTCGTGTACGCCCTCGCCATTGCCGACAATTTCATCAAGGTCGGCCAGGCCAAGACGGCTTTGGTCATCGGCGCCGAAACCCTGACCCGTCTCGTCGACTGGAAAGACCGGACGACCTGCGTCCTGTTCGGCGATGGGGCCGGGGCGGTGGTGCTCAAGGCCGAGAACAACGGCAATGGGGCGAGTGCCGGAGCGATCCGCAATTCGCCGCCCAAGGGCATTCTGTCGACCCATCTTCACTCCGATGGGCGGCACTACGATCTTCTCTACGTCGACGGCGGGCCGTCCTCGACCCAAACCACCGGCCAGATTCGGATGGATGGGCGCGACGTATTCCGTCACGCCGTAAATAACTTATCGTCCGTTCTTGAAGAAGCGATGCAGGCGAACGGCGTGACCGCCGCCGACATCGATTGGGTCGTTCCTCATCAGGCCAACCGGCGCATCCTCGATTCGACGCTCCGCAAGCTCGGCTTGCCCGAAGAAAAGCTCGTCGTGACCATCGATCGCCACGCCAATACGTCCGCGGCTTCTATCCCCTTGGCCCTCGACGAGGCCTGGCGGGACGGCCGCATTCAGCCGGGCCAACTCATCCTCTTGGAAGCGATGGGAGGCGGGCTGACCTGGGGCGCCGCCGTCATCCGACTCTGATAGTCCGAGCCTGTCGCGGGCTCTGTCACAAAGCGGCGACGGCAACTTAAAGATTCTTCCCATCCCACTGACATTGACGGCTTTCGGCGTCAGGGTTAGGCTCGCCCCAACAATTAAAAAGTGGGGTCGGGGATGTCCGGACGGACGGTAACGCGGGCGCAATTGAGCGAGGCTGTGTACCAAGAGGTTGGGCTGTCCCGGAACGAATCGGCCGAGTTGGTCGAGGCGATCCTGGCCCGCATGACCGACGCGCTGACCCGCACGAAAACCATCAAAATTTCGTCGTTTGGCACGTTTTCGGTGCGGACCAAGGGCCAGCGCATCGGCCGGAACCCGAAAACCGGCGAAGAAGTCACGATTTTACCGCGCAAAGTCCTGGTTTTCCGCCCGTCCCAGGTCCTTAAGAAGCGCATCAATGATAGAAAATAGCCCGGAAGCGGCCGCTGTTGCCGAGTCCGAGCCTTCGGCGTCCTCGGGGGCCGGCCGGCGAGTCGAGAAATCGCAGTCTGCCTTTCGAACGATCAGCGAGGCGGCGACCGAGCTTGGCGTCGCCCAGCACGTTCTCCGCTTCTGGGAATCGCGCTTTCCGCAGATCCGCCCGCTCAAGCGGGGTGGTGGCCGGCGCTATTACCGGCCCGAAGACATGGCGCTGCTGCGCCGGATCCGCGTCTTCCTCTACGACAAGGGCTACACGATCCGGGGCGTCCAGAAGCTTTTGAAGGGCAACGGCCGGCGCGATGCGTCGGATACGACCGCCGAATCCGTCTCCGCCGTTACTCTCGAGTCCGAGCCCACCGTTCGGCCGGCCCGGGACAATTGCCAGCACACCGAGCTTCGCGCCGTCCTCGCCGAGATCGAGGAAATGCGGCGCCTGCTTCGCGGCCGGATGTAGCTGCGCCTTCGGGGCTTCTAGCCCCGGTTTTCCTCACCGTGACGTATCGCGTTCCGACCCCGGCAATGGGGGCAGGGCTGGTGCGGCGCCGGTTTGGCGCAAGGTTGCGCTTGCGGCGCGGACCGATCCTTCGACCTGGGACTCGCGGTGCACCGTGTAGAGGGCCGCGGCAAAGACGATGGCGCCGCCGATCCACGTCCAGATGTCCGGCCTCTCGTTGAACATCAGATACGAGAAAACCGACACGAAGATCAGGCGCGAGAAATCGAACGGCATGACGGCCGAGGTCTCGGCCACCTGGACGGCCCGAACGAACGCAAGGTGCCCAACCGTCGAAACCGCGCCCATGACCATGATCCAAGCGATTGCCTCGACGGGCGGTGACGTCCAGGCGAAGGCCAGCGGGATCGCCGACAGCGGCGTCGTCAGAAGTCCCATGTACAGAACGATCGTCGCCGGCGAGTCGGTGCGGGTAAGCGACCGGGCCAGCAAGACCGAGGGCGCGGCCAGCGCCGCGCTGGTGAGGGCCAAGACGGCAGGAAACGTGACGGACTCGACGCCGGGGCGAAGGATCACGAGCGTTCCGGCAAATCCGATGATGGTCGCCGACCACCGTCGTAGACGGACGCGCTCGCCCAGAAACAGCGCCGCGCCGAGGGTCGCGAACAAGGGCGTCGCGAAGGACAGCGCCGTGGCTTCGGCGAGCGGCATCAGGGTGATCGACCAGAACCACGCCAGCATCGACAGGACCGTGGCGATGGCCCGAATGACGTGCCAGCCGAGCTGCGGGGTGCGTAAGGTCGCGCCGGCGCCCTTGAACAGCCACGGCAGCATGAAGGCGAGGCCGAAGACGTTCCGCCAGAACGTGATTTCAAAGGCGTTCATGTCGTCGTCGATGAAGCGGACCATGCCGACCATCATCGAGAAGCAGAAGCACGATACGAGCATCCACACGCCACCCCGAACCGCGGCGGGCAATTTTGCGAAAGCTTCGGCGATGGCGTTCAACGTGGCCTCGGGGGCGAGAATGGGGGGCGAACGATGACGATACAGCATACGGCCGGGGTGCCGACCACCCGCGTTGCGGGACGGCCGGCCCGTCGGTATAGTGCCGCCGTCAACCGACGACGATCATCGAAAATCGGAGCGTGGCGCAGCCTGGTAGCGCACTAGACTGGGGGTCTAGGGGTCGTGGGTTCAAATCCCGCCGCTCCGACCATTTTGTCAAAGATTAGAATCGGTTCGACGTTCCATTGTTTACATCGCATGAAGTGACATCGACGAGGCAGGACCTATGGCCGGACGGCTGAAGGACAAGATTGCAATTGTCACCGGGGCGGGCTCGGTCGGCACGGGTTGGGGTAACGGCAAGGCGGTGGCGGTGCTCTTCGCCCGCGAAGGCGCCAAGGTCTTCGCCGTCGATATCCGGCTGGAGGCCGCCGAAGAAACCCGCGCCATCATCGCCGGCGAGGGCGGTGTCGGCGCCACGCATCAGACCGACGTCACCAAGGGCGATCAGGTCAAAGCGATGGTCGATGCCTGCCTGGCCAAGTTCGGCCGCATCGACATTCTGCACAACAACGTCGGCGGTTCGATGCCGGGCGGTCCGGTGGAGCTGTCCGAGGATGATTGGAACCGCCAGATCGCCTACAACCTGACCAGCGTCTTTCTGACCTGCAAGCACACCATTCCGGTCATGGAGCGCCAGGGCGGCGGCGCCATCATCAACGTCGCGTCGCTGGCGGCGCTGCGCCACACCGGCCACTACCATGCCGCCTATGATGCCTCGAAGGCGGGGCTGATCCACTTCACCCGGACGTTGGGCGTGCAGTATGCCGCCAAAGGCATTCGCGCCAACACCGTGATCCCGGGGCACGTGCTGACGCCGTTGGTCGAGCATCGGCTCGCCAAACAATATCGGGGCGGCAATTTCGAAGAGTTTATCGCCCAGCGCTCCCGGAACATTCCGATGGAGCGGATGGGTACCGCGTGGGACTTGGCCTATGCGGCCTTGTTCTTGGCTTCGGATGAAGCCCGCTACGTCACGGCAACGGAGATCCTGTCGGACGGCGGCGTCACGGCGAAACTCTACACAGCCCCGCGCGCCGGCGAGCACTGATCTCCTAGCGTCGGCCGGCCGATACGATCAAGTGTTGGCCGGTGATAGCGCCTGAGTCCGGCCCGGCCAGGAACAACGCCGTGTCGGCGATCTCGCTCATCTCGACAAGTTTGTTGAGCGCCGCCGGCTTTCGATAGTCGGTGGCGATCAGTTCTTCGGTGTCGCGTCCCGCGGCCTTGGCGCGGATCGCGGTGCGTTCGAGAAGGCTCGGTGTATTCACGGTTCCGGGGCAGATCGAATTGACGCGGATCCCATAGGGCCCGACTTCCTGAGCAAGGGATTCCGTAATCCCGCAGACCGCGAACTTGCTGGCCGAATAGCCGCTGTGGGTGGCGCGACCATGGATGCCCGAGAGCGACGCCATGTTAACGATGGTGCCTTGGGTCTTTTTCAACAGCGGAATCGAATATTTCATGCAGAGGATCACGCCGCGAACGTTGACGGCGATGGTCCGATCCCAGTCGGCCATATCCATTTCGGAGGCCGGGCCGCGGCGGGGAATCACCCCGGCGTTGTTGACGATGACATCGAGCCTGCCGGTTTCACGCTCGACGGTCGCGAAGAGGGCTTTGACGCTGGCTTCGTCGGCGACGTCGGTGGGAACGGCGATTCCGTTGACGGCTTTCGCGACCCGGTCGCACTTCGCCTTGTCGATGTCGGCGATTGCGACTTTGGCACCAGCGGCCGCGAAGGCGCGGACGATGGCTTCGCCGATACCGAAACCGCCGCCGGTGACGATGACGGTCTTGCCGGCGAACGCGGGCGCTGTACTCATCGCCGGCCCACGTCGACTTTGATGTGCTCGCCGGTGATGGCGCTGGAGCGACTGCTCCCCAAGAAGACGGCCGTTTGGGCAATTTCGGATGGCTCGATGAAGCGGCCGAGCGCGGTCGGCGCGACCTGGGCCTTGATGAGCTCTTCGACGCTCTGACCCGAGGCCTTGGCGCGGCCGGCGAGGCGGCCCATCAGGGCTTCGGTTTTCACCGCGCCAGGGCAGATCGAATTGACGCGAATGCCGAACCCGCCGACTTCCTGAGCGACCGCTTCGGTGATGCCGCGTACCGCGAACTTGCTGGCCGAATAGCTCGAATGGCCGGGCGTGCCTTTGAAGCCGGCGATCGACGACATGTTGACGATCGCGCCACCCTGACGCTTGAGGAGCGGGATCGAATACTTGGTGCAGAGGATGACGCCGCGGATGTTGATGGCGATCACCTTGTCCCAGTCCGCGATGTCGATGGACTCGGCCGGAATGCGTTCCGGCACGACGCCGGCGTTATTGATGAGGATATCGAGGCGGCCGAAGTGCTTTTCGCAGGCTGCGAACAGGTCTTTGACCGAGGATTCGTTCGTGACGTCGGTCGCGACCGCGAACCCCGAAATGGATTTGGCGACGGCTTCGCCGCGGCGCGCGTCGATTTCGGCAACAATGACCTTCGCGCCTTCGGCGGCGTAGGCCCGGGCGATGGCTTCGCCGATTCCGGCGCCCCCGCCGGTGACGATCGCAACTTTGTCCGATAGGGCTCCGGCCATGGATGTGCTCTCCCGCGTCTTGTGGCGGGCCGACTGTACGAGGCCGGATCGGCCTTGTCGACGGGCCACCCAGGCAGGCACAATTCACCCGGAACCAGAACGAGGCGGGGACGATGGAGCGGCGGCGGCTCGGCGGAAGCGGTATCGACGTGTCGGCGATTTGTCTCGGCACGTTGATGTTCGGGCATCAATCGACGGATGCCGAAGGCCGCCGCATGCTGGACTTGGCCCGCGAGCGCGGCGTCAACTTTCTCGATACGGCCAATACCTACGGTCTCGGCCAGTCAGAAGACGCGCTGGGCCGCCTGATGTCACCAGGCGAGCGCCAGAAATGGATCATCGCCAGCAAGACCGGCATGATTTGGAACGACAAGCCCAACCGGTCCGGCATGAGCCGGAAATGGATTCTGGAATCGATCGACGCCACTTTGCGACGTCTGCGCACCGACTACGTCGACGTCTACTACATCCATCGCGACGAGCCCGAGGTGCCCCTCGAGGAGCCGATGCGGGCCATGGCAGACATCGTGCGTCAGGGGAAGGCGCGTTACATCGGGCTCAGCAACTTTGCGGGTTGGCGGATCGCCGAAGCGGTCGCCGCCTGCGATCGGCTCGGCGTGCCCCGGCCGACGGTGTGCCAGCCCTATTACAACGCCGCCAACCGCATGGCCGAAGTCGAAATCTTTCCGGCCTGCGTCCACTACCAGATGGGCATCGTCCCCTATAGCCCGCTGTCGCGCGGCGTCCTGACCGGCCAATACGGACGGCGCACGACGGTGACGCCGCACCTCAAAGCGCGGGCCAAGTATTCGCAAGTCATCCGTTCGGACTTCCGGCCCGAGTCTTTGGCGCTCGCCGAAACCATCGGCAAGCACGCCGCCGGGCGCGGGCAATCGACGATCCATATGGCCGTGAACTGGGTCCTGAACAATCGCCTGGTGACGTCGGTCCTGGCCGGGCCGCGGACGGCCGCGCAACTGAAAGATTATCTCGACGCCGTGGACAAGCCGTTCACGGCCGCCGAAGAAACGCTCATCGACGGGCTTGTGCCGGCCGGCGCGCCGTCGAGTCACAATTGGATCGATCCGGTCCTGCCGGCCACCGGCCGAGGCGTGTGAGAAAACTATGAACGACACTGGGACCGCAAAATTGCGCGACGCCGACGCCGAGGCCTACGAGCGGGACGGATGCGTCTGCGTTCGCGGTGCGTTGGACAAGACCTGGATAGCCCGGATGCGCCAAGCCGTGGATCGGATCACGGTCGAACCCGGTCCGATGCGCGAGACCTACTATCCCGACAATCCCGGCATGTTTTTCAGCGAGAAGTTTCTGTGGACGGTCGATCCCGACTTCCGCGCTTACGTCTTGGACTCGCCGATCGCGGCCTTGGCGGGGCGCGTCATGGGGTCCCCTAAGATCAATATTTTCTACGATCATCTTCTCGTCAAAGAGCCGTCGACGCCGTCGGAAACTGCCTGGCATCAAGATTTGAATTTCTGGCCCTTCGAGGGGCGTCAGATCTGTTCGATCTGGGCGCCGCTGGACGCCGTGACCTTGGAGAACGGAACGCTGGAATTCGTCCGGGGCTCGCATCTCTGGTACGACCGGCCGATGGCGCGCACCCAGATCTTCGGGAACCGGGCCGGCCAGCCCCAAGCCGCGGCTGACCCGGCCGCTAAGCGCGTTGATGACACTCCGCCGCAACCTGATATCGAGGCCGACCGCGGCCGCTATGACATCGTGTCCTGGGACATGGAGCCCGGTGACGTGATCGTGTTCTCGGCGCTGGCGGTCCACCACGCCCCTGGCAACGCGACGGCCGGGCGACGGCGGGCGCTGTCGACGCGGTGGCTCGGCGATGACATGCGGTTCGTCCGCAAAACCAAGATGCTCCAGATGATCCGCGATCCCGGCCTGCAGACCGGCGATCCGGTGACCTGCGAGCTGTTTCCGGTGGTCTGGCAGAACGCTGCCGTTTCCCCAGCGGAATGACCTTCCGCGTCTGGGTCGGCCCTCGAAAAACGGCGGGTAACCAGCCGCCTCATCGTGAATCGGCGTGCCAACGGCCACGCGCAAACCATTGAAATTATTAGTTAACTCCGCTACAGTTCCGGCGGGGTTTGAGACCGACACCGCGGGCCGAAACGTCGTTTCGGACGCGTGGTGTCTTTTGAGTTGGACAAAGGCGGGTACGGCCCATGGCCGACGTCGCGCTTCCAACGGTCAGCGGCTGCTGAAGCACTAAGGCACGTTGCCATCCTTCTCCGGTCCTATTTTTTGCGGCAGTTTTCGGCGCGGCGGGCCATGCTATGGTCGCTCCGACGGCTCTCCGTTGAGAAAGAGCTTAGGAGCCTAAATGGCCATGGGGAAGCGTCAAACTCTGCCCCCAAAGTGCCACGCACAGGAAGATGAGTAACATCATGAAATTACATAAGAATTATGGGTTTGCCACGCGGGACTTGCGGTGCTGGATGGGTGCTGTCGCGATGGCTGTCGTGTCGACGGCAGCCTTCGGCCAAGCGCTCGATCAGGACGTCGTGTTCAAGGAGCTGACCGATCCCGCCAAGGCGTTGGTCGTCGAGACGGCGTCGCGTTACAGCGGCGACTATCGGAACTTGTGCAAGCTCAACACGTCGCAGCTGAACTCGGAAGCTAGCGAGTCCGGAAAGTCGCTTCGCGCTAAAGGCCAAACCCCGCCACCGGGCTTCTACGAGCTCGAGGCGGTCAACTTCTTCATGAAGAAGTGCCGCACGATCCGCTAAGCGGCACGTTTTCGTAGGCCTAAAAAACGTCCGGCGCCCCTAGGGGCGCCGGACGGCGTTTAAGCTCAAAGGCGAGACAGGCTTACCAATAGGGTTGCGGAACGACCGGGACGACCGGCGGCATTCCGTGATGCTTTTCCCACAGCTGGTTATGAATGCCCTGGCTCTGGATGTCGTAGAGCCAAGCGTTCACCCAATGCCGCAGGGTGTCGTTGCCCTTCCCGATGCCGATCCCGTCATAGGCCGTCCGAATGATTTTCGGCAGGATGTACCATTTGACGTCCGGGTAGCTCTTCAAGAAGGTCGAGTAGAAGTCGAGATTGGCGACGCTGGCGTCAGCACGTCCTTGCGCGATCATGCGGACGATGTCGACCGTGCCTTCGACGAGCTCGAGCTTTGCGTTCGGCGCGTTGTCTTGCATGAACTTGGCCGGCATGCAGCCACGGCATCCGACCAACGTGAACTTCGGATCGTTGAAGTCCTCGTAGCCTTTCTTGTCTTTGTATTTGTCGGTGGTCAGAACCGCCATGTTCTCGGTGTGAAGCGGGAACGAATAGTCAATGATTTTCATGCGGTCTGGCGTACGCGTCAGTCCGCCCAGCGACACGTCGATCCGACCCGAGATGATGTTCGGAACGCGATCGGGAACCTGTTGGGCAACGAACTCGGCTTTCACGCCAAGCCGTTCGGCCAGAAGATTGCCGATGTCGATGTCGAAGCCGGTCCAGTTGCCCGCCTGGTCGATGACGCTCATCGGCGGCTGAACGGGATGCACACCGATCTTGATCGAGCCGGATTTGATGATGTCGTCGAGGGTGCGGGCCTCTACGGCGGCGTTCGGCAGTAGAAGCGCGGCCGCTACCGCGCCAGCCAGTACTGGCAGGAGTCTTCTCATAGCCATCCCCTTATCCTTGCTTAGATGACAGCTGCGACCAAGCGCTGATCTGGCGCTAGGCAGCCGCCGTATGAAATTGAATCCGACCACCCCGGTTGAACAAAGTCAATCCTGGACCCGCCAATATCATCCAGAATAAAGGGCTTTTACGCTTCCAGGCGAAAGCCCTTCTTTACGGCCGGTCGAGCCGTCAGCTCGTCGACCCAACGGCGGATATTGGGAAAACGGTCCAACAGGGCAGGGTCGGCGCGCGGCCCGCCGATGAAGACAATCGAGGCGATATCGGCGATCGAATAGTCATCGGCCATATAGCGCGATTGGCCGAGGCGCTGGTCGAGGCGGGCGCAATAGCGATCGACCAAGCCTTGTAGGTCATTAATCGCATATTCGTCGGGGGCATCGCCGCGACGCGGCAGCATCGTCTGGTAGCGGAAGCGGAAATCGAAGGCGAGGCCGAGGTCGGACACCGCGAACATCAGCCATTCGAGCGCCGTGGCCCGGGCCCGACCTTTGGTCGGCAGCAACCGGCCGGTCTTTTCGGCGACGTACATGAGGATGGCCGGCGAGGAATAGACGATGACCGGTTTGCCGTCGGGACCGTCGTGGTCCTCGATCACCGGCAGGCGGCCGAGCGGGCTTTTCGATTGGAAGGGCGGCTTGAACTGCTCGCCTTCCCGCAAGTTGATCCATTTCACGGTGTACGGAAGGCCGAGTTCCTCAAGAGCGATCGAGGCCCGCCAGGAATTTCCCGTCGAAAACATGTAGAGATCGATCATCCGCTGTTCCTCACCAAAAGGGGCCGGCGCTTGGCCGCCGGCCCTTGAGTCTCTAGGATGCGCCGCTCTGGGGCGACGGCGCAACGACCGTCGCGAACATTTCCATGGATCTAGATCGACTGCTGGGACTAACGGGGATCGGGCCACGATCGCGCGCCCTGCGCGGCATGATCTTCATGTTGATTTCGGCGTTCTTCGGCGTCGTCATGTCGGCGCTTATTCGCGGCCTGTCGAGCGATCTTCACCCCTTCGTCATCGCGTTCTTCCGCTCGCTGTTCGGCGCCATCATCTTCATACCGATGCTGGCGCGCTATGGCGTGCAGCCGTTTCGCACCGGGCGGCCCGGACGGCATTTCATCCGCGGTCTCACCAACGTCGCGGTCATCCTATCGTCCTTCATGGCGCTGAGCTTGGCGCCGCTCGCCAAAGTCACCGCGCTCCACTTCACTTCGCCGTTGTTCTCGACGCTGCTGGCCGTCCTCCTTCTGGGTGAGGTCATTCGGGCTCACCGGATCGCGGCACTCGTCCTCGGCTTTGCCGGAACCTTGGCGATCGTTCGGCCCGGCATCGATGGCTTCGATCTGGGTTCGTCACTGGCGATCGTGTCCGCGCTGGCCGGCGCGATCAGCACCATCGTCGTCAAGGAGTTGTCGCGCACCGAGTCGAGCGTGACGACGGTGATGTACATGAGCCTTGTAGCGTCGCCGATGCTGCTGCTCTGCGCCTTGCCGGTGTGGCGCACGCCAACGCCCACGGAGTTCATGTGGCTGCTGGCGCTCGGGCTTGTCGGCACGATCACGCATCTCACTACCAACCAAGCGTTGAAGGAAACGGACGTCTCCTACACGCAGACGATGCGCTACACGCAGCTCATCTGGGCGGCGGTGGTGGGCTATCTGGCCTTCGGCGAAATTCCCGATATCTGGACCTGGATCGGCGGGATCATGGTTGCCGTCTCGGCGGCGTACATCGGCTATCGCGAACACCGCGAAATGGAAGCCCAGGCCAGAAAAAAGGGGTCGACCGGGGTCGACCCCTAGGGAGGGAGCTTCAGATAAGGTGAGACCAAGCGTTGTCACACCTTGGAACACCATCACGATGACAGGCTGCGGCACGGCGCGCTGTGATCGCGCTCACTTTGCCAACGAAATTCGGACGGCAGACTAGGCGTGACCGGCGGGATGCGTGGGCATCGGCATCGGTTCGGGCGTCGCGTCGTCCTCGTCACCCGACTCCGCGACCCCGACCGCGTCACGGCCCACCGCGGTCAATTTACAGACCAACCAATTCGGTTTGAGAGGATTGGAAAACCACGGCTCGGCCCAGCCGTTCTCGATGCAGCTTCGGACCGTCCGTTCGTTGATCCGCTGGCCGCCGCGATCGAACAGCGGCAGTTTTCCGCCGGCTTGTTCAAGCCCGCGCCGTAGCCAACGTCGTTGAATGGAACTCGGACGCGCCGCCGCCGAAGAACTCGACGACGGGGCCAAGGACTCGCCGTCCCGTGCCATGGCGGACCTCCCTGGACCGCTTTGTTATTTGAGGCCCATGCTAGGGTAATTCGCTGTCACGGCCAACCCCAACCCATTGATCCTGAACAACATCATGACCCCGGCCATTGCGTATGTGACGACCGCGGATCGCGACGAAGCGATCGCTATCGGACGCGCCGTCGTCGAGGCGCGACTGGCGGCCAGCGTCAACGTTCTTCCCGGCGCGACGTCGTTCTATTGCTGGGAGGGCGAGGTTAAGGAATCGGCGGAAGCGGTCTTGGTCTGCAAAACTCGCGACGACTTGGTCGACGCGCTGATCGAAAAGATCTAGGCGATGCACAGCTACGAATGCCCGTGCATCGTCGCCTGGCCGATTGCCAAAGGCCACCGACCGTATATCGACTGGTTGTTTCGCGAAACGAAGGCGTAGCCGTCCGCGCGAGCGGGCTTAGTGCTTGGCTTTGCCTTCTTGGATCGACTGGGAAATCTTGCGGGCGATTTCCGCGGCGTCGCCCTCGACGGCGAAGGCGCCTTGAATGGCTTGGGCGAGGGGTTGCAGAAGCCGCAGGTCCTTTGCGGTCGGGCTCTGGACGTTCGCGGCGATGTTTCCCGCGACCTTGATCAAGCTCTGACACAATTCGGAGACGTGGCCGTACTTGGTTCCGACCAAGCGCCGACCGGTATCTTCGGCGACGCTGCGCAGGCGTTCGAGGTGGCGCACGAGATCGTCGTTGATTTCGCCTTTCTGATACGACGGCAGGATCAGCTGGACGAGCACGCCAATCTGGATGGCATGGCGCTCGAGCTTTTGAAGATTGATGGCGGCGGTCGCTTTCTCGATCGCCATATCCATCAGCTGAGCGGCTTCGATGGAGCCGGTCGCTTTGATCTTAAGGATATTAGGCACTTCGATCGGGATGATCCGCATCCCGGGCCGCTGCTCGGCGCCTTCTTTGTCCTTGCGCCGGTCGGGACCGATGTAGTCGCTCGTGACGATGAAGTGCTTGCACGCTTTGATCAGGTTGGTGATGCGCTCCATGACCTGAGCGGCGGTGACTGGCTTCGCCACGAAATCGTCAGCGCCGCTGAACATCACGCGTCGGATCAAATCCGGAGTCGGATGACGCGACATCAGGATGGCCGGCAAGAACGGATCGGTCCCGAGCGCCTGGTGACGCACTTCGGTCATCAGGTTGCAGGTGTTGCCGTCGGGCAGGGCGACTTCGGAGATCAGCAGATCGACCGGGCGCTCGCCGATCGCCGCGCGCAGTTCCGCAACCTACGTCCCGGTACGGATGTCGCGGAAACCGTTTTCGTGGATCACGCCTTTGACCGCCTCGCGGGTGGCCAAGTCATGATCGATCAGCAAGACGCTGACTTCGGAGAAATTAAATTTGACCTCGTCAGTCGCGCCAGGACCCGTACGGGCTGACGGTTGCATCTCCAGTCTACCTTCGCTCAAGAACCCATTGGGGGCGTTACCGATTCTTTGTCTAGCCCCTCAGTAGTTAGGCCTAGTATCGGCGAACTTTTTACCCTCGGTCAATCCTGAAAAGGCAGGCGAACGTTGGCGACGGCCTGGGCGGCGATGCCTTCGCCGCGGCCGGTAAATCCCAGCCTTTCCGTGGTCGTAGCCTTGATGCTGACCCTGTTTGGAGAGATTCCAATGATGTCGGAGATCCTGGCGATAATAGCCGGGCGGTGGGGGCCCATACGGGGCTGTTCGCAGATAACTGTCAGGTCGAGATTAACGATCGCGCCCCGGCGCTCCCGGATCAGTTCTCCGGCATGGCGGAGGAAAATGTCGGACGAAGCCCCCCGCCAGCGGGCATCCGTCGGCGGGAAATGAACGCCAATATCCCCGGCGCCGATGGCGCCGAGCAGGGCATCGGTCAGGGCGTGAAGACCGACGTCGGCATCGGAATGTCCCTCGAGACCCTGCGTGAAGGGGATCTTGATGCCGCCGATCACGACGTGGTCGCCGGGCCCGAAGCGGTGCACATCGAAACCGAACCCGGTCCGGGTTTCGCCGGTTGCGAGTCGGCGTTCGGCCTGTCGAAGGTCTTCAGGTGTTGTCACTTTGACGTTCTCATCGCTGCCGGGAACAAGGGCGACTGGAAGTCCGGCTTTCTCAAGCACGGCGGCATCGTCGGTGAGCTCCGCGCCTTGGAACCTCCGATGCGCGGCCAAAAGATCCGCGTAGCGAAATCCCTGCGGCGTCTGGACGCGCCAGAGACCATCACGAGCCACCGTCGTGTCGACGAGGCGCGGCGCCTTCGCCGGGGCGGACGCGGTCTCGCGTTTCAACGTGTCGGTCACGGGAAGGGCGGGCACGGCGCCGGCATGATCGGCGAGCGCGGCGACGACGCGGGCGATGAGATCGCGATCGGCGAAGGGCCTTACCGCGTCATGGACGAGCACGATGTCGGGTGCTTGCAAGGCGAGATGTTCGAGACCGAGTCGGACCGACTCTTGACGGGTCGCGCCACCGTCGATCGGCGGCAAGGTGCCGAGGCCGTTGGCCGCGTCCGCGAACAATGTCCAATCGTCGCGGGCGATCACCGGAAGCACCGCGTCGATCCCTGGATGATCGAGAAGCGCCATCAGGCTGCGGCGAATGATCGGTACGCCGTCCAGCATTCGGTACTGCTTGGGGACGTCGCCGGGGAGCCTGGTTCCGCGCCCGGCCGCGACGATGAGCGCGATGCAGGTCATGAGGTCGTCGTGGCTCCTCGTAACTGGTTGGCGCGAAGGCTAGGGACTAGCAAATAAGATACCCAAAAAGTAGTCAATGTTTACGCGGCTTAGAAAGCGGTTGACTACAGTGTGTGAGTAAGTGTGTAAGTAGAGCAACTCTACAAAACTTGCTTCAGCTTTTTTCGTTGCTTGTTTCGATTCCCATAAACACTTGCTACACGTAAAATCAGTGTCTCAACATTAGCACAAAAGAGGACAGCACTTGCCAAGGCCGTCGTCCGGCGCGATGGTGCGAATGATCGCATTTCCCTTTGATTCCATTGCAAGGTCGCGTCGCCGGCCATGATCGCGTCTGTGCTGTTCGGTCTTTCGGCCTTGTTGGCGCTCGTTCCGTGGTCGCTGGTTGTCTGGCGGCGTTCGGACGTGCGGCCCGAAGCCCTGTTCTGGCTGACGTTTGCCGTTGCCGTCGTCGGACCGCTGGCGTGGGTCGTCTCGTCGAGCGGCCTTTCGTGGCGCACCGGATTATCGGCGGTGTTGTGGATCACCGTGGTTGCGACGCTGGTGACCTTCGGGGTCATCGCCGCGATAACGCGCGACGCGTGGCGGCTCGCCCCGTTGTTTGGACCTTACATGATCGCGGTCGCCGCGATCGCCGTGTTTTGGCAGCACGCGCCGGAGCGGGTGCTGGCCTGGGCCCAGGTCTCGGCCTGGCTGGAAATGCACATCATTGTATCCGTGCTGACCTACGCCTTGGTCACGATCGCCGCCGTGGCGGCGCTGGCGGCGACGATTCAAGAAGCTGCTCTCAAGGCTAAACGTCCGAACACTCTGACCCGACGCTTGCCGTCCGTCGCCGACTGCGAGCGCCTATTGCTCGGTATCTTGTTGGCCGGGGAAGCGGTGCTGGCCCTGGGTCTCGCCAGCGGCATGGCGGCGCATTATCGCGACAGCGGAACCGTCCTCGGCTTCGATCACAAGACGGTCTTGTCGGTCGCCGCCTTCGTCGTCATCGGCTGTGTGCTCCTGGCGCATTATCAAAGCGGGTTGCGGGGCAGGCGGGCGGCACGGTTCGTCCTGCTGGCTTATCTTCTGATCACCTTCGGCTACCCCGGGGTCAAGTTCGTCACCGACGTCATAATGGCCTGATCCGCAAAGGATTTTAGGCCTGCCTGCCTGTCTCTTGGGCAGGGCTGTTGCTCTGAGGTGACAACTGCCCAGATCTTAGGCAAAATCGGCAGACACCCATGGCACTCACACCCATTCAGATCGGCCCGGTCCGGTTGGACCATCCGGTGATCCTCGCCCCGTTGTCGGGCGTCACGGATATGCCGTTCCGCTGCTTGGTCAAGCAGAGCGGGGCGGGGCTTGTCGTGTCTGAAATGATCGCATCCGAGGCGATGGTCCGGGCCAGCCGCAAGACCCTGACCCGCGCCGCTCACGCTCCCGAGGAACGACCCATTTCCGTGCAGCTTGCCGGTTGCGATCCGGAGCTGGTGGCCGAAGCGGCGCGGATCAACCAGGACCGCGGCGCCAAGATCATCGATCTCAACATGGGCTGCCCCGTAAAAAAGGTCACCAACGGCCAGCATGCTGGTTCGGCCCTCATGCGCGACGAGATTAAAGCGGCGCGGATCATGGAAGCGGCCGTGAAGGCGGTGAGCATTCCGGTGACGCTCAAGATGCGGACCGGCTGGGACGACACGAACCGCAACGCGCCCGCACTCGCCCGTATCGCCGAGGCGTGCGGCATCCGCATGATCACCGTTCATGGACGGACGCGCTGCCAGATGTTCGGCGGCAAGGCCGACTGGCCCTTTATCCGCACCGTCAAGGACGCCGTGTCGATCTCGGTGATCGGCAACGGCGACGTCAACACCGTCGAGGATGCGCGCGATCTGTTGGCGGCGTCGGGCGCCGATGGCGTGATGATCGGACGCGGCGCTTGTGGGCGGCCGTGGTTCCTGTCTCAGGTGATCCGCTTCCTCGAGACCGGCGAGCGCCTTCCCGATCCGCCGCTCGACGCGCAACGCATCACCGTTCAGGCCCATTACGACGCTATGCTGTCCCACTACGGGACGAGTGCCGGATTGAAGATCGCCCGCAAGCATCTCGCCTGGTACAGCCGTGGCTTGCCCGGTTCCGCCGAGTTCCGCCGCGACGTCAATGTCGCCGAGGATCCGGCCCAGGTCCGCGCCTTGGTCGATCGCTTCTACGGCGCCACTATGGATGCGGCGGCCTGAATGGGAGACGTGACGGCGCTTCCCAAGCTTGCGACCGGCCCCCGGTTCGCCGCCGCGGAAGTCCTCGACGTCTTGTCTCAAGCTGTTCTTGTTATTGATCGCGACGACGCCATCGTGTTCGTTAATCCGGCCGCCGAGCAATTGTTGCAGGCGAGTGCCGCGCATATCGTCGGTCGCGGCGTCGACACGATTTTTTCAACCGACAGTCCGCTGTTCGCGGCGATCCTCAAGGCGCGGCGAGACGATCAACCGGTCGCCGAGTTCGGCGTCGATCTCGCGAGCCCGCGCTTTGGACGGCGCATCGTTGACGTATCGGTGGCGCCGCTCGCCGAGAACGCCTTCCTCGTGATCGGGCTGCACGAACGTTCAATTGTCGATCGCGTCGACCGCCAACTGAACCACCGCGCCGCGGCTTGCTCGGTCAGCGGTCTTGCCGCCATGCTCGCCCACGAGATCAAGAATCCCTTGTCGGGTATTCGCGGCGCCGCGCAGCTTCTCGGCCTCAACCGCAACACGCTCCGCAAGAAGATCCGCGAACTCAATATCGCGGTCGGGCTGGCGCCGCGATGATGGCGGCCACTCGCACGCTGGATCGACGGACCATGCGCGTCCGGCTCTGGGCGCGCCGCATTGGGCTTGGTCGCAAACTGGCCTTCGCGCTGGCGGCGGCGGCGGCGGTGTCCGGGACCACGACGGCTGCAGCGCTTGCCGGCTATTCGCCGTTGGGGATCGGTCCCGACGTCGTTCGCGCGCTGCTCTATCTCGACATCGTGATCGTGTTGGCGCTGGGCGCCGTCGTGACGCGTCGCGTCGTGACGGTGTGGGTCGAGCGACGCCGCGGCTTGGCCGGATCGAGCCTGCTCATCCGGATGGTGGCGTTGTTCAGTGTGGTGGCAGTGACCCCGGCGATCGTCGTCGCGGTGTTTTCGGCGCTGTTTCTCGATTTCGGCGTGCAGGCGTGGTTCAGCCAGCGGGTTCGGACCGCTCTCGATGAATCGCGCGCCGTCGGACACGCCTATCTTCGCGAGAACCAGCAGAATATCCGCGCCGACGCGTACGGCATGGCTTTCGATCTGAATCGTCAGGCGTTCGAGCTCATGCGGTCGCCACCGCAATTTAGCCAGGCGGTTGCCTTCGGAGCTGCGAAGCAGGGCCTCGACGAAGCCATGGTCATCGACCGCTCCGGACACATCCTGGCGCGGGGGCCGTTCAGTCTGGCGCTCGAGTTCGAGAAAATTCCCGCCGAGGCGCTCGATCGCGCTATGCAACGCACCATCGTCACCATTGCCAGCAGCACCGACGAACGTGTGCGCGCCATCGTCTTTCTCGAGCCGTTCGGCGATGCGTTTCTGGTTGTCGGGCGACGCGTCGATCCAAAGGTTCTGGAGTCGATTCAACGGACGGATAGCGCCGTTGCGCAGTACCAGTCTCTGGAGCAGCGCCAAGCCGATATCCGGATCACCTTCGTCGTCATCTACGGTGTCGTCTCGGTCCTGATGTTGCTGGCTGCCGTCTGGGTCGGCATATCGTTTGCGACTCAGCTCGTCGAGCCGATCGGCTCCGTGATCTCCGCGGCCGACCGCGTCGCCAAGGGCGATCTGACGGCGCGAGTCGAGGCGACCGTCGCCAGCGACGAAATCGGGGTCTTAAGCCGCGCCTTCAATCGCATGGCCGAGCAGATCGACAACCAGCGCCGCGGCTTGGTCGAGGCCAACCGCGAACTGGCCGAGCGGACGCGCTTTACGGAAACCGTGCTGACCGGCGTCTCCGCCGGCGTCATTGGCCTGGATGCCGAAGGACAGATCCGCCTTGCCAATCGCTCGGCCTCCGATCTTCTCGGGGTTCAGCTCGACGCCGAAGTCGATCGGCCCTTCGCCGAAGCGATCCCGGAGATGGCGGACCTCTTCGCCGAAGCGGCGCGACGGTCGGACCGGCCGGCGAATGACGAAGTCAAAGTGGCGCGCAAGGCGCGCTCCCAGACTCTTCAGGCGACCATCGTCGCCGAGAAACTTGAAGGACAGATCGTCGGATATGTCGTGACGTTCGACGACGTGACCGAACTTCTGTCGGCGCAGCGGACGGCGGCTTGGGCCGATGTGGCGCGTCGCATCGCGCACGAAATCAAGAACCCGCTCACGCCGATTCAGTTGTCCGCCGAACGCCTCAAGCGTAAGTATCTGAAAGAGATCACCAGCGATCCGCAAACCTTCACGGCCTGTACCGACACCATCGTGCGCCAAGTCGAAGACATTGGCCGGATGGTGGACGAGTTCTCGTCCTTCGCGCGGATGCCGCAGCCCTCGCTGAAACCGGAGAGCCTCGCCGAGATCTGTCGTCAGGTCGCGTTCCTGGAACGCAGCCGGAGCACGGCGATTGCCATCGACCTCGATCTGCCGCCCGCCGACGTAACGTTGAATTGCGATCGTCAACAGGTTGGGCGGGCGTTGACGAACGTACTCAAGAACGCCGCCGAGTCGGTCACGGCCCGGCCGAAGTCCGAGGACGGACCTTTGGCCAAGGGTCGCATCCGCCTGACGTTGCAGGAGGCCGACACCGCCGACGGCCGCGAAGTGCGCCTGATCGTCGAGGACAACGGTATCGGCTTGCCTCGCGAGCAGCGCGATCGATTGACCGAGCCCTATGTCACGTCGCGCGAAAAAGGGACGGGGCTTGGCCTAGCCATCGTCAAAAAGATCATGGAAGACCACGGCGGCCAAGTGATGCTCGAAGACCGCGAGGGCGGCGGCGCGCGCGTCTCGCTGGTCTTCGGGCCGACGCGCAGCGCTCCGATCGCCGATGAGGCGGTGCCGAGTTTGGTGTCCCATGGCGCATGACATTCTCATCGTCGACGACGAAGCCGACATCCGGACACTGACCGCCGGCATTCTCGACGATGAAGGATTCCAGGCCCGCTCCGCGGCAACAGCCGAGGAAGCGCTGGCCGGTATTGCGACCCGGCGTCCGAACCTGGTCCTTCTCGATATCTGGTTGCAGGGCAGCAAGCTTGACGGTCTGGACGTGCTGCGGATGGTCAAACGCGACAATCCCGGCGTGCCGATCGTGATGATGAGCGGTCACGGCACGATCGAGACCGCGGTGACGGCGATCAAGGAAGGCGCTTACGACTTCATCGAAAAGCCGTTCACCGCCGATCGCATGATCTTGATGGTCGGGCGGGCGCTCGAGTCGGCACGTCTGCGCGCCGAGATCGAGGAGCTTCGGATGCGCGCCGGTCCGCCGACCGACGTCATCGGTCAGTCGGCGGCGATGGCGCAGCTGCGCCAAGCCATCGAACGAGTCGCGCCGACCAACAGCCGCGTCCTGATCGCCGGGCCCTCGGGTTCGGGCAAGGAGGTCGTAGCGCGGATGATGCATGCCCAATCGCGCCGCGCCGATGGGCCCTTCGTGGTGATTGGCGCTGCGACCCTCGATCCGGCGCGGGTGGAAATCGAACTCTTCGGGACCGAAGGCGCCGGCGTCGACGGCGGTCGCCAAATCGGGACCTTCGAGCGCGCCCACAACGGGACGCTATTGCTCGACGAAGTCACCGACATGCCGCTCGAGACCCAAGGCAAGATCGTCCGGGTCTTGCAGGAACAAACTTTCCAACGCGTCGGCGGAAGCCAGCGGGTCGAGGTCAACGTCCGAGTCATCGCTTCGACCAGTCGCGACCTCAGCCAAGCCATTCAGGACGGTCGGTTCCGCGAGGACCTGTTTTACCGCCTGAACGTCGTACCGATCGGGGTGCCGCCGCTGCGCGAGCGGCGCGAGGACATCCTTCCGCTAGCCGAACATTTCATGGGACGTGCCGCCGAAGCGGTACGCCAGCCGCCGCGGCGCTTCGGCGAGGACGCCGTCGTTGCGTTGCAAGGCTATGCCTGGCCCGGCAACGTCCGTGAACTTCGCAACACCATCGAGCGGCTTTTGATTCTTTCGCCATCGGGCGGCGATCAGACCATTCGCGCTGACATGCTACCGACCGAGATCGTCGGCACCGGTGCCCCGGCGCTGCATTGGGATCGGAGCGCCGAGATCATGACCCTGCCGTTGCGCGAGGCTCGGGAGTTGTTTGAGCGCGACTATCTCGCGGCGCAGATCATGCGGTTTGGTGGCAATGTTTCGCGGACCGCGGAGTTCGTCGGGATGGAACGGTCTGCGTTGCACCGTAAATTGAAATTGCTCGGCGTCGGCGAAGATCCGAAGCGCCGTGCCGAAACGGACTGAGGCGGAACGATCATGAAGGTCATCGTCTGCGGCACCGGCATGGTCGGCTCGAATATTGCCCGCTATCTAGCGGCGGAAAACAACGACGTGACGGCCATCGATCAATCGAGCGACCTAGTCCGACGGTTGAGTGACACCACCGACGTCCAAGGTGTCGTTGGGCATGCGGCGCATCCCAACGTCCTCGAGCAGGCCGGGGCCGAGGGCGCCGACATGCTGATCGCCATCACCCGGGCTGACGAAGTGAACATGGTGGCCTGTCAGGTGGCGCATGCCGTCTTCGCGGTTCCGACCAAGATCGCGCGGGTCCGTCATCAGGACTATCTGCAACCCATCTGGTCGAAGCTGTTTTCGCGCGACCACATGGCGATCGACGTCGTCATCTCGCCGGAAATGGAAGTCGCCCGCGCCGTGACTAGGCGGCTGCGCGTCCCCGGCGCCATCGAAATGATTCCGCTGGTCCAGGACCGGGTCCGGCTTCTCGGCGTTCGGCTGGAAGCAAACTGTCCCGTGTTCACACGCCGCCGCGCCAGCTCACGCAGCTGTTTCCTGATCTCAGTATCATCGTCGTCGGTATCATGCGTGGCGAGCGCGCCTTCGTCCCGGAACCGGACGATCAACTTGAAGGTGGCGATCACGTCTATTTCGTCGTCGACAGCGAAAAAGTGCGTCGCGCCATGGCGACGTTTGGCCACGAGGAAGTGGAGGCGAAGCGCCTCGTCATCTTCGGCGGCGGCAATATCGGGCTGTTCGTCGCCGAGCAGATCGAGCGCGACTATCCCTGGATCAACGCCAAGATGGTCGAGGCCGACCGCGAGCGTGCCGAGTTCGCGGCGAGCCGCTTGAAGCGGACTGTCGTTATCAACGGCAGCGTGCTGGAGCCCGAGATCCTCGACGAATCCGAGGTCGGCTCGGCTGAGACCGTCGTCGCCGTCACCAATGACGACGAGACCAATATACTGGCGTCGCTGCTCGCCAAGCGCGAAGGTTGCGAGCGCGCCATCACGCTGGTGAACAAAGACAACTACGAGTCGCTGGCGCCGACCCTCGGCGTCGACGTCGTCATCAACCCGCGCGGCATCACGGTGTCGTCGATCCTGCAGCACGTCCGCCGCGGCCGCATTCATTCGGCCCACGCGCTCCGCCAAGGCTTTGGCGAGTTGATCGAAGCCGAGGCGCTGCCGACGTCCGGGCTCGTCGGACCGCCGCTGCGCGATATCAAATTGCCGGACGGCGTGTTGATCGGGGCCGTCGTCCGCGACGGCCAGGTCATCATTCCGCGCGGCTCGACGGTCATCAACGCCAAGGACCGCGTCGTCTTGTTCGCGACGACGGCGGCGATCCGTGACGTCGAGAACATGTTTTCGGTTCGCCTCGAATATTTCTAGAAGGGAAGGGACTCCCATGACCCCACGACGGTTGGGTGTTCTCGGCGGCATGGGGCCGCTCGCGACCGCCGACTTCATGCGCAAAGTCATCGCAGCGACTCCGGCCGAGCGCGACCAGGATCACATCCCAATGGTCGTCTATTCGGTTCCGCAAATCCCCGATCGCTCGGCGGCCATCCTGGCCGACGGTGTGTCGCCGCTGCCGGCGATGATCGAGGGCGTAACGTCGCTCGAACGGGCGGGGGCCCAGGCCATCGCCATTCCCTGCAACACGGCGCATCACTGGTACGACGATCTCGTCAAAGCAAGTCGCGTGCCGATCCTTCATATCGTCGATGCCGCGGCCCGCGCCTTGGATGCGCGGCGGATCTCGACGAAGAAGCTCGGTCTTCTCGGAACGACCGGCACTATCGCCTCGCGCGTCTATCAGAACCGGCTCGAAGCTCTCGGTTACGAATGCATCGCGCCGAGCGCCGCCGACATGGACCGGCTGGTGATGAAAGGCATCGGCGAAGTCAAAGCCGGCCGTCTGGCCGAAGCCAAGACGTTGTTGACCGCCGCTGCCGACACTTTGTTTGCTCGCGATATTGGCGCGGTCATTCTGGGATGCACCGAAATCCCGTTGGTCCTCATCGATCCGAGCCGCTACGTCGATGCCACCCACGCCTTGGCCCAGGCATCCGTGAAATGGGCCATGACCGAGGAACGCCTTGCGCGCGCCGGCTAAAACGTCTGCTGAGGGATCGTCGGGTCGGCCGAAAGTCGTCCTCTTCGATTGGGACAACACCCTCGTCGAATCCTGGCCGACGATCGAGCATGCCTTGAACGCGACCTTCGCCGCGTTCGGCTTGCCGCAGTGGACCCACGAAGAAGTTCGGGGGCGGGTGCGGCGCTCGTTGCGCGAAAGTTTCCCGCCGCTCTTCGGGGCACGGTGGGAAGAGGCTGCGGTGCATTACTACGAAATATTTCACGCCATCCATCTCAAGAAGCTGACGCCCTTGATGGGCGCGCGGCAGATGCTCGACGAGTTGGCGGCGGATGGGTTCACCCTCGGCGTCGTCAGCAACAAGAAAGGCGACGTGCTCCGCCGCGAGAGCGCCCATCTCGGATGGGACGGTTATTTTCTCCGGATCGTCGGCGCCCAGGACGCGCCGCGCGACAAACCGTGCATCGACGTCGTCGATCTGGCGCTGACCGGCAGCGGTGTCGCACGCGGGCCTGACGTCTGGTTCGTCGGCGACACCGAGATCGATCTAGAATGTGCCGCCAATGCCGGCTGCATAGGCGTGCTGTTGCGGCCGTCGGAACCGGGTCCGGCGGAGTTCCAATCGTACCCGCCGGCGCGCCATTTCGCAGACTGTCAGGAGCTTTCCAAGGCCTTACGAAGATTGTAATCTGACCAATGAGGCCGGCCATTTCGGACCAGTCGCGTACCGGCGACTTTGGCAGGCGTCAAAAAACGAAGAAGGCACGCAACCAACAAGGCTATTCCCAATCGACACGAGGGACACGCCGCAACAAAGAGGCCGAAGATCATGTCGTCCGAAAAATCGCAAAACGTTCAGGATGTCTTCCTCAACGACGTCCGAAAGAACAAGACTGCGGTCACGGTGTTCCTCGTCAACGGCGTCAAGTTGCAGGGAATCATCACGTGGTTTGACAATTTCTCGATGCTCTTGCGTCGGGACGGTCATACGCAGCTGGTCTATAAGCACGCCATTTCGACGGTGATGCCGGGAATGCCGATTCAACTCTTTGAGCCCGATAAGGACGACAAAGAGCCTCCCGCTCAATCTTGACCGACGCGAATATCGATCGGAGCACGGGTCGCAGCCGTCCTATGGCCGGCGGCCGTTGTGCCGTCGTGCATCCGTCGCGACGCGACGGCAATCGCGCCCGGCGGCCCGAACTGCGTCTCGAAGAAGCCGCCGGTTTGGCGCGTGCCATTGCGCTCGACGTCGTTCATGCCGAGGTCGTCAACCTGGCGCGACCGACGCCGGCGACGCTTCTCGGCAGCGGCACGGTCGAGCGTCTCAAGACCCTGATCGCTGGCGGCCCGCACGAAGACGACGTCAAAGACGAGGCCTACGAAAAGGCGAAGGCGGCCGCGATCAGCCTTGTGGTCATCGACGCGCCCTTGAGCCCCATTCAGCAGCGCAATTTGGAGAAGGCTTGGGGTTGCAAGGTCATCGACCGCACCGGCCTCATCCTGGAAATCTTCGGAGCGCGAGCCCGGAGCCGCGAAGGCCGGCTGCAAGTCGAACTGGCCTCTCTCAACTATCAGCGATCACGGCTGGTTCGTACCTGGACCCATCTTGAGCGGCAACGCGGCGGCGTTGGGTTCTTGGCCGGTCCTGGCGAAACTCAACTCGAAACCGATCGCCGCTTGATCGTCGAGCGGATCCGCCGGATCGAAGGCGAGATCAAAGAGGTTCGCCGGACGCGCGAACTGCATCGTCGGGCGCGGCGCAAGCGCGGCCATCCGGTCGTCGCGCTCGTCGGCTACACGAACGCTGGCAAATCGACGCTGTTCAATCGCCTGACCGGGGCCGACGTGAAGGCCGCCGACATGCTGTTCGCAACCCTCGATCCGACCATGCGCGAGTTCACCTTGCCGTCGGGACGGCCGGCCGTTCTGTCCGATACGGTTGGGTTCATTTCCGATCTGCCGCACGAGTTGGTCGCGGCCTTCCACGCGACCTTGGAAGAGGTCCGGGAGGCCGACGCCGTCGTCCATGTGCGCGACATCGCCCATGACGAAACCGAATCCCAGGCCGAGGATGTGAAAAGGGTCTTGAAGGACATCGGCCTCGACGGGATCATCGACAACGGCATGATCGAAGCACTCAACAAGATCGACCGGCTGTCAGCAGGCGAGATCGAGACCGTGAAGGCGCGGTCCGTGCGCAGCAATGCCGCGGTCGTACCGATTTCGGCGATCAGCGGCGAAGGCTGCGATCAGCTTCTCGCCGTCATCGAAGAAGACATCGTCAGCGATTCCGAACTGCTCGAACTGACGCTATCCTCCGCTGATGGCGCCGGACTGGCGTGGCTCTATGATCACGGCGATGTCGTCGAGCGGCGTATGGAGGACGAGGTTATTCACGTGAAGGTGCGCCTGAACGCCGCCGATGCCGCCCGGTTCGCCCGCCGCCAAGCGTAGCTCGCCATGGATCTCCTTTTCATCGCGCTCTTCGGTGTCGCCTTGTGCGTCTACGTGGTTACCAAGTGGCCGTTCGACGTCCGCCGCAAATCCGACCGCCAGCTCGTCTACGAGTACACGGTCTATCTGCACAAGAAGTCGCTACGCGACCGAGCCGGACGGCTGTCGTTCACGTCGAGCCAAGGCTCGCCCGCCGAGGCCGAATTGCGGCGTCGCGGTTTCGATCCCGAGAAGGTCGTTGCCGAACGGTTCGACGCCAAGCGCGAGGGCCGGCCGATGCGGTGGGAGACCTGCCGTCTTGCCGACGACGCAACAGCGGTCCAAGCCGAAGCGTCACCCCGCTAGTTTCTGACACCAGAATGTATAGCCGGTGAAGAGATCGGGGCGTTCCGCCTCGAGCTGTTCCCAGTTCGCAAGATCCGAACATGTCGGCTCGTTCGGATAGCGGACGCGATAGAATTGGCGGGCCGGCGGTTCGGCCAGCGCCCGGCCCGACAAACCGGCTGGAAACTCGAATCCCAGAACCCGTAACGGCAGATCGGCAAGCAATCGCCGCAGCCCCGGCATCGTGAAGCGATGCTCGTGAACGTGAAAGACCAGATCGCGCAGCAAACTGAGGCTGTAGAAGTCGTCGTCGGCCAACAGCGGCGCGAGGCTTGGCCAATGTCCGGTCGCGACGTCGTGGCGGAACTGCCGTAGGACGTCCGGTGTCGCGGCGTAGACCTGCTCGGCAATGATGCGGCGGGCCTCGACGACGGTGCGGCGGCCGCCCTCGGCGTAGAGGCCGATGCGCATCAATCCACCGGGCACGAGGCATTCGCTCAACACACGGAGGCCCGCATTCGGGTCGCCCATGTGGTGAAGCACGCCGACGCATTCGATGTGATCGAACGTCCGGCCGAGACTGCCGAGAGCGAGAATGTCGCCTTGGCGAAACTCGATGTTGCCGATGCCGTGGTCGATCGCCATGCGTTTGCCGTAGGCGAGGCTCGTCAGGCTGAGGTCGACCGCGAAGACTTGGGCATCGCGATAGTTCGTAGCGACGCTCAAGGGATGCTGGCCGGTTCCGGCGCCGGGCATCAGGATCGAAAGCGGCCCCGCGACCGGCAGCAGCGGTGCCATACGCGGATAGGTGCGAGCCAAGGCGGCGCGGATATCGATCGGCTCGCGTCGGCCAAGAGCAATCCACCGCGGATAGGGATTGGCCTCGTACATGGCCCGGACTTGGCGTGACGTCGGATCGGCGATCGGCGTGATCGGTTGGATATTGGCGGCGAGGCGTCGCTCCGTCAGTGGCGCAAGAAGGGCGCGGCCGATGAGCGGCGCGATCGGCCCCGACCAGCGATCCAACGGAAGTGCTGCCAATGCTTCGGCATTCGGAAGATCGGCGAGGGGGGCGTAGAGCGCGGCGAGGAGAAGGTCCGCATCCTGCGGCGTTTCGCTGGCGGCGATTCGGCCGATGGCGGCCTTGCTCAACTCCGCTTCGGTTTCGCTCACGGCGAAAACGAATTCGTTGTTGAAGGCTTGGAGTGCCACCGCTGCGGCGACCGTTGCGATATCGGAGCCGGCGTTACCGCTCGCGAGCTGCGTCGCGAGAGCTCGCCGAAGCGCTGTCAGCCAGCACTCAAAACTGTAGTCGCGGTTGATGGTGTTGCTCAGGGTCCGTTGGAATAGGACGTCGCTGGCCAAGGTCGCGAGTAACTCCGGAGTTGCTGCAAAGGATTCCGGAGGCTGGCGCGAATCCGGAACGTCATAGCGCAAGCGAAGCTGATGCACCGCTGGCCGCGCCAAGGCTTCCCAGTTGGCACCAGGCGCGCTCAAGCAATCGGCGATCCGTGCCGCAAGCCGGGGATGGAACGTTTCGGTCCGGGCCATCTCGAGAATGGCGATCAAGTTGTTGCGGGCGCCGCGATAATCCGGCGCTGCCGCCAAAACACGCGCGTAGAGCGCGCTGGCTCCATCCAGATCGCCCTGACGGTGCGCGCGCGTCGCGGCGGCAAATGCCTGATCGATCGAGGGGTTGTTCATGACGATGGCGATACGACGTTCCCAGCGGTCCAACGTACTAGTAGCCGCGATGCAGCTGGTGCAGCAAGGATCGCGACCGTGCCGCAATCAGGGTAAACTCGGGCGAGCGGCAGGAGGCGATCGTGACACGGTTTCGGGCTCTACTAGGACTGGCGCTGTTTGTCGGTTTCGTTGGCGGCGCTTCGGCGGCGGAGGAGGCGATGCGCCTCAACCACCGCGGCCTATTGCTCGTTGCGCTCAAACCCGATCCGGTGGCGCGTTACGACACCGCCTTGCTGGAGGCCGCTCCGGCGATCGAGGCGCTCAAGACTGCGATCGATCTGCTCTACGCAAAGTCGCCGGGCAGCGTCGCGGCGATCGAAACCTTCAAGGCCAACGGCAACGTCCTGCTCGTTTACGAGCCGGCCTTTCCGGACGCGAAAATGATCAGCTCCAATCGGGTGGCGGCGTTCTTTCCTGACTTCTACCGGAAGGATGGATCGGCCAATGACTTTCTGGTCCAGGTCGGGCGGCACGGCATCAATTGGCCCGCCGACGAGCTTGCCGGAATTATCGTCCACGAATTGGTCGGTCACGGCATTCAGCATCTGAAAGGGCGTCTCGAGGGTGTCCGAGAAATCGACCTCGAATGCGAGGCTGAACTGTATCGGGAGCAAGCCCATCAGGATTTGAACGTCGACAAGACGTCGCCGGTGATGGTCCGCTTCCGTCGCGCCCTTGAAAATCAGTGGTGCCCGGATTTCCGCCGCTATCTCGCTAAAGAGAAGGCGGCTTTGGTGCCGCTCTGGGATCAACTCAATCCCGATATCAAACAACTGCTGGCAGCCTTCGAGCCCTATGTCGGTGCTCTGCTCGCGAGCGGCGTTGCCGGTAACGCCATCGCCGCGGCGCGACGCATACAGGACGCGGATTTCGACAAGAACGTCCGGAAGCCTGCCGAAGACGGCTCGGCTGCGGCGCAGAACAATCTGGGCATCCGCTATCGGGACGGCGTCGGCGTCGAGCACGATTTAGCATAATCTCTCAAATGGTTCCGCCGCGCCGCGGATCAGGGACACGCCCAAGGTCAGTTCAATCTCGGGGGGGGCTGTACTGGGACGGTCGCGGCGTCGTGAAGAATCCGGTCGAGGCGGCAGTGTGGTGGCGAAGTGGTACGCGAAAGCGGCCGCGCAAGGCCACACCTTCGCCCAGGTCAAATTCGGCGAGGCGCTCGGGACGGCGCGCGGCATCCCGCAGGATCTGGAAAAGGCCTACTTCTGGCTGACGATTGCGTCGCAGCGCGATGCTGGCGATCTCAAGACCCGGGCGCTATCGGTGCGCGATCAGATCACCCGCGTGCTGCCGCCGGCCAAAATTGTCGCCATCGAAGCCAGCGCCAAAGCCTGGCGTCCTGGCGCCACGAACTAACCAGCTAAACGAGTCCGGCGGCGCGTAACGCCGCAATGTCGGCTGCGCTCAAACCGGCGACGCTGCGCAGCACCTCATCGGTATCGGCGCCGAGCGCCGGCGGAGCGAGGCGGGGCCGGTTCGCCGCACCATCGAGTTGCACGCCGGTGTTGACCTGTGGGGCCGGGGGCGCACCGGGACGTTCCAAGCGATAAAACAGCCCGCGCTCGATCAGGGCCGGATCAGCCGCCACTTCGTCGATGCGGTTGATGGGCCCGGCAGGAATGCCGTTGGCGGCAAAGACCTCAAGCCAGTGGGCGCGGGGTTTGGTTTTCAAGATCTCCTGGATGTCGGCAACGATCTCGGCTCGGTGATCGCGCCGCTGGGCGTTGGAGGCATAGCGCGGGTCCTCGCCGACGGCATCGCGTCCTACGGCTTTCCAAAACCGCTTCCAGATCGAGTCGTTGCCGAGGCCCAGCGTCAGTGGGTCGTCGGAGGCGTGAAACGTCTGGTAGATGGCGATGACGCTGTCTTTCGCTCCCGTCCGGCGCGGCAACTCGCCCGAGCCGAGATAGCTCACGAGCCGGGGGCTCATGAACCGGGTCATGCTTTCGACCAGCGAGATATCGACCTTGCGTCCCTGGCCGGTCCGCGTCCGCGCGAACAGCGCCGCGATCGTCGCCATCGCTGCGTCCATGCCGGCGAGAAGGTCGGCCGCCGCGGTGCCGACCTTTTGCGGATCGTTGGCGGCTTCGCCGGTCAGGTCCATGACGCCGCTCAAGCCTTCGGCGATCAGGTCGTAGCAGGGCCGTTCCCGACGGTCGCCGCTGAGCCCGAAGCCCGTCAGCGAGACGAAGACCAGATCGGCCCTGTCGCGGCGAAGCGAGTCGTAATCGATCTCGAGCTTGGCCTGGACTCGCGGCAGCTGGTTGGTGATCAGGACGTCGCTTTTGGCGACGAGCTGGCCTAGGACGCGCCGGCCCTCGGGCTTCGAGAAGTCGAGAGTGACGCTCCGCTTGTTGCGGTTAACAGCCAGGAACCAGAGGGACTCGCCTTCGAGAAAGGGCGGACCCCATTGGCGGGCGTCGTCGCCTTGGCCGGGGCGCTCGATCTTGATGACGTCGGCCCCGTAATCGCCCAGCAGCATGGCCCCGTAGGGCCCGGCGATCGAGGTCGTCAGGTCGAGAACGCGGACGCCGTCGAGGAGCGCGAAGCCTTCGCCGGTCGAAATCGTCGGGTGGCCATGATCGGGCAGCATTGGGATCGGTCGGTTGGGGATGGGAGGGGCGGGAGCCGAGCTTCCTCGGTTCCGATGGCCGGTTCAAGATTTCCTCTATCGCTCGCCCCGGTTTCCGGGCGAAAAATCACTATGATTCCCAACATCCAGCCTGTCGTCGATTTGATCGCCGAGGTCTCAGCCGAGATCATCCTGCCGCGCTTCCGTAAGCTCGCCGCTCACGAGGTCAGCGAGAAGGGGCCGGGCGACGTCGTCACTATCGTCGATACCGAGTCCGAAGCGCGTATGTCTGCCCGCCTGCAGGATCTCGTTCCGGGAAGCCGCGTCGTCGGTGAAGAAGGCGCCAGCGCCGATCCGTCCGTCCTCGCGATGCTCGCCGGCGACGATCCGGTCTGGATCATCGATCCGCTGGACGGGACTCAAAATTTCGCAAATGGAATAGCCTGTTTCGCGGTGATCATCGCGTACTGCGTGAAGGGTGAAACCGTCGCCGGCTGGATCGGCAACCCCACGGCCGGGAGCGTCTCCTGGGCGGCGCGCGGCGAGGGCGCCTGGGCGAACGGCTCGGCCATGCGTGTGGCGACGGCGCCGATCCCAGAAATGGTCGGTTCGGTCGGCAGCAAAACCCGCCGATACATCGAAAATCTGCCGACCTCAGCCCGGGCGAAAGCACCCACCGAGTTCGTTCGTTATGCCTGCGTCGGCCGGGAATACATCGACTTGGCGCGCGGGGCGCTGCATTTCGCCCAATACGCCGGGCGCCTCAAGCCGTGGGATCATGCGGCGGGAGTGCTGTTGCACGCCGAGGCCGGGGGATATGGTCGCATGGTGAAGGGCAAGGCTGCCTACAGCGCGGCTCAGGGGATCTTCGAAGGGCCGTTACGGATGGCTCCTGACGAGGCTAGTTGGAACGCTCTTCATTCAATATTTCCAGATCGTTAGAATGGTTTCGTCATAACACTGGAGAGGGTCGCGTCGATGGCATCGAACCAAAAAGTGGCGTTCGTTGGGCTTGGGGTCATGGGCTATCCGATGGCCGGGCATTTGAAGAAGGCGGGCCACGACGTCACGGTCTACAACCGCACGGCCGCCAAGGCTGAGGCCTGGGCCAAAGAGCATGGCGGCAAGGCCGCGAAGTCTCCCGCCGCCGCCGCCGCGGGTTGCGACGTGGTCTTTGCCTGCGTCGGCAACGACGACGACCTGCGCAGCGTCGTCTATGGCGACAACGGCATTCTCGCTGGCATGAAGAAGGGCGCGATCTTCGTCGATCACACCACGGCCTCGGCCGACGTCGCCCGTGAAGTGGAAGCCAAAGCCAAAGCCGCTGGCATCGGGTTCCTCGACGCGCCGGTTTCGGGCGGCCAAGCCGGAGCGGTCAACGGCAAGCTGACGGTCATGGTCGGCGGCGATGCCCAGACCTTCGCCAAGGCCGAGCCGGTGATCGCGGTCTATGCCCGGGCCGTGACGCATCTCGGCGGCGCCGGGGCAGGGCAGCTCGCCAAGATGGTCAACCAGATCTGCATCGCCGGTCTCGTCCAAGGCCTCGCCGAGGGCTTGAACTTCGCGGTCCGTGCCGGCCTCGATGGGAAGAAAGTCGTCGACACGATCTCGAAGGGCGCCGCCCAGTCCTGGCAGATGGAAAACCGTGCCTCGACGATGCTCGAGGACAAGTTCGACTTCGGTTTCGCCGTCGACTGGATGCGCAAGGATCTCGGCATCTGCCTGAACGAAGCCCGACGCAACGGAGCGCGGCTTCCGGTGGCGAGCTTGGTCGACCAGCTCTACGCGCAAATCCAGCAGCGCGGCGGCGGACGCTGGGATACCTCGAGCCTGCTCCGGTTGCTGACGAAGGCGTAGGGAAGGGCGTCGCGGACATCGTCCCCGTCGGGGCTAGTTCGATGCCCCGTGGCCGACGCAGCGGACGGGTTTTAGCCTTTCGGGAGACAATGATCGCCGAGGAGGCGAGCCCATGATCCGCAAGCTGCCGTCGGGCGGTTACCGCCTGTATTCACGGAAGAAGAACCAGAAGACCGGGAAGCGCCGCAACCTCGGCACGTTCAAGACCTTGGTCGCCGCTCAGAAGCACGAGCGGGAGGTCCAATACTTCAAACGCGCTGGTTAGCGCAGGGTCATGACAAGGCGGGGCTAACTCGTCGGTATGCCCTTCATGTCCCAGACGTAGGTCTTTTCGCGGCTCAGTGCCGACTCGACGACCCGCGTGGCGTTGTGGTCGACCACTCGGCCCTCGGTCTTGACCCGAAGCTGGCCGTCCATCACCAGGCCGATCTGGGCCAGTTTCTGAATATCCGAGGGCGGGATCTGGGCCGCCTGAACGGTGATCTGGCCTGTGGTCTGAATGTATTTGATCGAGAGCAGGTTCTCGTTCCGGCGCAGGAACGTCACCAGTTTGGTGACCGTCAGATCGCCTTCGTCCACCCAGTTGATCTTGAAAAGACCCTGGCGGACGTAGCTGGCCTCTTTGGTGTTCCGATCGCGCTTGAGGTCGGTGACGATCGACTGGGCTTTACGGGTTTCGTCGGCAGCAGTGATCTCCCGCTTCCGCAGCCCGTCGAACAGCGGGACGTCGGCGATATAGCCGTCGTAGGTGATCTTGTAATAGCCGATCCGGGAAATCTCGATCTCGGCGTCGAAGCGGGCGGGGTAATAGCAGGCCGCCGACGCCAACAGGGCGGCAATTGCGACCACAACCCCGAGGGGGGCCGGCGCCAACGATGCTTCGCCACGTCCATCATCCGAATCCGAAGGCCATCATACTTCGCGTTTGGCCCGATTCCACAATGCTTCGCGGCCTTCATAGGTCCGATCGGCGAGGGGCTGGCCTTCGGCGGCGGCCACGGTCTCCATCCGTCGGAACCGGGTATCGAACTTCCGGTTGCCGTGACGGAGAGCGTCCTCGGGGTCGACCCCAAGTTTTCGCGCCAGATTGACGCAGGTGAACAACAGATCGCCGATCTCGTCCATCAAGCGCTCGTCGCTGCCGTGGGACTCCATCTCGTGGGCGACCTCGGCGACTTCTTCCTCGAACTTGGCGAGAACGTCTTTGGGTGTTCGCCAATCGAAGCCGGCGCGTTCGGCCCGTTTCTGAATCTTGAGGGCGCGGGTGAGGGCGGGAAGGGCGAGCGGCACCCCATCCAGGGCGCTGACCGGCTGATCCGATCCGGCGGCTTTGGCCCGACGCTCGCCGGCTTTGTGGTCTTCCCAGGCTTTGGTCTGGGCTTCGGCCGAGGCGACTTTGACGTCGGCGAAGACGTGCGGATGTCGCCGGATGAGCTTTTCGGAAATGCCGCGGGCGACGTCGGCGTAATCGAACAGGCCAGCCTCGTGTGCCATCTGGGCGTGGAAGACGACCTGGAGGAGAAGGTCGCCGAGTTCTTCCTCGAGTCCCGGCATGTCCTTTCGCTCGATCGCGTCGGCAACCTCGTAGGCTTCTTCGATCGTGTACGGCGCGATGGTCGGGAACGATTGCGCGACGTCCCACGGACATCCGCCGTTGGGGTCCCGCAGCTTGGCCATGATGGCGAGAAGGCGGTCGGTTTCGGCGCTCATCGGCCTCGCTCCTGTCGATCCGAATATCGCATAAGATATATTATGGAAAATAATAACAGTTAATTTAAGATCAAAGACTTAAGGGTCTAAAGCCGATATAGAAATCGCGTGGAAACTAGCCGTTCGCCTCGACGATCATGCCGTCGTACGCGGGTTCGATTCCTTGCGGCAGCCTGGCCTTCATGGCTCCGTAATCGAGCCCTGGCCCGAGGCCGGTCATCACCGCCAGCCGTGGCTTCACACGCTTGATCCAGTTGAGCGCCTTGTCGACGTGGGCATGAGTCGGATGCGGGTCGGCGCTCAGGACGTTGACGACCCAGACCTCGACCCCGGCCAAATCCTCAAACGCCTTGTCCGAGAGTTCGAGGACGTCGGTCGAATACGCGATCGGCCCGAACCGAAAACCGAGGGTCCGGCCGCCGAGACCATGATCCTGTTCCATGGGCATGACGTCGATCGACCCGGCCCGGAACAGCGTCCCGGGAACGACCTGGATCGGAATGAGCATGGGTTTGTAAAACAGAGTGCCTTGAAGCGGCTCGAGGACGTAGCCGAAACGGGCCCGGATGGCGGCCAGTGTTTTGGCGTCGGTGTAAATCCGGATCGGCGCCTTCATGTGCCGGTTCACGGGCCGCAAATCGTCGACGCCGTGAAGATGGTCGGCATGGGAATGGGTGAACAGAACCCCGTCCAGCCGTTTGACCCCGGCGGCGATCAGCTGTTGGCGAAGGTCCGGCGGCGTATCGACCAACAGGCGCGTATCGCCGGATTCCACCAAGACCGAAGGCCTCGATCGGCGATTCCGTGGCTCTTTGGGATCGCAGCGGCCCCAGCCGAAATCGATGCCGGGGGTTCCGGATGAACTGCCGGAGCCGAGGATAGTCATTCTCATGTCTGGCTCCGGGCTGGTTCGGTCCCTGCCCCCGTCCCGGCTTTCGTGGCCTTGGTGAAAAGCCGGAAGAAGTTGTCGGTCGTCGCTTGGGTGAAATCGGCGAGCGGCACGCCTTTCAGTTCGGCCAGGAACGCCGCGGTCAAGGCGACGAAGGCCGGCTCGTTGCGCGAACCGCGTTTCGGCACCGGTGCCAGATACGGCGAGTCGGTTTCGACCAGGATCCGGTCCAAGGGCACGCGCTTGGCGATGGCGCGAAGATCGTCGGCCTTCTTGAACGTGACGATCCCGGAAAACGAAATCGAGAAGCCGATGGCCAGAGCCCGTTCGGCGAATTCCGCGCCGGCCGTAAAGCAATGGATGAGCCCCGGAAATGGGCCTTTGGCGTATTCGGCCTCGAGGATGTCGGCGGTATCGGCGTCAGCCTCGCGGGTATGGATGATGATGGGCAGTCCGGCTTCGCGGGCCGCATCGATATGAGCCTTGAAGCTCGCGACCTGATCGGGCTTTGGGCTGTGCTCATAGTGATAGTCGAGGCCGGTCTCGCCGAACCCGACGACTTTGGGATGACGGGCCCGTTTGAGCAACGCTTCGGCGGTCAAGCCTTTGGCCTTCGCGGCCTCGTGCGGATGAACGCCGACGCTGCAGAAGACGTTGGGCAGGCTGGCGGCAATGTCTCGGACCGCATCGAAACGCTCCAGATCCGTGGCGATGGTCAGCATCCAGCCGACGCCGGCGTCGCGAGCCCGGGCCAGAACTTGGTCGCGCTCGCTGTCGAAATCCGCGAAGTCGAGATGGCAATGGCTGTCGACCAGACCCACGCTCACGGCGTGGCCTCGACATAGCGCGGCACAATCCCGGTCGGCTTAGGAAGCTCGGTGCCGGGCGTAAGTGCGGAACCGGGACCGATGGAAGCGAACGTTCGTTGATCGGCCGGAACCGCGAGTTGGTCGAGAAGCTTCCCCGTAACGCCGGGCATGAACGGCTGGGCGAGAAGCCCCAAATGACGAATGGTTTCGGCAAGCACATAAAGAACGGTGCCCATCCGCGGCACGTCCGATTTGGCGAGAGCCCACGGCGCTTGGCGGTCGACGTAGCCGTTGGCGGCCCGGACCACGGTCCAAATGCGATCGAGCGCCTCGTGAAACGCCTGCACGTCGATGTCGGCGCGGACCTCGGCAAGCAAACCATGGGCGGCGCCAAGCAACGCGTTGTCGGCGTCGTCGAGCGGTCCCGGTGTCGGAACGCGGCCGGCGCAGTTGCGGGCGATCAGCGACAGAACGCGCTGCGCCAAGTTGCCGTAGTCGTTGGCGAGATCGCCGTTGGTCCGGTGGACGATGGCCTTGTGCGAAAAATCGCCGTCATTGCCGAACGGAAGTTCGCGAAGAAGAAAATAGCGAACTTGGTCGAGCCCATATTTTTTAGCAAGTTCAATTGGATCGACGACGTTCCGTAAGGACTTTGACATCTTCTGGCCTTCGATCGTCCACCAGCCGTGGGCGAACACCCGCTTCGGCGGCTCTAGATCGGCGGCCATCAGGAAGGCCGGCCATAAGATGGCGTGAAAACGCAGGATGTCCTTGCCGACCATATGGACGTCGGCCGGCCAGAACGCCCGGTAGTCGTCGGTCTTAGTATCAGGGAAGCCGACGCTGGTCAGATAGTTGGTGAGCGCGTCGAGCCAGACGTACATGACGTGGGCCGGATCCTCGGGAACCGGAATGCCCCAGCGGAAGCTGGTTCGGGACACCGACAGATCCTGAAGCCCGCTTTTCACGAAGCTCATGACCTCGTTCAAGCGGGCCTGCGGCAACACGAAGTCCGGATGCTTGGCGTAATAGTCGAGCAGCGGTTGCTGCCACGCCGACAGCTTGAAGAAGTAGCTCGGCTCCTCGACCCATTCGACGTCGGCTCCGGTCGGGGCGCGTTTTTCACCGTCGGGGGCTGTCACCAGTTCGCCTTCGGCGTAATAGGCCTCGTCGCGGACCGAGTACCAGCCGGAATAGCTGCCGAGATAGATTTGCCCCCTCTCCTTCAACCGCCGCCAGATTTCCTGACAGGCGGCGATATGGCGGGGTTCGGTGGTGCGAATGAAGTCGTCGTTGGAAAGGCCGAGGGCTTGGCTCAGGTTGCGGAACTTCGCGGAGTTCCGGTCCGAGAAGGCTTGCGGATCGACGCCGGCGGCTTGCGCCGACTTCTCGACCTTTTGGCCGTGCTCGTCGGTGCCGGTCAGAAAGCGCACCCGATAGCCGTCGAGGCGCTTGAACCGGGCCAGCACGTCGCAGGCGAGCGACGTGTACGCGTGCCCGATATGGGGCGCGTCGTTGACGTAATAGATCGGCGAGGTGACGTAGAAGCTCTTGTCTGTGGTCATCAATCCGAACGCCGTTTCGCCGCTGCTGAAGCGAAGACATCGGCTGTCGCGGGCCTTCCGTCAAGCCCAACAGCGGGTGTGCGGCTAGCGTCGGGCCGCGGCCTCGACGGCGAACATGGCCCCCATCATCACTTGCTTGCGGTCGAGGTTCGCGAAGTCGTTGAGGCTGGCGAGGCGTTCGACCTGATCGCGGGCGGCGAGCCATGGTCGGGGATCGGTCGTGGCGACGGTTGGTGTCGGCGGCGGCGCGGCTCCGCTCAAGGCCAGGACGAGACGCGCCAGCCATCCGGCCAGCAGCTCGATGACGATTCGGAACGCCGCTTCGTTGCGTTGGACGCGGTCGGCGAAGGCGTGAAGCCGCGACACCGGCAAAGCCGGCAGCGCCGACAGAAGCGCGAAGAGTTCGCGGCCGAGCTCCAAGCCTCCGGCCTGGGCGTAGCCGATGGCGCGGCCGATGCTGCCGTCGGCGAGCCGGGCGATTTCGGCGGCTTCCTCCGGGCCAAGATGCGGACAGTAGCGGCCGAGCAACAGCCGGACGTCGGTCTCGGCGAGCGCTTTCAAACTCAGGATGCGGCACCGCGACCGGACGGTGGCGAGCAGTCTGCCCGGTCGATGTGCGACCAGCAGGATCACCGCGCCGGGAGTCGGTTCTTCAAGCGTTTTCAGCAGCGCACTGGCGGCGTTGCGATTGAGTTCGTCGGCGGCATCGATGACCGCCACCCGATGCGATCCCGCGGCTGGCGTGAGGCGGAAGAACTCGCTCATCCGGCGCACGTCGTCGACGACGATCTCGCTTTGGCGCTTCTCGCCGTCGTCGCTCAAGCTCCGCTCGACCGTCACGAGATCGGGATGGCCGCCCGACGCGATCTTGCGAAAGACCGGATGGTTTGGATCGATGCCGAGGCCGCGGGTCGCGGGCGCAGCGGCCGGCGCCCCTCCGAACAGATCGATGCCGGCGGGTTCGTCGCCATTGCCGCCGGCCAGGATGTGGCGCGCGAAGCGAAAGGACAGCGTCGCTTTGCCGATCCCTTCCGGCCCCGTGATCAACCAGGCGTGATGGAGCCGGCTCGATCCGAAGGCGGCGCGCAAGGTTTGCTCGGCTTCGCTATGGCCGACGAGATCCGGATTGGCGCGGGGCGGCAGCGCGATCTCGCTCATGCCCAGCGTACTCCCAGCTGTTGGCCCACGGCCGCGACGATCGCCGCTTGCACGGCTTCGGCGGTGGCGGCGGCGTCGACGACGACGCAACGTCTCGGTTCTTGGCGGGCGATGTCGAGGAAACGGCGGCGCAGGCGCTCGTGAAAGTCCGCGCCCATCCGTTCGTAGCGGCTCGAGTCCGGTCGGCTCGCTTTGATCCGGCGAAATCCGACCTCCGTCGGCAGATCGAGGATCAAGGTGAGGTCCGGCATGAAGTCTCCAAGGACCAAGCTTCGCAGCTTGGTGAGGGAGGCATCATCGAGCCCCTGCCCGGCACCTTGATAGGCCACGGTGGAATCGGCGAAGCGATCGGAGATCACCCAACTGCCGGCCGCGAGCTTCGGTTGGATCAGGCGAACCACATGTTCGCGCCGCGCCGCGAAGTGGAGCAGCGCTTCGGTGAACGGATCCCAGCGGCCGGCGTCGCCTTCGACCAACAAGGTCCGGATCGCTTCACCGCCCGGCGTGCCACCCGGTTCGCGGGTGACGACGACATCCAGTCCGGTGCGACGCAAATCGTCGGCCAGGGCCCGGGCCTGGGTTGATTTCCCCGCCCCCTCGCCGCCTTCGAAGGTGATGAATTTGCCTGGCAACGGCGCTGCCATGGGGATGCGTGCCGTATCGGGGTCGAGCTTAGCTCGACGTTCCCCAGAGGATCGACGTGACCGCGCTTTTTAGACGTCCGACGAGACCGAGCCGCTCGACACCGCCGTCTGCGTACAGCGGAATTGTCCGGCGCTCGACGCCCGGCGCTGTCACCACGACTTTGGCGACTTGGGCTCCCGGCGCAATCGGTGCCGGAATGGGGCCGTCATAAGTGACGGTGACCTTCATTTCGCGCCGCGCCTTTTTCGGCAAGGTCACGACGACGTCGTTCTTGATGACAAGAGGAACGGTCTTGGCTTCGCCCAACCACACATCGGCGTCGGTGATCCGCTCGCCGGCCTTGAACAAAGCGTAATTGCCAAACTCTCGCATGCCCCATTCCAGGAGCCGGTCGGATTCGCTTCCACGCTGCTTGATGCTGTCGAGTCCGTTGACGACGAGGATCAGCCGTCGGTCGCCGCGTTTCATCGAGGCGGCCAGGCCGTAACCCGCTTCCTTGATGTGGCCGGTTTTCAAACCGTCGACGCCATTGTCGGCGTAGATCAGCGGATTGCGGTTGCCTTGGCGGATGCCGTTAAAGGTGAACGTCTTCTCCGAGTAGTAGCGATAGAAATCCGGGAAATCGTTGATCGTGTGGAGCGACAGGATCGCGAGATCGCGCACCGTGGTCATTTGCTCCGGATCGGGAAGGCCGGACGCGTTACGAAAGACCGTGTTCTTCATGCCGAGCTCACGGCCGCGTTGTGTCATGAGTTCGGCGAAGGCCGACTCGCGCGCCGCCAAGCCTTCGGCCACGACGATGCAGGCGTCGTTGCCGGACGCCACGATCATGCCGTGGAGCAGATCTTCGACCCGGACGCGCGTCCGCGGCTGGAGGAACATTGTCGAGCTGCCGCTGGGCGCCCCGCCCTTCCGCCACGCGTTATCGCTGACGGCGAACGTATCGTCGAGCGAGAGCCGGCCGTCCTTGAGCCGCTCGAACAAGAGATACGCCGTCATCATCTTGCCCATCGAGGCCGGCGGCGTCGCTTCGTCCGCTTCCTTCTCGAACAAGACGGCGCCAGTCGTCGCGTCCATGAGGATGGCGTGCTTGGCGGCGGTTTCGATGGCCTGAGCGCGCGCCTCTGGCGTGACCGTCGCCAACAGCGCGGCCATGCCGAAGACCCCGGCGAGGATGGAAACGGCGAGACTGTGATGTGTGTTGCGCATGATGGGTCCGTCGCGTAGCGGGTGAATGGGGCGTTTCTGGGGCGAGATCATTCGACGATGATCCGCGCCCCGGGATAGCCGGCGGCGACGACTTTGGCGAGGGCATCGTCGGCCTGACCGACGTCGGTCAGCGGGCCAAGGCGGACACGGAAAAGATCGCGGGCATCGACCCGAATCGCCGAGACCCGGACGTTGCCGAGCCGGCCCAAAACCGTCCGGACGCGCTCGGCATTGTCGGAAAAGGAAAAAGCCCCGGCTTGCACGAACAGATTCGTCGAGCGCACCGGCTGCAATGCCACCGTTCCGGTCTCGGGCGTGGCGAGGCTGGCGACAGCCGGCTCGGCCACCGGCGGTGGCGTGGGCTGCGGCAGCCCGACCGAAATCGACGATGTCGAAACCTTGGCGCCCTCGACCGGCGGGAGAACCTCGCCGGAGACTTGGGCGCGCGGCAGCTTGGAGACGACGATCGGCGAATCGGCCTGGGCGATCTGAGTCCCGCCCTTCAGCCGCAGGGCGACGGCCCGGCTTTCGTCGGCAAGGACCTGGATTCGGACCCGCGCCGTGCCTTGGGGTTCGTAGCCGAGTAGCTGCGCGGCGCGACGCGATAGGTCGATGATTCGGCCACTGGCGAACGGACCGCGATCGTTGATTCGGAGAATCATGCTTCGGCCGTTGTCGAGATTCGTGACCCGTACGAAGCTCGGCATCGGCAGCGTCGTGTGCGCCGCCGACAATTGATTCATGTCGAAGACTTCGCCGTTGGCGGTCTTTTGTCCGTGAAATTGCGGGCCGTACCACGACGCGATTCCGGTCTCGTCGTAGTCGTAGTCCTCGGCCGGATAGAACCAATTACCGTTGATTTGATAAGGGTTTCCGACCTTGTAGGTCTCGGTCGGAGCGGAGTCTTGGATTTGGGTGACCCGCTTCGCGGTGTGTACGACGAACTCCGTCGACGTGCATCCGCCGAGCCACAGCGCGAGGCCCAATAGAACAACCCAGCCGCGTTCTGACCCCTTTCCGATCATGGCTGAATCAGCAATCGCGCGTGACAAATGAAGGCAGGCATCGTGCCTTCAGAAGTCTACACGCCGCCGCCGATGCCGTCAGCAAGAAAGCCGACACCGAGCGCGAAGAAGGTCGAGCGGTTCCACTTCATGATGACGTTGAAGTTGTCATAGACGAGGAACGCGCCGCCACCTGGGCTATCGACGACGATCACGCCGGCCGAAATCGCGCGCGCCGGAAGATCGCCGCCATCGTCGCGGCGAACGCCCAAGGCTTGCCATTCGGCCAGGGTCTTTCGCGTCTTGCCGTCGGTCAGTTTCGAATCGAATCCACTCGGCAATCTCGCCTTGCGGCCCCAGGTTTGGTCCCCGGCCCATCCCGATTTCGCCAGATAGCTTGCGGTCGAGGCGAAAACGTCGGCCTCGGATCGCCAGATATCTTTGCGCCCGTCGCCGTCGCCGTCGGCGGCGAAATTCAAGAAACTGGACGGCATGAATTGGCATTGCCCCATGGCGCCGGCCCACGAGCCGTACATGAACGTCGGCTCGACATGCTTGCCGTCGAGGATGCGCAGCGCATCGATCAACTCGCCGCGAAAATATTTGGAGCGACGGCCGTCATAGGCGAGCGTCGCCAAGGCTTGCACGACCGAGTACTTGCCGACGGCGCGGCCGAAATCGCTTTCGATTCCCCACAGCGCGGCGATGAAGCGTGGCTGGACGCCGTACTGGCGGCCGATTCGCTCGATGAGCTCCTGGCGCTCAGCGACCTTGTCGCGGCCTTTACGAATCCGCGCCGGCGGTGCCACCCGCTCGATGTATTGGCCGAAGGTCAGGGTGAATTCCGGCTGCTTGCGGTCGAACTCGATAATTTCGGGAATCGGTGTGACCCCCTTCAACGCCGCATCGAGCGTTCCCTGTTGAATGCCGGCCTTTCCGGCATCGTCGCGGAATTCGGCAAGCCATTGCCCGAAGCTCATGGCCGGCGGCGTTTGCGCCGCGGCCGCGCTGAATCCGCCGAGCGTCGCCAATCCGATTGCCGCAAGGACGTGGCGCCATTGCATCGATGTCATCCTCGTACCTCTCTCGCCATGGCGATGTTCGTCGAATCCGGCCCCGGGAACAGTGCCTCGGATCGACCCGTTATCCAATAGGACGCAAGCCCCACCCATTCGTGAGTCGCGCCGCTTAATTTTCCCAAGCCGAGATAAAAATTGAACGTCAGTCCGAAACCTTCATTGCCTTCATAGTTGAAGTCGACCGGATACGGAATGACTGTCCATCCGGCTTGCCGAAAACAACCGACGGCGCGCGGCATGTGCGCGGCCGACGTAATCAGCACCCAGGTCTCGTCAGGCTTGGGCTGAACGAGATCGCGACTGAGAACGGCGTTCTCATACGTGTTGCGCGATTGGTCCTCGAGAATGAGCCGCGTCGGATCAAGGCCCAGAAGATCGAGGAACGGCGCGGCCAGGGTCGCCTCTTTCAATTCCTGACTCATCAGACGGCCGGAGCCGCCCGTGAAGACCAGTTTGGCGTCGGGATAGCGACTGGCCAGTGCCGCGAACTCGCTGAGCCTTTCGACCGTCCCGCCTAAGGAGACATGACCGCGGGCTTTGCTGATCCACGGATCGACGACGCCGCCGAGCGCGACGATGCCGTCGATCTTGTCGGGAAGTTTGTGGAGTGGCGGGAAACGATTCTCCAGCGCTTGGGTCATCCAATCGCCGACCGGCAGCACGGCGACCGCGACGACGAGCCCCATCGCGATGCTGACAACGGTTACGCCCAAGCGCCGTTGTCGCGTCCACAACAGGACCGTCCCGACGATCAGGGCCGCCAGGAGAAGGTTCGCCGGATCGACGAACCACCACAGAATTTTCGAAAGCTCGAAGAACATTCTGCCCTGATAGCCCCCGTTTTGAGCCGGTGCAACCGAGCGGCCGCGCAGACCGTAGGATCGCGCTCCCGAGATCGGCTATACTTGGCCGTTGCTTGGCACATTCAACGAGGGGCCGCGATGACGCACTTCTTGGTTTCCTAAGAAAATCCCAAGGGCTACAAACTCGAAGACATTCTTCGGGCGGTTCGAAAAGACATCCTGACCCGGGCACAAAAGATCGTCGACGATCCCCGTCCCGAGGCCGCCCACGTCCTGACCAACAACATCAAGATCCTCGAGCTGATCACCGGGTCCTTCCGGCTCTCGGAAGGTTCGACCTATGTCCTGCAGAAAGCCTTTGGCCCCAGCATCTTGGGCGGGTCGCCCCGCTTCGGCAAACACTAGGGGGTAGCCGTTCGTAATGGGCTTGATCGGCCTACCTCGGCTCCTGTAGGCTTTATGACAAGCACCTGGATACAAAGGATTTATTGAGTCGCCGTTCGCCAGGGAGCGGGGCTCCGACCAATCCGTAGAAGGGGCACTTCCAATGAAAACCGCCAACGAATTTCGGGGCGCCTACACCGTCATGGTCACGCCGTTCAAAGAGGACGGCTCGGGCATCGACGAAAAGGCGCTGCGTCGCTTTATCGATTGGCAGATCGCCGAGGGCGTGCCGGGCTTGATGCCCTTGGGCTCGACCGGAGAATTTCTCGCCTGCGACGACAAAGAGCGCACCGACATCACCAAGTGGACCATCGACCACGTTGCCGGTCGCGTTCAGGTTATCGTCGGAACCGCCAACCACCGCACCGAAGTCGCGATCCGCTACAGCCAGGAAGCCGAAGCGTTGGGCGCCGACGGCGTGATGATCATCCCGCCCTACTACTACAAGCCTTCGGACGACGAGATTTATACGTACTACGCGCGGATCAACGAAAAGATCTCGATCCCGATCATGCTCTACAACAACCCGTTCAATAACCGCGTCGACATGTCGGCGGAATTCGTCGCCAAGATGTGGCGCGAGTTGGAGAACGTGAAGTACATCAAGGAAGCGAGCGGTGTGACCGAACGCGCCTATGAAGTCCGGCGCCTCACCGGCGACGGCATGGTGGTGTTCGGCGGATGGCGTCCGCTTGAGGCTTACCTGATCGGCGCCAAGGGCCATGTCTCGCCCTACGGTAACTACATGCCGCGTCAGTCGGTAGCCTTGTACGACCTCGCCGTGAAGGGCGAGATCGCCAAAGCCGAAGCCCTCTACAACACCGTCCTCGAGATCACCAAGTTGATCGACGGCAAGATGGCGGTCCAGAAGGCGCTGTGCGGGTTGGCCGGTTACCCGATGGGCGAGCCGCGCGCGCCGCGTCACACCATGAAGGAACTTGGCAAGGACGGCGCTCAGCGCGTCGAGAAGCTGAAGGCGATCCTCGCCGGTCTTGGCGTTCTTTCGGCGGCGCAAGCGGCCGAATAAGCGCCTTACATTCCGACTTTCGGACGCCGCACCACGGTCATCGGGGCGCGGCGGTTTCTTTTGGATTCGTCGAAGGAACAGGGAAGGAGCCGATCATGAGAAAGACGCTGCCCGACGATGGCCGCGGTTGGCAGGCCATCGAACGCGAGATGCTCGAGTTTCGCAAAGACGACGTCGATTGGCGCAACGGCCGGATGCCGTTCCAGATTTGGTACGGCGGCGACGATATCTTCGACGTCCAGAAAAAAGCCTACACCCTGTTCATGCAGGAGAACGGCGGCGGAGCCGGCAAAGCCTTCAAGAGCCTGAAGGCGATGGAAGACGGCGTTATCGATTTCGGCGCCGGCATCCTGCGCGGACCCGACGCGGTCGGCCACATTACGTCGGGCGGCTCGGAAAGCATCTTCGTCGCCATGAAGGCGGCGCGCGATTGGGGACGCGCCAACAAACCGGCGATCAAAGATCCCGAGGTCGTCGTCCCCTTCTCCGGCCATCCGACCTTCAACCGCGCTGCTCAATACCTCGGCCTGACGATCAAGCGCGTCCCGGTCGGCAAAGACTTCCGCGCCGACGTTCCGGCCATGGCCAAAGCCATCACCCCGAACACCATCGCGCTCGTCGGCTCGGCCGTGTGCTTTCCCTACGGCGTCATCGATCCGATCGAGGATTTGGCCAAGGTGGCGCGCGATCGCGATCTCTGGCTGCACGTCGACGCCTGTGTCGCCGGCTATCAGGCCCCGTTTGCCCGCGAGCTAGGCTATCCGGTTCCGGATTTCGACTTCACGGTGCCCGGCGTCACGTCGATCTCGGCGGATCTGCACAAATACGGGTTCGGCGCCAAGGGCACGTCGACGGTGCTCTATCGCAACGCTGACTTCGAGAAGCATCAGCCATTTGAATTCACCGAATGGCCGATGGGGCATTTCTCGAACCCCAACGTCGCGTCGACCCGGCCGGGTGGTTCGATCGCCGCGGCCTGGGCGGTGATGAATTACCTGGGACGCGACGGCTATTTGAAGCTCAACAAGCGCCTGATGGGGATGCGCGATCAGTACATCGCTGGCATCAACGGCATCGACGGTATTCGGATCAACGGCACGCCGCACTCGCTGATCATCACCTACAGCGCCTCATCACCGGACGTAGATATGAACGTCGTCTCCGATGAGATGGGCGCGCGTGGCTGGTGGATCGGCCGGCTCGTTCAGCCGCCGGGCATTATGCTGGGTCTCTCCCTGCCCCACGAACCGGTGCGCGAGGAATATCTCGACCATCTTCGCGCCTCCGTCGCCAAATCGCGGACGACGAAGACCAAAGCCAAGGCCGCGAAGGCGAGTTACTAGGCTCTCGTCTTGGCTGGGGTCGGAGCCGGCGTCGGGGCCGGTGCGTCCGACTGAAACGCTGCGGCCGCGGCTTTTGCAGCAGCAGCGGCTTTCGCTGAGGCGGCGGCTTTGGTGAGCGCGGCGGCCGTCGCGGTGGGCGGCGGTGGCGGTGCGACCGGCTTGGTGCCGGGTTTGTCGAAGAACTCCGTCCACGTGAAGATCGCGGGCGGTCCGACCAGGCGGCGGTGCACGGCTCCGCCATCCAAGATCTGCACTTCCCAATGCACGCTCAGACCGCGACCGAATGTCACCATGTTCGCGGGATAGAGGCGCTCGAAGACCGGATCGAAGGTGATGACCTCGTTCAAGAGGCCGTCGAGATCCGCTCCGCTCTTCGCGCCGGTCAACTTCTTGTGATAGAGGACGACGCCGCCGACCATTTCGCGGAACGGCGTGCGCCGCAGCCGGCCATGCTTGTCGAACACCAAGACTCGGCCGCGCTCCATGTTGCAGGCGATGATACGCAGGCTGGGTTCGGCGGACGGCGCGTCGAGTTTGGCGCCGACCAGGTCGCCGACCCGCATCCTGGTGCCGCGTTTGATCTCGGGCGGCAGAGTTTTGAAGCGCAACGTCACGAAGCCTTGCAGCTGCTTGTCCATCAAGGCGAAGACCAGCCCGCCGATCAGATCCAGGATCACGATCACGGTCACCGGAATCGCGATGATTTGAACGATCATCGTTCAGAGTTGCGAGTCGCCCAGGCTCTCGAAGGTCTCCAGGAGCCCCAGTCCATAATTGACGGCGATGTAGAACAACACGCCGCTGCCGACGATCAATGCCGTCAGAAACGCGATGAGCAGCGAGAACGAACGGTTCGTGGCCGACAGCAATTGGCCGATGTAGCGGACGTGGGTTTCGCGTCGGTCGGTGACAACGGCGTTTCCTCGCCCGGCCGGACATGGCGATCGAACGGAGCCGACTGGACCTTCGTGAACTCGACGCTCTCGCCGAAAAACGACGACTAGCCGAGCCGCACCACCGAAATCAACGAGATATCGATCCGCCGCCCCGGATAGCTGTAGCGGCGGAGATCGTCCAAGGGGACCGCGAACTCGAGCGGCTTCTCGCCGATCTTCAGGTCGTTGCGATAGATTGTTCGTTCTTTGATTTCCGTCCGAGGGTCGCGCTCGCGGTAGCGCGCGATCAGGCGAAGCTGCGCCGGTTGCCCGTACAGAGCTTTGTCGGCGGTGCTGACATTAATTTTGAAGGCGGGCCGCGTGTCCGTCGCCGCCATCGTTACGTCGACCTCAACGCGACTCGACATCGCCGGCTCCCGGTTCGGCAACGATACTGGCGAGGCTCACGGGGCGCATCGGCGGCCGCGGGCGCGGCAATTCGATGTCGGCGAGTGGACGGCCGGTGCGTTCGGCGACAAGCCGCGCCAGCGTCGGCAGACAATTTAGTCCTTGGCAGCGTCCCATGGACATACGGGTAACGGCCTTAAGGCTATTGAGCTCCGTGGCGCCATCGTCGAGGCGGCGTTGTGCCTCGGCGCACGTCACCTCTTCGCAGCGGCAGACAATGGTATCGTCGGTCAGGAGCGCCGAAAAGCTCGAAGGCGGCACATAGAGCGCTTCGATGGCGGCGCGAAACCGTTCGAGGCGCGCCAGCCGGGCTTGAACGCGGCGCATGGTAACGCTGGCCTCGGCGGCGTCGTAACCCAGGCGAAGGGCTACCGCGGCGCCGGCCAACTCGCCTTCCAGCAAAGCCTTTTCGACCCCAGCTGCTCCGGAGCATTCACCGGCGGCGTACACGCCGTCCTTTGTCGTCTGCAAATCCGGACCGCGGAGCGGAGTCCAACCGCCCTTCCCGGCATCATAGCGGTGCTCGCAGCCCAAGGCCCGCGTGATCTCGACCGCCGGCACTAAGCCGAAGCTGGCCACGACCGTATCGACGGTCAAAACGCGGGCTCGGTTGTGATCTATGACGCCGTCGGCGTTTATGGGCGCGACCCGCGCCGCCTCGACCCGATCGCGGCCCAACGCTTCGACGACGACGTGGCCGTCGCGGAACGGAACGCCATGGCGGAGCAACGTGGTGCGATATCCGATGCCGCGCAGCAGGATCGCCGGTTCCCTCACGAGCCCCGAGATGTGCCGCCACGGCGACCGCGATTGTGCTGCTTCGAGAACTTCCACGACCGACGCCCCCAGCCGGACAAGATTGGCCGCGGCGAGCAACGCCAAGGGGCCGTTGCCGGCGACCAGGATGCAACAGCCCGGAACGACGCGCTGGCTCTTCATCAGGTTCTGCGCGGCCCCGGCGCCGATGACTCCGGGCAGCGTCCAGCCGGGGAATGGCACGGGCCGTTCGGTCGCGCCGGTGGCGACGATGACGGAGCGCGGCGTCACCGATTCGGTCTGGCCGTTGCGGACATAGGCAAGAACGCCATCTGGAAAGAGCGCGAAGACGGTGGCCTCGGGCAAATATCTGACCCGCGCATCGCGGAGCGCTTCGAGAAGCGGAGCGGCCCGTTCGCTTTCATCGAAGACGTCGCGGGCGATCTGGCGCAAGGCCGGGCTTGCGGCCTGGCGATAATATTGTCCACCCGGCAAGGCGTTGTCGTCGAGGATGAGAACGCTTGCGCCATGACGTGCCGCTTGGCGCGCCGCCGCCAAACCGGCCGGCCCTGCCCCGATGATGGCGATATCGATCGTCGCGGTCATGGCGCCATCGGTGGACCGAAACCGGCTTGGGTTTCGATCCGCATCCCAGTTTGGACGAGCGTCATGCAGGCCCGGACGTTGGGGCGGCCGTCGACGACCAGGGCGCATTCCCAGCACACGCCCATGCCGCAGTAGTAGCCGCGCACGGCGTCGCGGATTGGAGTATGGCGCGAATGGGCGCGGCCGGCGGCGAACAACGCGCCGGCGATCGTTTCGCCCTCGAAGGCTGAGCACGGCATGCCGTCGACGGTGATGTCGACGCGTCGACCGCGATCGCCATCGAGACGAAGGCTAGAGTTGCTCATTGAAAGAGTCTCGCTGGCGCCAAGGGCACGGCCAGAGGTGGCGGCGTTCCCGTCAACAAGGTCTCGGCGACGAGGCGGCCGACGAGAGGCCCGCCCGTGAAGCCGCCGCCGCCCGGCACGGCGAGATACAGGTTCGGCTGATCAGGCACGGAGCCGATCAGCGGCTTGCCGTCGTCAGGGACACCCTGGAGGCCGGCCCAGGAGCGAAGCAGGTTCGCTCCTTTGAGCGCCGGCACCACCGCGCATTGAAAACGAAGGTTGATGAGGAGTTGTTCGAAATCCAATTCCTTCTCGCCGGTCTGGGTGTTGCCGCGTCCCTGAAACCCACCGCCGAGGATGCAGCTTCCATTCGGAAACTGTTTCAAGGTGAAACGGCCGCCGACATGGGTGACGATTTGATGATCCATGAACGACGCGACTCGGTCGGTGATGCTCAACATGTTGATGTTCAGGCGAAGCCCGATCTTGATTCCGAAGAGCGTCGCCACGGTGTCCGACCAAGCGCCGGCGGCGATGATGACGGAGCGGCAATCGATATCGCCGCCCGTGGTGTGCAGCCGATAACCCGTGGTGGTCCGTTCGGCGTGGCTCACGGTTGTATGCGTGACGACGCGTCCGCCGCGGCGTTCGACGGCGCGGATCAAGGCTCGACCGGCGAGAAGCGGACTGGCGAAGGCGTCGGTGGCGCAAAAGGTTGCGGCCGTGACGCTGGGTCCGAGCCAGGGGGCACGATCGCGCAGTACGTTGCCGTCGAGCCATTCGATGACGGCGCCTAAATCGCTCATCTGGCGCGCTTCGTCGCGCAGCTTCGCGACCTGCTCCGGGGTCTGGGCGACACGGAAGCCGCCATTCTGCATATAGCCCATGTCCTCGCTGACGACTTCGGCGAGGCGCCGCCATTCGACGGTGCTTTCGAGGAAGAACGGGAACAAGGAGAGCGCTTTGTTTTGAATACCAAGGGTTCCGGCATTGACGCCGGAAGCTTCGCGCCACGGCTCAGCGCGGTCGATGACCACGACCTCCCGACCGGCTCCGGCCAGCCGCAGCGCCGCGGTCAGGCCGGCTATTCCGCCGCCGAGAATGACGATATCGGCGCGAGCCGCGAGAGCGGTGGCCATGACTTAGCTGGGGGCCGTGCCCATGTTGTGATGGAACCGGGCCAGAAAGGATTGCAGGCGCGGATTGCGCGGCTGAAGCAAGACGTCGTCGGCCGTCCCTTCCTCGACAATCTGGCCCGCGTCCATGAAGACGATGCGATCGGCGACTTCGCTGGCAAAGGCCATTTCGTGCGTGACGACGACCATTGTCGTCCCCTCCTCGGCCAGCTGAAACATGACGCCGAGCACTTCGCCGACCAGTTCAGGATCGAGAGCCGATGTCACTTCGTCGAACAGCATGACGCGAGGTTGCATGGCCAGGGCCCGGGCGATGGCGACGCGCTGCGCCTGACCGCCAGACAGGTTACGAGGATAGTTGTTCTCTTTCTCCGAGAGCCCGACTTTTTTCAAGAGCTCACGGGCCAATGTGAAGGCTTGTTTGCGCCGAATGCCTTTGACGGTGACTGGACCCTCCATGACGTTCTGGATGGCGGTCATGTGCGGGAACAGATCGAATTGTTGAAAGACCATGCCGATCTGGGTGCGGTATTTGGCCAGCACTCCGCCTGACGGCATACGATGGCCGGGACCGAAATGGATGACGTCTTCGCCGACCGCGACGGTGCCGGCCGCCGGTTCCTCTAGAAGGTTGATGCAACGCAGCAGCGTCGACTTGCCGCAGCCCGACGGCCCGATAACGAACAGGACTTCGCCCCGCTTGACGGTTAGCGAGACGCCCTTCAGGGCGTGAAGCTTGGCGTAGTGCTTGTGAAGATCCGTGATCCGGATCATCACGTCGTCAGAGGCGGCTGGCAGGTTCGCGGCACTCATATGTCGACGCGGGCTTCGAGGCGCTTGGCGAACTTGGTCGCCGGGTACAGCATCACGAAATACATCATCGCCACGGTCGTATAGAACTCGAAGGGCCGGAAGGTCTGCGACGTCAATTGCGCCGCGTAATACATCAGGTCATGGCCGGCGACGACGTAGAGCAGCGACGTGTTCTTGAGCTGCAGGACCGACTGATTGGTGAACGGCGGGATCATGCGGCGCATCGCCTGAGGCAGAATGACGCGGCGCATGAGCTGGAGATAGGTCATGCCCAGCGCCCGCGCCGCCTGCCATTGGCCCCGGTCGATGGACTGGATGCCGCCCCGGAAGATTTCGGCGCAGAACGCGCCCATGTAGAGCGTCAGGCCGAGTCCGCTCGCCATCCAGGCCGGTAGTGAATAGCCGAGCAACATCGGCAACGCGTAATAGAACCAGACGATCTGGACCAAGAGCGGCGTGCAGCGGAAGAACTGAACGTAGGCGTTGAACGGCAGCGTCAGGAATTTGTGACGCGACAGCATCGCAGTCCCGCAGAGGACGCCGAGCACCAGGCCGCCGACGATCGTTCCGAACGCATATAAAAGGGTGATCCCAGCGCCGCGCAGCAGCGCGTCGAAGTGCTTCACGACGACGCAGAAGTCGGCCTGATAGGTGCCGTGGCCGCCGGCGAGGTCGTTGAGGAGATGCAGCCCCCGGCTCAACAGCCAGCAGATGTTAGCCCCAAAGATGGCGTCCATGCTGGCTCCCTCGCCCTAAAACGCGACCCGATCGCCGCCCTTGAGGCCGAGACGCCGGCGCGCTTCGTCGGGCGTCGCGATTTCAAGGGACAGGTGCTCGACGATGGTCCGGATCTTGGCGACCTGCTCGGCGTTGCTTTTGGCGAGCCGGCCCTTGCCGATGTAGAGGCTGTCTTCGAGGCCGACCCGGACGTTGCCGCCCATCACGGCGCCCATGGTGCAGAGCCCGAGCTGGTGGCGCCCGGCGGCCAGGATCGACCACTCGTAATCTTTGCCGAACAGCCGGTCGGCGGTGCGGCGCATGAACACGAGATTGTCCGGATCGGCGCCGATCCCGCCGAGAATTCCAAAGATGGTCTGGACGAACAGCGGTGGCTTGGCGAGGCCGCGCTCCAGGAAATGGGCCAACGTATAGAGATGCCCGACGTCGTAGCATTCGAACTCGAACCGCGTTCCGCAACCTTCGCCGAGTTCCTTCAGGATTCGTTCGATGTCCTTGAATGTATTCCTGAAAATATTGTCGCGCGATGCCTCGAGGTGCTTTGGCTCCCAATCGTATTTCCAGGTGCCGTAGCGCTCGAGCATGGGATAGAGCCCGAAGTTCATCGAGCCCATGTTGAGGGACGCCATCTCCGGCTTGGTGCGAAGCGGTCCCGCCAAGCGGTCCTCGACGGTCATGCCCGGTCCGCCGCCGGTCGTGATGTTCACGACCGCGTTGGTGGACTGCTTGATGCGCGGCAGGAACTCCATGAAGACGTTCGCGTCCGGCGTCGGTCGTCCGTCCTTCGGATCGCGGGCATGTAAATGAAGGATCGCGGCGCCGGCCTCGGCGGCGGCGATCGCGCCTTCGGCAACTTCGGCCGGGGTGATGGGCAGGTGCGGCGACATGGTCGGGGTGTGGATGGACCCCGTCACCGCGCAGGTGATGATCACTTTCTCAGCCATCGCATTCCCGAAAAAGACGGCCCCCCACCCGAGGACCGGATGGGGGCGTGTCAGGTGACGAGCGGATTAGAATGAAAATCCGGCAGGCAGAAGGTCGGGGTTCATCCCGGCCTTCTTGATGGCGTCGGACATCAGGCGCTTGGTCGTGCCGTCGGCACGGGCCTTGTCGGCCCAGGCCTGGACGAACTTATGGAAGCGGCCGTCGCCGTCTCTACGGATGCCGGCCGAGGACGGGAGGCTGCGGATCGGAGTCGGGAAGACGACCTCGCCAAAGAGTCCCGGATCGTCTTGGAGAAAGCGCAGGCCCGACAGCACAGAGGTGCCGATGGCGTCGGCCCGTCCCGCTTGGATCGCGAGAATGGTTTCAGGGCCGGTCTTCATTGAAAGCAGCGTCGCCTTCGGCGACAGCTCTTGGATCGCCTTCTCATCGCTCGTTCCCATCTGGGTCGTGACCCGGATGCTGGGCTTGTTGTAGTCCTCCCAGGTCTTGAGACCGGTCAAACCCTTGCGGTTCACATAGCAATGGGCGAGGTCGTACATCGGTCCCGCCATGTCGAGAGCCTTTTTCCGCTCCTCGGTGGCGCTCATGCCGGACCAGATGTCGATCTTGCCCGACTGCAGATCGAGGACGACGGTGGCGAAGGACGACTCGGCGAAATCGAGAGTGATCTTCTTGCCCATCGGCACCGAGATCTTGTCGGCGATGTCGCGGGCGAAGTTGACGTAGAAGCCTTCGTAAGTGTTGCCCTCTTTCCAGACCCCGGGCTTGTTGTCGGCGAGAACGCCGACCACCATCTTGCCGGACGATTGGACTTTGTCCCAAACGTTCTGCTGGGCCGCCGCCGGTCCGGCTGCGACACCGGCCGCAAGGCCGATCGCGACAGCAGCTCCGAAGAAAAATTGGTTAAAGCGCATGCGTATCCTCCTCTGGAATTTTTTCTGGATGGCGCGAATTATTCGGCGGCTTTGGCGGCGCGTCGCTTTTCGGTTCCCTTCAGCACGCCCCATTTGGTGAGGCAGGCGCGAAGCTCGTTTTCCTGCTCGGGCGACAACGGCCGCAACGGATCGCGCAGGTGCCCCGCCGGCAGGCCCATCATGTTCCATGTCGCCTTATAGGCGGTCGGGATCGTCCCGAGGTAATTGATGACGTGGCCGACTTCTTGGCTGCGGACGACATGCATCCGGCGTTCGTCGTTGGTCATTTTTTCGAATTCGAAGATGCGGTCGGCGTCGTGACCGAACAGGTCGAGGACGGTGCCGATGATGCCGCCGGCGCCGGTCATCATAGCTTGGTAGAAGTTGCCGCCGCCACCCAAGAGGACCGACATCTTGTCGTGGAAGCGCAGGATGCGGGATTGCAACAAGTTGGAATCGTGGCTGGTGTCCTTGAGGCACTCGGCGTTGCAGACGCCGGTGATCGCTTCAAGATCGTCGTTCGAGATGTTGACGGCGGTGCGGTTCGGCGAGTTGTAGATCATCATCGGCAGATCGACGGCCTTGGCGATGGCCTCGAAGCGCCCGACGATGTCGGCTCGCGTCGCCGGCGCCCAGGCATGGACGTAATGCTGCGGCTTCACGCAGAGCCCGTAGGCCCCGGCATCGGCGGCGGCGCTAGCGCGCTCGATCGCTTCCTTTTCAGTGATCGCCCAGGCGCCGACATAGACCGGCAGCTTGCCCTTGCTCTCGCGCATGCAGATCTTGGTGATCTCACCGATTTCCTTCAGCGAGAGCGCCCAGTGCTCGCCGTTGTCGGCGGCGATCAGAAATCCGCGCGTCCCGTGTTCAAGATGCCAGCGGATGATCTCGGCATAGGCATCGGCCATGAAGTCGCCCTTCGCCGAGAACGGCGTAACGGGGGCTGAAATGCGGATACGGTCGGGCAGGCGTCGGGGCATGATGGGGCTCTCCGGGCTGGGTTGATGGGGTCGAACGGCGGGCGTGCTTCCTCCAGCGCTTGGTTTTTGCTTGGTTGACGGGCCCTTAGAGGCTCGCGTCGAGTTTCTTTGCGTCTTGCCGAAACGATAGGCCGCGACGCCGAGGTCGTCAATCGTCGGGACCAGCCCGGTCCCGCCTGGACGGATCGGCGCCGCCAGTGATACGACGGCGGATCGAGGGGGAGCGCCAATGAGCCTGGTCATCAAGGATATCCGCCACTTCGGTCTTCGTTTCTAGATCGGCGCGAAGAACGCCTACGGCAATGCCCGGGGGCTTCGCACGTCGCGGTCGTTGTCGGTCGTCATCGTCCTAGACCAAGGACGGGACCATCGGCTACGGGGAGGCCTACGGTCCGCCGCAACCGACGGCGGCCTATCTCGATCTCGTGAAGCCGCATTTCATCGGTCGCGAAATCTGGGACCGCGACCAGATTTGGCACCGCCTGTACGACGAGAACTATCACCTCGGTCTTCAGAACCAGATGACGGCGGGGTTGAGCGCGATCAACATTGCGCTGCTCGACATTCTCGGAAAAAGCGCCGGGGAACCGTTGTGCAAACTTCTCGGCGGACAACGCCTCACCGAGATTCCGGCCTACGCGTCGACCGGATTTTTCACGCCCGATCCCCTGCCCGGTCTCGAACGCCAGATGAAAGCGATCGTCGGCCAAGGCTTCGGCGCCACCAAGATCAAGATCGGCCGTTCGCCGGCCGACGACGAAGCGCGCGTCAAGCGAACCCGCGAGATCATCGGCCCGGACATGCTGGTGATGGTCGACGTCAACGCCAACTACACGGTCGACGCGACTCTCGACAGCGCTCGGCGGATCGCGCCCTATGGCATCCATTGGTACGAGGAGCCGCTACCGCCAACCGACTTCGAAGGCTATCGCGAGGTTAGGGCCCTTTCGCCGATCCGCATCGCCACCGGCGAGGCTCTCTACACGGCGCATGATTTGAAGCGGCTGATCGATGGCCGCGGCGTCGATTTCGTTCAGCCCGATCTCACCATGTGCGGCGGTCTCGAGGAAGGCCGGCTCATCGCCAAGCTCGCCTATCTCGCCAATCTCAAGCTGACGCCGCATGTTTGGGGCGGCGCGGTCGGCCTGGCGGCGGCGGTGCATTTCGTTGCGGCGTTGCCGGCCTCGCCGCAAACCGACATCGAGGCTTTTCCGAATTTCATCGAATACGACCGCAGCCAAAGTCCGCTGCGCGACGATCTCGCCGTCAATCCGCTCGTCTTCAAGAACGGACGGATCGCCGTGCCGACCGCGCCGGGCCTCGGCATCGAGCTCGACATGAAAGCCGTCGAGCGCTACCGCATCTAGGTCGTCGGCACGACTCCGGTCTGCGTGGTGATGATGCTGTAGTGTTCGATGCGGCGGTGCTGAGCGAAGTTGAAGGCCGTCTCTTTGCCGAACGTGCAGTTGTCCAAATCGCAATTCGCGATGATCAGTTCGTCGGCCTCGGTCTGGGCTTGGGCGACGATCTCGCGCCTGCCGCGGCCCAGGCTTTTGGCGAGCGCGTGGACGACGCCGTCCTTGACGCCAATGTCGCAGGCCGCCGTGTCGGCGGCGGTGACGACAGTGCCGCCACGGATGACGAGATCGAATTCGGCCATGCGGTCGCTCCCTCTCAGGCCGCCTGTTATAAGATGAAATTTCCGGCGCGTGTCGGGTTTTCCAGCACAGTCGGACGGCATCTGAGGATCGCGTGATGAGCCAGACCACGAACCATTTGGGCCAGCCCATTGGCCTTCCCGTGCCCGGCTGGGCGGCGCGTCCCCGTCCACCGCAAACGCCCATGATCGGGCGCTATTGCCGGGTCGAACCTCTCGACGTCGAGCGTCATGCGGCCGACCTTCACGCCGCGAACCGTGAGAATACCGACGGCTCGAACTGGACCTACCTACCGGTCGAGGCGTTCTCCGATCTCGGCCGCTATCGCGCCTGGTTGGTCAAGATGTCGTCCGGCAACGATCCGTTGTTCCACGCCATCGTCGATTCCAGTGACGGCAAGGCCGCCGGTGTCGCCGGCTATTTGCGGATCGATCCGCCCAACGGCGTGATCGAGGTCGGCCACATCAACTATGCGCCGCGCTTGCAGCGGACCAGCGCCGCGACCGAGGCGATGTATCTGATGATGCGGCGGGCTTTCGACGAGCTTGGCAACCGCCGCTACGAATGGAAATGCGACAGCCTCAACGCGCCGTCCCGCGCGGCGGCTTTACGGTACGGATTTCAATACGAAGGACTCTTCCGCCAGGCCACCGTCGTCAAAGGTCGCAACCGCGACACCGCCTGGTATTCGATCATCGATCGCGATTGGCCGGGGATCAAAGCCGGCTTCGAACGCTGGCTCGATCCCGGCAATTTCGATTCCAGCGGCCGGCAGCGCCAGCCGTTGTCGGCGTCGATGCCGGTCCGCCCCTAGCGCTGGCCGCAGTCGACAACCACGACCTCGCCGGTGACGGCGCTCGATCGGCCGGTGGCGAGGAACAGCGCCGCTTGCGCGATCTCGTCGACGCTCGATAGACGGCCCAGCGCCCGCGTCGCCAGCGAGCGCCGATAGACTTCGGCCTCTGGAACGCCGAGAGACGTGGCCCGTTCCGTAAAGACCTGTCGCAGCATCGCCGAGTCGGTCGCGCCAGGGGCCAGCACGTTGGCGCGGATGCCGAACGCTCCCAGTTCCTGGGCGACGGCTTTGGTGAGTCCGACGACCGCGAGTTTGCTGGCCGCATAGGCGCTGCGTTGCGCTTTGGGCCGCAGTATCGCGTCCGAGGCGACGTTGACGATGGCCCCGCCTTGGCGTTTCAGCAACGGCACGGCGTGTTTGATCGCCAGCATCACGGCGCGGGTGTTGACCGCGAAGGTGTGATCCCACTCCGCCATGTCCTGGGCTTCGGCCGGACTCGTCGATCCCGGATCGGCCGCGTTGTTGATCAGGATGTCGAGCCGCCCGTAAGCGCGTTCGCAGGCCTTCATCAGGGCGGCGATGTCGGCTTCGCGGGTCAGATCGGTGGGGACAGCAAGCCCGTTGATCGCCGCGGCAATCGGTTCGAGAAGTTCGCGCCGCCGGCCCGCCACGACGACGCGGGCCCCTTCGGCGGCGAAAAGACGCGCCGTCGCTTCGCCGATCCCGGTTCCGCCACCGGTAACGATCGCGACCTTGCCCGTGAGCGAGGCCGCGGTGGCGTTCACTGCTCGCCGCTGTCGGCCAACACCAGCTCGCCGGTGATGGCGCTGGATCGGGCCGAGGCCAAGAACACGGCGGTCCCGGCAATCTGTTCGACGGTGGCGAGGCGGCGCAGCGCTTTGACGTCGCGGGCCTCGCGCTCGATGACGTCGATGCTGACGCCGCGGGCTTTGGCCAAGTCAGCGCAGGAGCCGCGCAGCATCACGGTGTCGACATTGCCCGGCGCCAGCGCGTTGACGCGGATACCGAACGGCCAGCCTTCCTGCGCTACGGCTTTGGTGAGGCCGACGAGTGCGATCTTGCTGGCGGCATAGGCGGCGCGTTGGGCCTTGGGGCGGAAGACCGCACCTGAAGCAATGGTGATGATCGATCCGCCCTGGCGTTTCAAAAGCGGCATAGCGTACTTGATCGACAACAGAGCGCCGCGGGTGTTGACCGCGAACACCTTGTCCCAGGCGTCGAGATCGAAATCTTCAATGGGCATGGCTGGAATGGCGATGCCGGCATTGGCGACCAACACGTCGAGCCGTCCGTAGGCGCGATCGCAGGCTTGGGCCAAGGCGGCGAGATCAGCCTCGCGGGTAACGTCGGCGGCAACGGCTAGCCCCCCGACCTCTGCCGCGATTTTGTCGACGAGATTCTTGCGCCGTCCGGCGACGACGACCTTGGCGCCTTCGGCGGCGAAGCGCCGGACGATGGCTTCACCGATTCCGGTGCCGCCGCCCGTGACGATCGCGACCTTGCCGTCGAGTGCTCCGCTCATGGCGGTCGTTGTGCCCTAAAGTTCGATCGGGCGCCAGCGCGGCCAGCCATTCGCTCCAGCAGCTCATCACAATTTATAGTTACGCTAGATATCGTGCCTTATTGCTCATTATGGAACAATATCTATCGGTATAAGCTAGCGGGAGGGAATCCATTTCACGATTCGTTTCGAATATCAGATTCGAGATTTTTATGCCTTCTGCGGACTTTGCAGCCGGTCGACGGCGGCGATGCCAAGGGCCGACAGGATGAAGATGGTGTGGATGATGGTCTGCCACATGATCCCGGTTTCGGTGTAGTTCGAGTTCGGTTTGCCGAGATTGCCGGCTTCGATGAACGTCCGCAGCAAATGGATCGACGAGATGCCGACGATCGCCAAGGCCAGCTTGATCTTGAGGACGCTGGCGTTGACGTGATCGAGCCATTCGGGATGGTCGGGGTGGCCCTTGAGATTAAGCCGCGACACGAACGTCTCGTAACCGCCGACGATGACCATCACCAGAAGATTGGAAATCATGACGACGTCGATCAACCCGAGAACGATCAGCATGATCTGCTGTTCGCCGATCGTCGTCGCCGTGGATACCAAGTGCCACAGCTCCTTGACGAACAGGATGACGTAGACGGCCTGCGCCACGATCAGGCCCACGTAGAGCGGCACCTGCAGCCAGCGCGATCCGAAGATGAGCTGCGGCAGCGGACGGAGACTGGGAAAATCGTGGTTCGAAGCCATGGCGTGTTTTTCTATCCTCGATGAACGGATGGTGAGCGCAGGTTATCGGACATAAAGCCAAGAGCCGGGAAGTGTATGCACTCCAGCCGCGCCGTAAAGCACTCAGGCGATCGTGATGGTCGAGCCATGCAACCCGGATGGCGGCTCGACCGGCCTGCCGCGAAAAGCTTGCGTCGCTCCGCTATGTGATTGAAATTCAAAGTTGGATGGGTGGCCGAGCGGTTGAAGGCACCGGTCTTGAAAACCGGCAGGGGCGCAAGTTCCTCGTGGGTTCGAATCCCACTCCATCCGCCAGTTAATTTACTAAGTTATTGTTATAATGCATTAATTTCAATAGTACATAAAGAAAACCCACAAAATATCCCACATATTTTGGCGGGTTCGAAGCGCCTGCGCCCGTGTCAGTCAGCCTTTTCCGCCAAGTTTCGCCGCGATCTTGCTGAATTGCTCCAGAGCCGTCTCCAGGTCGTCGGCGATCTCGGCCGCCAGCACATCGGGCGCGGGCAGGGAATCGGTGTCTGTCAGGCTGCGGTCCTTGATCCAGAAGAGGTCGAGGCTGAGCTTGTCGCGCTTGAGCAGCTCCTCGTAGTCGAAGCAGCGCCAGCGTCCTTCGGGGTTCTCCTCTCTCCTAGTCGGGCTCATGGCTTGGGCGCTGGCGCTTCCTTTTTCGGCTTCCATTCCCGCGCAAGCCTCTGCGCCTCGGCGATTTGCGCCGGGGTCATTTTCGCGGCGACGCGGTCGCGGTTCTTGACGGCCGTGTTGCGATCCTCGGCCCTCGATGCTGGAGTTCGTGCGGCGGCAAGGTTGTACCATTTGTGCGCCTGCACATAGTCCTGCGCCACGCCCTGACCGTTGTCGTACATGAGCCCGAGGTTGTTCTGGGCCTTCGCATCTCCCTGGTCGGCGGCCTTGCGATACCAGCGCACCGCCGCGGCGTAGTCCTGCGCCACGCCCTGGCCTTTGTCGTACATGACCCCGAGGTTGGACTGGGCCTCCGCATTTCCCTGGTCGGCGGCCTTGCGATACCAGCGCACCGCCTCGGCGTAGTCCTGCGCCACGCCCTGGCCGTTGTCGTACATGAACCCGAGGTTGGACTGGGCGCCCGCATTTCCCTGGTCGGCGGCCTTGCGATACCAGCGCACC
>SHVU01000010.1 GCA_009691105.1 Rhodospirillales bacterium
CCAGATCGCGCGGTCAATGATCTCAGGCGGGAACCGGTAGCCGCTGTAGCTGATTGTCTTCATCCATTTGACTACCGGAGGGCCAGAGTGGTCGCAAGCCAGCTATCAACGTGACAATGTCATTTGAGGCACACCGCCATCACACGACTCGCCGAGGCGGGCTGTACCATGCCGGAAATTTCCGGGATTACCGGACACGCGGTGGCGAGCTGTCAGAAAATCGTCGAACGCTACCTGGTTCGCACCGCTGCCCTTGCACGTGCAGCGCTCCAAAAGCGGATCGATCGAGAAGGGACGGCGAACAAATAAGCGGCCGAACTCTAACGGCGTTAGACTCGTTCGCGAGCTGTTCCTCGTATCGGTAAGGGCGAGGGTGGCGGATATTGTGGTGCCCCGGGAGGGACTCGAACCCCCACGATGTTGCCACCAACAGATTTTGAGTCTGCCGCGTCTGCCAGTTCCGCCACCGGGGCACGGGCCGCATCCTAGCCAAATCCGCGAGGCTGGCCAGGGGCTTCCTGCGGGCCAGACGAGTTTTTTCCGGGCCCTCCGGAATGTCCTTCGACCCCTTCTGAAGGGCCGGCCCGCTCGGCGTCCGGTGGGTTGCCGCGCCGTGCCACGACTGCTATAGCCGCCCAGCTTCACCCATGTTCCGCAGCCTGTATGATTGGACGCTCCGCCTCGCCGCCCACCGCCGCGCGTTACCGGCGCTGGCGCTGGTGTCGTTTGCCGAGAGCTCCTTCTTCCCAATCCCGCCCGACGCCATGCTCATCCCAATGTGCCTGGCACGGCGCGACCAGGCGTTCCGGTTCGCCTTCGTCTGCACGATCGCTTCGGTCCTGGGCGGTATCCTGGGCTACGCCATCGGCTACTTCGCTTACGAGACGGTGGGTCGGCCGATCGTCGAGCTCTACGGCCTCCAAGCAGCGATGGACTCGTACCGGACCATGTTCGCCGAATGGGGTCTCTGGATCATCCTGATCAAGGGCCTGACGCCGATCCCCTATAAGGTCGTGACCATCGCCAGCGGCGTTGCCGCCTTCGATCCCCTCGTCTTTATCTTGGCCTCGATCGTCACCCGCGCCGGCCGCTTTTTCATCGTCGCCGCGCTCATTTGGAAGTTCGGGCCGCCGATCCAAGCGTTCATCGAGAAGCGCCTGACCATCCTCAGCCTCGGGTTACTCGCGGTCGTCATCGGCGGCTTCGTCCTGGTCAAAGTCCTGCTCTAGCCATGGCGGGCGGTCCGGCTTTCCCGTATATCCGGGGCATGGACCGGCTCCGCGAACTCAGCGCGTCGCCTCGCGCCCCGCTCGTCTTTGTTCTCGCGGCGAGCCTGGCGGCTCTCGCCGTTGCCTACACGGCGCAGTATGTCTTCGGCCTCGCGCCCTGTGTCCTTTGCCTGTATCAGCGCATTCCGTTCGCGGTCGCCGGCGGCATCGCCACCATCGGGCTTGTGGCGCTCTCGAGCGACAAAGCCCTGGTCAGCGCCGTGGTCGCCGCCGGCATCGTGTTCGCGATCGGCAGCGCCATTGCCGTCTATCACGTCGGCGTCGAGAAACACTGGTGGGTCTCGGTCGCGGCCTGCGGCGGTTCGTTGCCGTCAGCTATGACCGTCGAAGAACTGCGCGCCCGGCTCATGATGCCGCCGCCCGTGCCCTGCGACCGCATCGCCTGGTCGCTGTTCGGCTTGTCGATGGCTGCCTACAACGCCATCGCCTCGGCCCTCTTGGCGATCGGAACATTGGCCGGGGCCCGCGTCGCCTGGGCGGAGCGCGACCGATGAAAGCCAAAGCCAAACGCCGGCCCCACCGCCATCTTCCCGGCGATCCGTCGCCGAGCCGCCTTCGCGAGCGCGCCATCCGCGTCGATCACGCCGGCGAATACGGCGCCGTACGGATTTACGAAGGCCAACTGCGCGTCCTCGGCCAATCGCGGGTCGGATCGCTGCTCCGCGAAATGCGCGACGAAGAAGCCAAGCATCTCGAGATTTTCAACCGCCTCATCGCCGAGAACCGGGTCCGGCCGTCGGCGCTGCTGCCGCTGTGGCACGTCGGCGGATTCCTGCTCGGCGTCGGCACGGCCCTGCTCGGCGAGAAGGCCGCCATGGCCTGTACCGCCGCCGTCGAAGAAGTCATCGAGCAGCACTATCAGGGACAGATCGACAGCATCGGCGCCGACGATCGCGAGCTGGAGGACGTCATCGCCCATTGCCGGGCCGGCGAAGTCGAACACCGCGAGACGGCGCTGCGCCACGGCGCCGAAGACGCGCCGGCGCACGGGCCTTTGTCGGAAGCGATCAAAGCCGGCTGTCGGCTCGCAATCTGGATTGCCGAGCGGGTCTAAAGACCGGCTTGGCGTCGCTTAGCGGCCGGTAAAGACTGCCTTTCGCTTTTCCATGAAGGCGCGGCGGCCTTCGATGTAGTCCTGGCTCGCGAAGCAGGCTTTGACCATGCGGTCGCAGGCTGCCATGTCGCGATCCGCCGGATCCTTCACCAATTCGCCGACGATCTTCTTGATGGACGCCACGGTCAGCGGCGCGTTGTCGGCAATGGACTGCACGAGTTCTTTCACCTGCGCGGCGAGATCGGCCTTGGGGACGACGCGATTGACCAAGCCCATGGCGAACGCCTCTTCGGCCGTGTAGCGGCGCGCCGTGTAGAAAATCTCGCGGGTAAACGCCGGGCCGACCAGATCCATGAGCCGGCGCACGCCGTCGGCGCCATAGCCCAAGCCGAGCTTCGCCGCCGGAACACCAAACTGCGATCCGACTGAACACATCCGCATGTCGCAGGCGAGCGCGAGCGACATGCCGCCGCCGATGCAATACCCGTCGATCATCGCCAACGTCGGCTTGGCGAAGTTGACCAAAGCCTCGGTCGCGGCATGGGTCGCGGCGTTGTAGCGATCGACCGCGTTTTGGGACGCGCGTTCGCTTTCGAACTTGGAAATGTCGGCGCCAGACACGAAGGCTTTGCCCCCGGCCCCACTGACGACGACGACGCGCACCGCTGGATCCGTGGCGAACCCCGCCATGATCTCGACCACCGCTTCCCACATCTCGCGCGAAACGGCGTTGTGGCGTTCCGGGTTATTGAAAATCATGCGACCGACGGCGCCATCGCGCTCGACGATCATTTTATCGGTAGCCATGGATGTCACCTTTGCTGGCGCGAGAAACGAAACAAACGACCTAACCTATCGGCGACTCAGACCACGCCGCCAGCCCGCAGCGCTTTGATTTCGGCGGCGGAGAAGCCGAATTCGGCCAGCACTTCGTCGGTGTGCTCGCCGCGCAAGGGGGCGCGCCGGACCATGCGGCTTGGCGTGCGGGTCATCTCGATCGGCTGGCGCACCACGTCTTCAGTCTTGCCGTTGCCGACGTCGACCGGCTCGGCGATCTTCAAATGCTTCACCTGCGGATCGGCAAAGACCTGATCGATCGTATTGATCTCGCCGGTCGGAACGCCGGCCTCGTTCAGGAACTTGACCCAATGGCGGCTGGGTTTGTCCTTGAGGAGATTGTTGAGCTCGACGTTGAGCGCGGCGCGGTTCTTGGAGCGGGCCTTCGCATCGATGTACTCTGGACGCTTGGTGAGCTCGTCCGCATTCAACGCCTTGGCGAGCCGAAGCCAGAACGCCTGGCCCGCGCAGGCGATGTTGATGTGGCCGTCGGAGGTCGTGAAGACGCCGGTCGGGATCATGGTGGGATGATCGTTGCCGGCTTGCGGCGGGACTTCCTTGCCGATCAGCCACCGCGCCGCCTGGAAATCGAGCATGAAGATCTGCGCCTCGAGCAGCGAGGTTTTCACCCACTGCCCCTTCCCAGACACTTCGCGCTCAAGCAGCGCCACGGCGATGCCGAAAGACGCGAAGACGCCCGAGGACAGATCGGCGATGGGAATGCCGACCCGGACCGGTCCCTGGCCCGGCAATCCGGTGATCGACATCAAGCCGCCGACGCCTTGGACGACCTGATCGAAACCCGGGCGATCGCCGTCGGGACCGTCCTGACCGAAGCCCGAAATGCTGGCGTAGACGAGCCGCGGGTTGATCTTGGCGAGAGTCTCGTAATCGAGGCCCAGGCGGAATTTCACGTCGGCACGGAAGTTCTCGACGACGACGTCGGCTTTTTCAACCAGCCGCTTGAACGTCGCCACGCCTTCCGGCGCCTTGAGGTTGAGGGTCAGGCTGCGCTTGTTCCGCTGCAGGTTCTTGAAGTCCGGCGTGTCGCGGCCGGCGCCCAAGGCGCCGTCGGCCTCGAGGGCTTCGGGCATCTCGACTTTGATGACGTTCGCACCCCAGTCGCCCAACTGACGGACGCAGGTCGGGCCGGAGCGGACCCGGGTCAGATCTAGGACCGTAAAACGCGAGAGAGCTTGCGAGGCGGGCTGGAACGGCATCGGTCGAGAACCTTTACGCAAAGGGTGAACAGAAGGGTGGCCGCGACTATAGCGCGGGTTGGCGAAAAATTCGCGCCTCAGCCCGGCCGGCGATTCCGAATGCCGTCGAGACTTGCGATCACGCCGCGCAACGTACGGACTTCATGATCGGTGAGGCCAATCCGGCCAAAAATATTGCGCAGATTGCGCTTCATCGAGGGTCGCTTGTCGGCATTGCGGAGAAAGCCGCTCTCCGTCAACGCGGCCTCGAGATGCTCAAACAATCCGATCAGTTCACCTTTGGTGGCCTGGCGGGCGCGGAACTCGGCATCGAAGACCTCGGCCGGCTCGCCCTGGCCGCGAAACCATTCGTACCCCAGCACCGCCACGGCGTGCCCCAGATTGAGCGACCATATGCCGTTGGGGTCGGTCGGGATGGTGACCATGGCATCGGCGATCGCCACATCGTCGTTGCCGAGACCTTTGGCTTCTGGCCCGAACAACCATCCGGGCCTGAGATCGGGATCGGGGGCGCGCATGCGAGCAACCGCGGCCTCCGGCGAGACCGCGGTCTTGGTCATATGCCGGCTGCGCGCCGTGGTCGCATAGACAAGATTCAGATCGGCGATCGCTTCGGCGGTCGTCTCGAACAGGCGAGCCCCGTTGATGATCGCATCGGCGTCGACCGCGGCCGACACGGCGCGAGGGTTCGGCCAGCCGTCGCGTGGCCGGACGAGGCGCAAATCGTGCAATCCAAAGTTGGCCATGGCCCGCGCCGCCATGCCGATGTTGTCCCCGAGTTGGGGATCAACCAGCACGACCACCGGAGGGACCGGGGCCGCGCCGGAGCTAGGCGCTTCGGGCTTGTTGGGCCGGGGCAGCCGCGCCATCGCGGAAAAGCTTGTAGACGAGCGAATCGTGGAGGGCGTTGTACGAGGCATCGATGATGTTCGCCGAGACCCCGATCGTCGACCAACGGGTGCCTTTCTCGTCGGCGGATTCGATCATGACACGGGTCACCGCGGCGGTGCCTTCGTTCGGCGTCAGGATGCGAACCTTGTAGTCGACGAGGCGCAGATCGCGGAGTTCGGGATAGGCCGGGGCCAAAACCTTGCGCAGGCTAGCGTCGAGCGCGTTGACCGGGCCGTTGCCTTCGGCGACCGCCATATGGAAGGACGGGCCGACGACCAGTTTCACGGTCGCTTCCGAAATCGTGATGAGCTCGCCCTTGGCGTTCCAGCGGCGCTCGTCGATGACGCGGAAGCTTTTCAGATTGAAGTAGTCGGGAACCTCCCCCATGACCCGGCGCGCCATGATCTCGAAGCTAGCCTCGGCGCCGTCGTAGGCGTAACCCTCAAACTCTTTGTCTTTGACGGTCTTCAAGAGCGCCCCGATGCGGCTGTCGTCGGCGCTGATGTCGATGCCGATGTCACGGAACCGCGCCAAGATGTTGGAGCGCCCGGCTTGGTCTGAGACCACGATGTGGCGGCGGTTGCCGACGAGATCAGGAACGATGTGCTCGTAGGAGCGCGGGTCCTTCTCGACCGCCGAGACGTGCAAACCGCCCTTATGAGCGAAGGCCGAGAGGCCGACGTAGGGCGCGTTACGGCTCGGGGCGCGATTCAGGCGTTCGTCGACAAGATGCGAGACGCGCGTCAGATGCGTCAGGTCCGCTTCGCCGACGCCGGTCGTGTATCCCATCTTCAAAATCAGCGACGGCAGGATCGAGACCAGGTTGGCGTTGCCACAGCGCTCGCCCAAGCCGTTGACGGTACCTTGGATCTGTCGGGCGCCGGCTTCGACGGCGGCAAGACTGTTGGCGACGGCATTGCCGGTGTCATCGTGGAAATGAACGCCGATGCGGTCGCCGGGAATACGCTTCATGACCTCGCGAACGATCGTGTCGACTTCGCTCGGCAAGGTTCCGCCGTTGGTGTCGCAGAGCACGACCCAACGCGCTCCGGCCTTGTAGGCCGTCTCGATACATTCAAGCGCGTAGGCGGGATTGGCTTTGTAGCCATCGAAGAAATGTTCGGCGTCGAAGAGGACTTCCTCGACACGCTCGGCCGCCAGCTTGATGCTGTCGTCGATCATCTTGGTATTTTCTTCGAGGCTGATCCCGAGCGCCGAGGTCACGCCGAAGTCCCAGGTCTTGCCGACCAGACACAATGCTTTCGTTTTGGCGGCGAACAACGTGTTCAAACCAGGATCGTTGGCGGCGCTGCGGCCCGGCCGGCGCGTCATGCCAAAGGCGGTGAAGCGCGAGCGGCGCAGCTTGGGCGGCTCGGCGAAAAACGCGTCGTCGGTCGGGTTGGCGCCCGGCCAACCGCCCTCGATGTAATCGATACCAAGCGAGTCCAACGCCTCCGCGATCGCCGTCTTGTCGACGGTTGAGAAGTCGACGCCCTGGGTCTGGGCACCGTCGCGCAGCGTCGTGTCATAGAGATAGACTCGCTTGTCGCTCATGATCCCGGCCTAGCCGCGGAAAGTCGCCGAGAATGCCCAATTCGAGCCGGCGCCTCAAGGCCAAAGGCCAAGGATCGTCGGGGGTGGGCCTGGATCGACCGATCCCGCCACCGCCGCCAACCGTCTCTAGGTGAGGATTCCCTTCAAAAACGTCACGGTCCGGGACCAGGCGAGCGTCGCCGCCTTTTCGTCGTAGCGATCGCCGGCCGTGTCGTTATGGAAGGCGTGCTGGGCGCCCTCATAGACATGGAGGGTGTATTTGACGTTGGCCGCCTTGGCTGCGGCTTCGAACGCCGGAAGGCCGGCGTTGATGCGCTCGTCCATGCCGGCGTACTGCAGCATCATCTGCGCCTTGATCTTGGGAACGTCAGTGGGCTCGGGCAACTGACCGTAGAACGGCACGGCGGCCATCACGTCCGGCGAATGGACGGCAACCTGGTTGACCATATCGCCGCCCCAGCAGAATCCGACGACGCCGACCTTCTGGATCGACTCGAAGTGGTTCTTGATGAAAGCTGCCGCCGCAACGCCGTTGGCGATGGTCTGGGCACGATCGAGCTTGGCGAACATGTCTCGAGCCTGGCCGGCGTCGGACGGCGTCCCGCCGAGCGGCGAGAGGAAGTCCACCGCCAGCGCCAGGAATCCGGCAAGACCAGCGCGGCGCGCGACGTCTTCGATATGCGGGTTGAGACCCCGGTTTTCGTGAATGATGACCAAGCCCGGCATCCGGCCGCCCATGCGCAGACGCGACATGTAGGCCTTCACGTCTCCGGTCGCGCCTTTGAAGGTGACGCGCGAGTTGGCGAGCTTCGGTTCGGATTCCGGCACGGTCGCCGCCTGGGCGTAATTGTTCTCGAGAAGCGGCAGCAAGGCCAAAGCTGCCGCCATGCTGCCCGTCATCGTCGCCAGCCGCTCCAGGAAGACGCGACGTGGCAGCGGCGCATGGGTGTATTCGTCGTAAAGATTGATAATCTTTTGGTCCAAAGCCATCGGTGCCTCCGTGTTGTGCCATGTTGCTGGGATCGTTGCGTCCCCTTTATGAACACGTGAGCTAGCCCGAAAGTCCGGTTTTTCGCAAGTTGAGTGGCTCGTTGCGAAGAGCAACGCCACGCACTTGTAATATTAGATTTCTGGTCTGGAACCGAAAGTAATTGAGAATGCGGGCTTAAGCCCGCTTCCAGGTCGTGCCCTTGGGGCCGTCCTCGAGAACCACACCCTGATCGGCGAGATCCTTGCGGATACGATCCGCCGCGGCGAAATCGCGCGCTTTGCGGGCCGCGAGACGTTCGGCGATCCGGGCCTCGATAGCGGCGTCGGTAAGACCCGACGCCGGAGACGCGCCCTTGAACCAGGCTTCGGGATCGGCGCCCAACAGACCGAGCGCTTCGCCGCCCGCCCGCATCGCACCGGCCAGCTTCGCCCGCGCCGCATCGTCGGTCGTCCGGTGCAACTCGCCCGCCAGTTCGTGCAAATGGCGGATGGCTAGTGGCGTATTGAGATCGTCCGAGAGTGCCGCCGTTATCGGCTCCGGCACCGCCGCATCCTTGGCAGCGGCGACGCCGCGGAGCGCGCCGTAAAACCGATTGAGAGTTTCCTTGGCTTCGCTGAGGCCGGCGGCGGTGAAATTCAACGGCTGCCGATAATGTGTCGACAGCAGTGCGAAGCGGATCGCCTCGCCGGGATACTCCGTCAGCAATTGCTTGACCGTCGTGATGTTGCCGAGGCTCTTCGACATCTTCTCGCCTTCGGTCATCAGGTAGCCGTTGTGCATCCAGACGCGCGCAAAGGTTCCGGCGCCATGGGCGCAGGTCGATTGCGCGAACTCGTTCTCGTGATGCGGGAAGATCAAATCCTGGCCGCCACCGTGGATGTCAAAGGAATCTCCCAGGAAAACCCGGCTCATCGCCGAGCATTCGATGTGCCAGCCCGGCCGGCCCCGGCCCCAGGGCGAGTCCCATCCGGGAAGCTCCGGCAGCGACGGCTTCCACAACACGAAATCGGCGGGATCGCGCTTGTACGGCGCCACCTCGACCCGGTCCCCGGCGATCATCTCGTCACGGTTCCGCCCCGACAGCCGCCCGTAGGTCGGCATCGACGGCACACTGAACAGGACATGCCACTCGGCGACGTAGGCGTGGTTCTTGGCGATCAAGATTTCGATCATCGCGATCATGTCGGCGATGTGCTGCGTGGCATGGGGTTCGTGATCGGGATCGATGGCTCCGAGCGCCGCCATGTCGCGGTGAAAGGCCGCTTCCGTCCGGGCCGTGATCGTGGCGATGGGCTCGCCGCTGGCTTGGGCGGCAGCAATGATCTTGTCGTCGACGTCGGTGATGTTGCGGGCGTAGCTGACCCGCGGATAGACGCGCTTCAACAGCCGATACAAGACATCGAACACGACCACCGGCCGAGCGTTGCCGATATGAGCGTCGGCGTAGACCGTGGGGCCGCAGACATACATCCGGACGTGTGCCGGATCGATCGGCTGGAACGCCTCCTTGGCCCGCGCCAAGGCGTTGTGAAGACGCAGGCTCACGCCGTCGTCCCACCAAGCCGTTTCAGCGCCCGGTCGCGCCCGATGAGCGGCAGGAGGCGCTTGAGCTCGGGGCCTTCAGTACGTCCGGTCAGGGCTAGGCGCAGCGGATGAAACAAATCCTTGCCGCTTCGCTTAGTTCCAATTTTCACGGCGTCGGTCCAGCGCTTCCAGGTGTCCTGATCCCAGGGCTCGGACGGCAACAGTTGCGCAGCGTCGTTGGCGAAGGCCTGATCGGCAATCACCGGGGCCATGGGCAGGAAGCAGACGGCGTACCAGTCCTTGATCTCGTCGAAGCGGGTCAGGTTCGGACGGATCGCGTCCCAAAACTCCGCCGTTCCGTCGAGACCCAGCGCCGCAAGACGTGGTCCGGCCACCGTGAACGACATTTCGTGCAGCAGCTTTGCATTGAGTTCGTCGAGTTGGCGCGGATCGAACTTGGGCGCGGCGCGGCCGAATTTCGTCATGCTGAACTCGGCCCGCAAACGATCGAGGGAAATCCGCGGCTCGATCGCGTCCATGGTGCCAAGCTTGGCAAGAAGGCTGGCCACCGCCATCGGCTCGATGCCGCGGTCGCGGAGCTGTTCGAGGCTATAGCCGCCCAAACGCTTCGACAGCCCCTCGCCTTTGAGGTCCGTCAGCAGCGGTAAATGCGAGAACGCGAAGTCATCGACCGCCTTGCCGAGTGCGGCAAACATTTGAATCTGGACGGCGGTGTTAGTGACGTGATCCTCGCCGCGAACGATATCGGTGAGACCAAGCGCGATATCGTCCACGACCGACGTGAACACGTAGAGGAACGTCTGATCGGCACGAATGACGATCGGATCGCTCAAATTGCGGCCATTGAATTCGATGGAGCCGCGAACCAGATCGGTCCAGGCGATCGAGTCCGGCGTAATCTTGAAGCGCCAGTACGGCTGGCGACCTTCGCTTTCGAAGCGACGGCGGTCGTCGTCGGTCAGCGTCAGGCTGCGGCGGTCGTAGATCGGCGGCTTATGGGCGGCGCGCAAGCGTCGCCGCATCCGATCCAGCTCCTCCGGTGTCTCGTAGCAGCGATAGAGCCGGCCGTAAGCAATGAGCCTATCCGCAGCCTCGCGGTAGAGCGCCGTGCGATCTCTCTGCTTGACCTGGTCGTCCCAATCGAGACCCAGCCAACGCAAATCGCGCTCGATGGCTGTCACGAACTCTGGCTTGGAACGGTCGGGATCGGTGTCGTCGATCCGCAACAGGAAGCGGCCGCCCGGCGTCGAACGCGCCAACAACCAATTGACAAGCGCGACCCGGGCATTGCCGACGTGCAGCAGGCCGGTGGGACTCGGAGCAAAGCGGGTGACGAGCGCGTTCATATCTGATCGGTGAAAGCGTTGGTGATGGGATAGCGCCGGTCGCGGCCGAAGGCGCGGAACGTGATCTTGACGCCGGGTGGGGCTTGGCGGCGCTTGTACTCGGCTCGATCGACCATCGTCCAGACCTTCTTCACGGTCGCCGGATCGTGGCCTTTGGCGGCGATGTCGGCCGGCGACATCTCGCCCTCGATCAAGTAGCTGAGGATGGCGTCCAGCTCCGAATACGGCGGCAAGGAATCCTGATCGGTCTGATTGGGGCGCAGTTCGGCGGTCGGGGCCTTGGTGAGCACGCGCTCCGGAATCATCGCGCCCTTCGGTCCCAACGAACCGTCATGGAGCGCTTCATTTCGCCAACGCGACAACGCGTAGACCGTCGTCTTGTAGACGTCCTTCAGGATCGCGTAGCCGCCGCACATATCGCCATACAGCGTCGCGTAGCCCACCGACATCTCGGACTTGTTGCCAGTCGAGACCACCATGTGGCCGAACTTGTTGCTCAGCGCCATCAAGGTGATGCCCCGCGCCCGGGCCTGGATGTTCTCTTCGGTGGTGTCACGCGACCGCCCCTTGAAGGCATCGGCCAGCATTGTCCCGAACGCCGTCATCGCCGGACCGATATTGATCGTGTCGAGGACGATGCCGAGAGCCCGCGCCGTCTCGGCCGCGTCATCAAGACTGTCCTGGGACGTAAAGGGTGACGGCATCATGACGGCGCGGACGCGTATCGGGCCGATCGCATCCACGGCGATCGCCGCGGTCAGCGCCGAGTCGATGCCGCCCGAGAGTCCGAGTAAAACGCCGCCGAAGCGGTTCTTGTTCACGTAGTCGCCGAGCCCGAGGACCAGGGCGCGATAGATCGACTCGACGCCGTCGGCGGGGCGAACCTTAGGCCCGTCGGCGCAGACCCAGCCATCCTTGCCGCGCTGCCATTCGGTCAGCGTCACATCCGGCGTCCACGACGGGGCATGAACGCGAAGCGAGTGGTCGGCACCGAGCACGAACGACCCCCCGTCGAAGACCAGCTCGTCCTGACCGCCGACGATATTGACGTAGGCGAGAGGCAAGCCCGACTCGAAGACGCGCGCCGTGGCCAGCGTGATTCTGGTGTCGGGCTTATCGGTCTCAAACGGCGAGCCGTTGATCACGACGAGAATCTCCGCGCCCGATTCCTGCAGGCACTCGGTGACGTCGGGCTTCCACATGTCCTCGCAGACCAGCACGCCGAGGCGCACGTCGCGAAAGACCAGCGGGCCGGGCAGCGGACCAGCGGCGAAGACGCGCCGTTCGTCAAAGACGCCGTAGTTGGGAAGCTCGTGCTTGAGGCTGACCCCGGCGATGGCCCCGCCGTCCAAAAGAATGGCCGCGTTGTAGAGCTTGTCATCCTGGCGCCACGGGGCGCCGATCAGCAGCGCTGGCCCGGTCTTGGTCTCGGCGGCGAGTTCGTCGACGGCGGCGCGGACCCGTTCCTGAAAGGCCGGCTTCAACACCAAATCTTCGGGCGGATATCCGGTCGTGGCGAGTTCGCCGACGACGACCAAGTCCGCCTTCGGGGCCCGAGCCCGGGCCTCGGCAATGCGGCGCCGATTCCCGGCGACGTCGCCGACGGTCGGGTTGATCTGCGCCAACGCGATGGTGAGCCGATCGGTCATTGTCCGGTGCTCGAAGAAGCGCGGCCGGGCCGACCGCGTGCCGCGGCGAGCCTAGGCACCGGGGCCGGGCCTGTCAATGAACGCGGCCAAATTCGCCTTGCCTTTCAAGGGCATCGCCGCTTCCTACTGTTGCCAGCCGCGAACCGACAAAATGCCGTGCGGCTGGAAAACCGCGCTGCAAAACCATATGGTAAGAATCGGACGCTGGATCAACCCGACCGCGCCAGGATGCTGTGAGCTGAATGCGACGACCGAGCCCGCAACCGTCGGCCAAAACCGGCGCTAAATCCCCTAGCAAATTCGCACCCCCAGCGGTTCAGGCCCGAGCCATGGCCGAGACCGTGGTCTCGTCCATCGTCGACCGGCTGATCGGCGAAGCCAACCGCAAGGGCGGGCTCTCGGTGGCCGACCTGCACGCCCTCAGCGACGAGTTCGCGAAGAAGACCGACGCTCTCCAGAAGGTCTTCCAGAAGTCGTTCGAGGATTACGTGCGGGCTCGTGAACGCTCCGCTTGGGACCAGTCGCGCCAGTTCCCATTCGACCGCATCATCGTCCGCAAGTTCGCGGTCCTGTTTCCGCAAGATGGCGTCAGCAAGTTAAAGCCCGGACTTCTGTCGCGCCGGGTCCTGCCGGGGTTCTTCCTGGCCCTGTCGATGATGCTGGGCGAGGACTCATTTTTTGCGTTCGCGGATTAGGAATTCGCGCCCGATTTTGACCGACGGGGCGTTGTCGTAAGCAACAATGTCGGCCGTCGCGTACGTCTCGATCCAGTTCTCGGGCAGATAGGACCCCGTTCCAATCGCGTCGACCGGAGCCGAAGCATCCGCCATGACGCGGCATTTGGCGACGCTGAATCCCGATGACGCAACGATTCGGACTTTGTCGTAGCCGGCGCGATCCAAGCTGTCGCGCATATGGAAGATCGCCGCGGCCGAGACACCGGTGCCGGTCAGGTAACGAAGTTCGGTTTCGCTGCGATAGCGGCGAACAGCAAGCGGCACGTGACGTTCCAACACGGCGTAAGATTCTTGCGGATCGAGGCCTTCGACGAAACGGCCGCCGTGGGTATCGATGCGCACCGCCAATCGTCCCGCCGCGGCGATATCGTGGAAGCGCTTGCAGACGGCAAGCGCGTCGGTGATCTCGCGGCCGTAATAATCGACGAGGACGGTTAGGTCCTGGTAGGGAAAGGTTTCGTGAAACATCTCGGCGGCGCGGACCGTCGAGCCGGCGTAGCCGATCAGCGCGTGCGGCATGGTACCGAGACCGCTGGCTTGACCGAAGAAATGCGCCGTCGCGTTGGTGGCGTTTCCAACGAAGCCCTTAGCGCCGACCTTCTTCTTCGCGGCGTCCGATCCGACCGAAGCCGCATAGGCCATGAGCTCGGCCATTTCCGTTCCGGCGCAGTGCCGCGCATCCATGGCGATGAACGCGACCCGCGGCAAATCCGTACACATCGAATAGGCGTTATAGGCGGCGATGCAAGACGCGCCGAGCTTCTGTAGATAGAGCGTCTCGAGATCGACCAAGTGATAGAACGAGCCTTCGATGTAGAGCAGCGGCTCGCCGGCGCCGACCCAGTCGCCTTCCTGGTAGTTCAGTTTGATTGTAAATTCGGTGCCGCGGGCCTTGGCGATCGCCATCAGCCAATCGACCATCAGACGCGGCGTGAAGATCACCGGCCGGCGCATGAAGATCGCGTAGGTTACGCGCTTGTCGCCGAAACGGTGGATCGTCTCTTTCGTTTTGACGAAATAGCGGTCGGTGAAGCGGCCGACATCCGGCTCACTCGGCCACGGTCTCGGGCCTTCGGCGCCGGGAGCGATCTTGGGGCTCTCGGCGCGGCTTGGCTTTCGGGCCATAGGTGACTCAGACCGCTTGCGCGAGACGCTCGCGATTGGCCACACGCCGATCCTTCAGCATCTCGGCGATCTCAAAGGCAAGCTCGAGAGATTGCTCGGCATTGAGCCGGGGATCGCAATGCGTGTGGTAACGATCGGCAAGATTGGCTTCGGTCACCGGCTGGGCGCCACCAACGCACTCGGTCACGTTCTGACCGGTGAGCTCGAAATGGACGCCGCCGGGGAACGTGCCTTCGCCACGATGGACGGCGAAGAAGCCCCGGACCTCGGCAACGATACGGTCGAAATGCCTGGTCTTGAGACCGTTGGCGCTCTTCACCGTGTTGCCGTGCATGGGATCGCAGGACCACGCAACCTTGCGGCCTTCACGGGTGATGCGCCGAATGATCGGCGGAAGCCCGGCCTCGACCTTGTCGGTCCCCATCCGAGCGATGAGCGTGATGCGGCCCGCCTCGTCCTTGGGATTGAGAATGTCGAGGATGCGGATCAAGTCGTCGAGATCGGTGGTCGGCCCTACTTTGATGCCGAGCGGATTGTGGATGCCGCGCAAATAATCGACATGCGCGCCCGCCGACGTCCGCGTCCGATCGCCGATCCACAGCATATGCGCCGAGGTGTCGTACCACTCGCCTGTCGTCGAATCGACGCGCGTCATGACCTGCTCGTAGGGCAGCAGCAACGCCTCGTGGGACGTGAAGAAATCCGTCTCGCGAATTTGCGGCGTGGTTTCCGATGTGATGCCGCAGGCCGCCATGAAGGCCAGCGTCTCGTCGATGCGGTTGGCGAGACCTTCGAAGCGCTCGGCCAACGGGCTCGACGCGACAAAGCCGAGCGTCCATTGATGGACGCGGTGCAGGTCGGCGTAGCCGCCTTGCGCGAAAGCGCGGAGCAGGTTCAGCGTCGCCGCCGACTGGTTATAGGCTTGGACCATGCGGGCCGGGCTCGGGTCGCGCGCCTCGCGCGTGAACTCCATGCCGTTGATCATGTCGCCGCGATAGGCCGGCAGCGTAACGCCGTCGATGGTTTCGGTATCGGAGCTGCGCGGCTTGGCGAACTGGCCGGCCAGGCGGCCGACCTTAACCACCGGCAAAGCGGCGGCAAACGTCAGCACGACTGCCATTTGCAGCAGCACGCGGAAGGTGTCGCGGATGTTGTTGGGGTGGAATTCGGCGAAGCTTTCCGCGCAGTCACCGCCCTGCATCAGGAAAGCACGGCCGTCGACAACCCGGGCCAGCGTAGCCTTCAGGCGCCGCGCTTCACCCGCAAACACCAGGGGCGGATAGTTGCGCAGCGTCGTCTCGGCCTTGGCGAGCTCGGCCGAGTTGGGGTAAACCGGCATTTGCTTGGCGGGTTTCGACCGCCAGCCTTCAGGCGTCCACTTTTCGGCCATATCATCCTCGCGGGCCTTCAGAACGGGCAAGGCTATACGCTGGAATCCCTCTACTTTCAAGGAAACGGCACCAACATGATCGAGCTTTACACCTGGACCACGAATAACGGCCGCAAGCCAATCGTCGCCCTGGAGGAAATGGGCATCCCATATCGCCTCCAGTGGCTCGACATCTGGAAGGGCGAGACCCGCTCAGCCGAGCACAAACAGTTTCATCCCCTGGGCATGATCCCGGCCCTGGTCGACCCGGACGGTCCGGGCGGCGAGGCCGTGACGGTCTGGGAGTCGGTCATGATCCTGATCTATCTCGGCGAGAAGACCGGCAAATTCTTACCCACCCAGGGGGCGAAGCGCCTCGAGGTCCTGCAATGGACCGTGTTCCACACCGCCTCGGTCACGCCGTCGATGGACCAGTTCATGCTGTTCCGGCGCGAGCCAGATATCGCCTCGCCGACCCTCAAAGAGATGGTCGGAAAGCGCGTCACCCGGCGCATGGAAATGATGAACGATCGGCTCACTGGCCGGGAATACATCTGCGACGAGCTGAGCATCGCCGATATGGCCCACTATCCCTTGTTCGTCGTGGGGATTGCGGCGGGCCTCGATCTTGGCCCCTATCCGCATCTGAAAGCTTGGTGCGATCGGATGGCGGCCCGGCCCAAGGTGGCGCGCGGTATCACCATCATGCCCGAAGGCTACGTGGCACCGGCGAAACGCCCGACCGAGATCCCGGGCGGCTGGCCGCTCGGCTAAGGGCTAGACCTTCGCCGGAGCGGCGGGCGTCGGCGCGACCGGGTCGGGCCGCTTGGTCCGCATGGTAACGAACTCTTCGGCCGCGGTCGGGTGAATGCCGATCGTCCGGTCGAAATCGCGTTTCGTCGCCCCGGCCGTGATCGCCACCGCCAACCCTTGAACGATCTCGGCCGCGTCCATGCCCATCATGTGGCAGCCGAGGACGCGGTCGGTGGCACGATCGACGATTAGTTTCATCAAGGTCAGCTCGTCGCGACACGAGAGCGTGTGCTTCAAGGGCTTGAAGCGCGCGACATAGACGTCGATCGCGCCATGGCTGGCCTTAGCCTGGGCTTCGGTCAGACCGACGCAGGAAATTTGTGGGTGGCTGAAGACCGCCGTCGGGACATTGGCGTAATCGAATGCTGTCGGCCGGCCCCCAAACACCGTCGCCACGAAGGCCATGCCTTCGGCGAGCGCGACCGGGGTCAGATTGAGGCGATTGGTGACGTCGCCGATGGCATAGATCGACTCCACGGCCGTCCGCGAATAGGAATCGACGACGACGGCGCCAACCGGATCGAGCTTGATACCCGCCGCCTCCAACCCAAGGCCCTGGGTGCGGGGCTTCCGCCCCGTCGCGTACAGGATCTGATCGGCGGCGATGGTTTCGCCCGTGTCCAAACGAACCGTGACGCCTTGGGTTGCCGCCTCGATGGACCGAACCTGGGACTTCGCCTTGATGGCGATGCCGCGCTTGGTCATTTCGTCGGCGAGGCCGGCTCGGATGTCCTCGTCGAAGCCTCGCAACGGCGAGTCGGCGCGGATGACCAGACTGACGGCCGACCCCAGGCCACGGAAAATCCCAGCGAACTCGACGGCGATGTAGCCGCCGCCGACAATGACGACCCGTTTCGGTTGCGTCTTGAGATCAAAGGCTTCGTTCGAGGTGATGGCGCGCTCAATCCAGGGAACCGTCGGTATTTCGGGCCAGGCGCCGGCAGCGATCAGGATGTGCTTGGCGGTCAGGCGCCGGCCGTCGACCTCGACCGTATGCGGATCGACGAGACGCGCCGTGCCTTCGACGATCGTGACACCGCTGTCGCGCAGCAGCTTGATGTAGATGCCGTTAAGCCGATCGATCTCGCGATCCTTGTTAGCGATCAGGCGCGACCAATCGAAGGCCGGCTGGGCTTTCTCCCAACCGAACCAGAAGGCATCTTCGAAGTCGTCTTGGAAATGCGCCGCGTAGGCGAGCAGCTTCTTCGGGATGCAGCCACGGATGACGCAGGTGCCGCCGACGCGGCTGTTTTCAACCACCGCCACCCGGGCGCCGGTCTGGGCGGTGAGCCGCGAGGCTCGCACGCCACCTGAACCGGCCCCGATGGTGACGAGGTCGTAGTCGTAAGCGGCCACGGACAGACCCGGGCCGTAGCGTCCTAGCGGTCGATCCCGCCGAGGCAGACGTATTTGATCTCGAGGTATTCATCGATGCCGTACTTTGACCCCTCGCGACCCGTACCGGATTCCTTCATGCCGCCGAACGGCGCCACTTCGGTCGAGAAGATGCCGGCGTTGACCGAAACGATGCCGTATTCGAGCGCTTCGGAGACACGGATGACGCGGCCCATGTCGCGGGAATAGAAGTACGCGGCGAGCCCGAACGGCGTGTCGTTGGCGAGCCGGATCGCGTCCTTCTCGGTCTTGAACTTGAGGATCGGGGCGACGGGCCCGAAGATTTCCTCACGCGAGAGCGGCATGTCGTCGGTAACGTCGGCAACCACCGTTGGCTCGTAGAAGTTACCGCCGAGCTTGTGGCGCTTGCCGCCGATGACGACGCGGGCGCCCTTGTCGACCGCGTCTTTAACGAGACGCTCGACCTTCTCGACGCCCTCGGCATTGATGAGCGGGCCCTGATCGGTCTCGCCTTTCAAGCCGTCGCCGACCCGAAGGCCGGAGGCGCGCTGCGCGAACCGGCCGACGAAATCGTCGTAGACCGATTCCTGGGCGTAGATGCGGTTGGTGCAGACGCAGGTCTGACCGGTGTTGCGGAACTTGGACGCGATGGCGCCTTCGACCGCCTGGTCAAGATCGGCATCCTCGAACACCAGAAACGGCGCGTTGCCTCCGAGTTCGAGCGACACCTTCTTCACGGTGCTGGCGCACTGACGCATCAGCTCCTTGCCGATTTCGGTCGAACCGGTGAACGACACCTTTCGTACCGTCGGGTTCGTCGTCAGCTCGCCACCGACGACTTTCGCCGAACCGGTGATGATGTTGATGACGCCCTTGGGGAACCCGGCACGCGCGGCGAGTTCCGCCAAGGCGAGCGCCGAATACGGTGTGGCCGACGCCGGCTTCACCACGACCGTGCAGCCCGACGCGAGAGCCGGACCGCACTTGCGGGTGATCATAGCGTTGGGAAAGTTCCACGGCGTGATCGCCGCGACGACGCCCACCGGCTGCTTCGTCACCATGATGCGACGGTCTTTGTTGGTCGTCGGGATGGTGTCGCCGTACACGCGCTTGCCTTCCTCAGCGTACCACTCGATGAACGAGGCCCCGTAGACGACTTCACCGCGGGACTCGGTCATCGGCTTGCCCTGCTCTGAGGTCATGAGGATTGCGAGATCCTCCACATTCTCCAGCATCAGGTCGTTCCACTTCTTCAGGATCTTGGCCCGCTCCTTCGCGGTCATCCCACTCCACTCCGGGAACGCCCGATCGGCAGCGGCAATGGCCCGCTTGGTTTCGGCCACGCCCACATCCGGAACGGTTCCAACGGTGGATCCGTCAGCCGGATTGCGGACCGGGAAGGACTTCTTGGAGTCGGCGTCTACCCAGGCGCCGTCGATGTAGTTCTGCTGACGAAACAGCTTCGGATCTTTGAGCTTCACGGCTCTTCTCCCTGGGTTGACGTCGTTCGTGGTTAGCGGTCGAGACCGCCCATGCACAGATATTTGAGTTCGACGAACTCTTCGATTCCGTACTTCGAGCCTTCACGGCCGATGCCGGATTCCTTCATGCCGCCAAAGGGCGCAACCTCGGCTGCCGAAACGCCGACGTTGATGCCGACGACGCCCGACTCGAGGGCTTCGGCGACGCGCCACACCCGGCCCAGGTCCCGCGAGTAGAAATAGTTCGCGAGGCCGTAACGGGTGTCGTTGGCGAGCTGGACCGCTTCGTCTTCAGTCTTGAAGCGATAGATCGGAGCGACGGGCCCGAAGATTTCTTCCTTGGCCATGCGCATGGTCGCCGTGACTTCGGCCATGACCGTCGGCTCGTAATAGGTGCCGCCGAGCTTGTGGCGCTTGCCGCCGATCACGATCCGGGCACCCTTGTCGACAGCGTCTTTAACGAGGGTTTCGACCTTTTTCACGCCATCTTCGTTGATCAGCGGGCCTTGATCGATGCCGGCGGTGAGGCCGTCGCCAACCTTGAGGCCGGACACAGCCTGGGCAAAGCGTCCCACGAAGTCGTCATAGACGCTGTCCTGGACATAGAAACGGTTCGCGCAGACGCAGGTCTGACCGGCGTTGCGGAACTTGGACTGGATGGCGCCTTCGACCGCCTGATCAAGATCGGCATCGTCGAACACGATGAACGAGGCGTTGCCGCCGAGCTCGAGAGTCACCTTCTTCACGGTGTCGGCGCATTGGCGCATGAGGATCTTGCCGACCTCGGTCGATCCGGTGAAGCCAACCTTACGAACGGTCGGGTTGGTGGTGAGCTCGGTTCCGATCGGCACCGGGTTCTCGGCGACGACGACGTTGATGACGCCCTTCGGGAAGCCGGCACGTTCAGCGAGCTCGACCAAGGCCAACGCCGAAAGCGGCGTGTCTTCGGCCGGCTTGATGACGACGGTGCAACCGGCGGCCAACGCCGGCGAGCACTTCCGCATGATCATGCCGTGGGGGAAGTTCCAGGGCGTGATCGCGGCGACGACGCCGACGGGCTGCTTGATGACAATGAAGCGGCGGTCAGCCGAGGTCGAGGGGATAGTGTCGCCGTAGATGCGACGGCCTTCTTCGGCGAACCATTCGACCATGGAGCAACCCATGCCGATCTCGCCCTTGGCTTCCGAGAGGGGCTTGCCCTGTTCGGAGGTCAGAATGACCGCGAGGTCGTCCTGGTTCGCTTTGATCAAGTCCAGCCACTTGCGCATGATGACGGTGCGCTCTTTGGCGTTCTTCTTGCTCCAACCGGGAAACGCCTTTTCGGCGGCCGCGATGGCGCGCTTGGTTTCGGCCGCGCCCATTTCGGGCAGCGTCGCCAGGGTCTCGCCGTTCGTCGGGTTGGTGACCGTAAAGGTCTTGCCCGAGTCGGCGCCGACCCAGACGCCGTCGATGTAGCCATGGCGACGCAGCAGCTTGGAATCTTTGAGTTGCATTAGTTCCTCTCGTCGTGGGAGTCGCGGTGGTGCGACCGTGATAGCCTTCTCGACCACGGTTGACGGCGACGCTGATTAAGAAGTGGTCTGCCGCCTTGGCGGCCGAAGGTCGCCCGCGTGTCCGATGAACCAGAACATATCTCATCTGCGCGGTTCCGCAAGATCGTCCTGGCAGGCCGGGACGCCGCTAAACTGGCGTAAATCTGCTGGTTAGGAACCTACCAGCATAACTGGCATCACTCGGGCGCGGCACTGGGCCACCGCCCGAGGCAAACGGCTCACTCGACGGTGACGCTCTTCGCCAGATTCCGGGGCTGGTCCACGTCGGTCTGCTTCAAGACCGCGGTGTGATAGGCGAGAAGCTGGACTGGAATCGCATAGAGGATCGGCGCCACGAACGGGTCGACCTCGGGCAGCGCGATCGTGGCCGCCGCCAGCGACCCGAGCTTCGCAACGCCTTTGGCGTCCGAGAGGAAAATGACTTGGCCGCCCCGGGCCACGACTTCCTGAAGGTTCGACGCGGTCTTCTCGAACAACGCATCCGACGGCGCGACGACGATCACCGGCACGTTGGAATCGATCAGCGCGATCGGCCCGTGCTTCATCTCGCCGGCGGCGTAGCCTTCGGCGTGAATGTAGGAAATCTCTTTCAGCTTCAGCGCGCCTTCGAGGGCAATGGCGTAGCTGGTGCCGCGGCCGAGATAGAGAACATCGCGGGCCTTGGCGACCTTCACGGCGAGATCGCGGATGCGCCCATCGTGGTTCAGGACTTCAGCGGCACGCGCCGGAACTTCGATCAAAGCTTGCGCGAGCCTGCTTTCGATCGCGGAATCGATAGCGCCCCGCGCCCGGGCCGTCGCGATCGTCAAACAGGCGAGAACCGTCAGCTGGGTCGTGAAGGCTTTGGTCGAGGCGACGCCGATCTCGGGCCCTGCGACCGTCGGCAGAACTGCGTCTGATTCCCGGGCGATCGTGCTTTCCGGGACATTGACGATGGAGAGTATCGCTTGATCCTGTTCGCGGGCGTAACGCAGCGCGGCCAGCGAGTCGGCCGTTTCACCAGATTGCGAAATGATTAGCGCGATACCGCCTTTGGGCATCGCCGCACCGCGATAGCGGAACTCGGAGGCGACATCCACCTCGACGGGAATCCGCGCGATGCTTTCGAGCCAATATTTCGCGACGATGCCGGCATAGTACGACGTGCCGCACGCAAGGATCGTGATCTTGGTCGCGGCGGCGAGATCGATCGACATGGCCGGCAACGCCACCGAACGGCTCGCCGGATTGACCAACGCCACGAGCGTGTCGCCGATGACCTGCGGCTGCTCGTAGATTTCCTTCAACATATAATGACGGTGTCCGCCCTTGCCGATGGCGGTATCGTCAACGGCGCTTGTGCGGATTTCGCGATTGGCGCGGCGGCCGGCGGCATCGAAAATCGTCGCCCCGTCCCGCTTCACGACGACCCAGTCGCCGTCTTCTAGATAGGCGATACGTCGGGTCAGGGGTGCCAGGGCGAGCGCGTCGGAGCCGAGATACATCTCGCCGTCGCCATAGCCGAGCGCGAGCGGTGCGCCGCGGCGCGCACCAACCATCAAACCATCGGCACCGGTAAAGACGAGCGCCAGCGAGAACGCACCGTGCAAGCGAGGCAAAACCTCGGCCATCGCTTCTTCCGGGGTTCGTCCGTCGGCCAACGCCAACGTCATCAGATGCGCAACGATTTCGCTGTCGGTATCGGACGCCACCCGGCATCCCTTGGCGACAACCTCGTCACGAAGCTCGCGGAAATTCTCGATGATGCCGTTGTGCACGATTGCGACGCGATCGGTGGCATGAGGATGCGCGTTGCGCTCGCTCGGAACGCCATGGGTCGCCCAGCGCGTGTGACCGATGCCGGTCAAGCCGGCGAGCGGATCGCGCGTCAATAAAGCCTCGAGATTGATCAGCTTGCCTTCGGCACGGCGGCGCGTGATCGAACCGTTCACGACGGTGGCGATGCCGGCCGAATCGTAGCCGCGATATTCGAGGCGTTTGAGGCCCGCGACGAGGCGGGCGGTGACGTCGGCTTTGCCGACAATACCAATGATGCCGCACATCGTGGCGTTACCGCTTGGTCTTCGTCGTCTTCGGACGTTTCGCCCCGCCTTTGGCGCGACCGGCGCGGAAGCGCTTGGCGCCGCCGGCCAGCATCTTCAACGGCGCGCGCGTCATCGCAATCGCGTCATCGGGGATATCGCTGGAGATGACCGAGCCCGCCCCAACAATGGCCCGCGCCCCGATCCGCACCGGGGCGACCAAGGCGGCGTTCGATCCGATGAACGCACCGGCGCCGATTTCGGTTCGGTGCTTGGCGAAGCCATCATAATTGCAGGTGATGGTGCCGGCGCCGATGTTGGCCGCGGCCCCAACTTCGGAATCGCCGATATAAGCCAGGTGATTGGCCTTAGCGCCCTTGCCGAGTTTCGCGGCTTTGATTTCGACGAAGTTCCCGACGTGCGCGTCTTCGCCGATGGCGGCACCGGGACGAAGCCGGGCAAACGGACCAATCCGCGCGCCCGTCGCCACCGTCGCGCCCTCGATATGCGAAAACGACAGAATGGTGACGCCGTCCGCGATTGTGACGCCCGGACCGAACACGACATGCGGATGCACCGTCACGTCACGGCCAAGCTTGGTGTCATGGGAGAAATAGACGCTCGCCGGATCGACGAGGGTCGCACCCCCGGCCATGGCTTGCGCCCGCAATCGATTCTGCGCCACGGCTTCCGCCGCAGCGAGATCGGCCCGTGAATTGATGCCCAACAATTCCTCCGCCGGTCCCTCGACGGCGACGCAAGTTCGCCCATCGCGCCGGGCCAACCCGACGATATCGGTCAGATAGTACTCACCTTGGGCGTTCTTCGGCGAAATCCGATGGAGCAGCGAAAAGAGTAGATCTTTTTCGACAGCGACCACCCCGGAATTGCAGAGATCGAGTTTTAGGGTTTCCGCATCGGCATCGCGGGCCTCGACGATTTGCTCGAGCGTACCGTCACGACCGAGTACCAAGCGGGCGTAACTGCCGGGCGTTTCGTGACGAAATCCGAGGACGACGACGGCCGGTGCCGGCTTGCGGCGCTTCGCGGCCATAACCCGCCGCAGCGTGTCCGCGCCGAGGAACGGCGTGTCGCCGAAAATCACGACGACGTCGCCTTTGAATCCGGCCAAGGCCTTTTTCGCCGCCATCACGGCGTGACCAGTGCCGAGCGGCGGCGACTGGAGTGCCGTTCGATGCGGGGCGACGGCCTGGACCAGATCGTCCATGCCTTTGCCGACGACGACGACGGTGAGCTCCGGCTTGAGCGCCGCGGCCGCGGTCATGACGTAATCGATGGTCGAGCGCCCGGCAATCGGATGCATGACTTTGGACACCTGCGTCTTCATGCGACTGGCGCGACCGGCGGCGAGAACGACAGCGGCGATGGCCGATTTCTTCATGGCCCGAGGGTTTACAAGATGCTCGGCCTTCGGGGAAGGCCCGCCCTCTTCACGGCTGGTTTCAGATCGTTGCACCCGGACTCCGGCGATTCCTTGACAACCCCCGTGGGCCCCACCCTAAATGGCGCGCTTCGGCGGGTCGCCGGCACATGGGCGCGTAGCTCAGCGGGAGAGCATTCGCCTCACACGCGAGAGGTCGCTGGTTCGATCCCAGCCGCGCCCACCAGCCGCATCCCGCGAGAGTTGCCCCATGGCGACGCGCAAGACCCCTACCTGGACGTGTCGTTTCGAGAGGCCGGCCAGAAAAATCTGGCCCGTCCTTGCCGATACCGGCCGATTCAACGAAGCCGCCGGCCTCCCCAAGCACGAGATCATCGAAATCCCCCAGGACGACGGGTCGATTCGATTAGTTGGCCGCCTCAAGAAGGGTCCCTTCACGATCGAATGGGACGACGGCCCGGCGAATTGGGTCAGCGAACAGTGGTTCCGCCACGACCGCCGCTTTCGCAACGGCCCCTTCAAATTTCTGGGCGCAACCCTGAAGTTCTTCCCCGAGGGCAACGGCTGTCGCGGCGAATATACCGTCGAGGTCGAAGCCGGGAACTGGCTTGGCAGCCTAGCTTTGGCGACGACGTTTTTTCCGAACACCGGACGGAAGTTCGCGAAGCTCGCCCGCAACGCCGACGAATTCGCCATGGGCCGGCGCGACACCGAATTCGACGCGCTCCCGCCTCAGCTTGCCGACGGCGCGACGGAACGTGCGGCGCGACTGGTTGCGGCAATCGACGCGACGCCGCACAACCACGGCCTCGCCCGCCGCCTCGCCGATTACGTCCTGACCCGCCAAGAAATCGAGATCGCATCGATCCGACCGTTGAAACTTGCCCGGCTTTGGCGAGCCCCGGAGCGCGACGCCATCGAGGTTTGCCTGGAAGCCGCCAAACAAGGACTCCTCTCCATGCGCTGGGATTTGCTCTGCCCGCGCTGTCAGGTCGGCAAGGCGGCGACGCTCGCCATGGATGAATTGCCGACGGGCGCGCATTGCGGGTCCTGCAACATCGACTACGGCCGCGAATACGCGCGCAACATCGAGGTCGTGTTCTATCCGGCGCCGACGATCCGCACCGTTACCGGCGGCGACTATTGCCTGTTCGGGCCGATGAGCACGCCGCACATCAAGATTCACGTGACGCTGGCGCCGGGCGAACGCCGCGAGGTCGAGATCGGACTCGAGCCCGGCAACTATCGTTTGCGCACCCTCGAGGCCGGCGACGAAGCCATCGTCGAGTGGGACGGCGGCTGGTTCCCCGAAGTGATCGTCGACGGTGCCACCTTCATCGCCGGACCGCCGACGGCGCCGGGCTGCGTCCGTCTGCACAACCGATCCGCCAAGCCGCGGACGTTGATCGTCGAGGAACGCATCTGGCGCCGCGACGCCCTGACCGGTGATCGGGCGATTGCGCTGCAGGCCTTCCGCGATCTCTTCGCGAGCGAGGCTCTGCGCCCCGGCGCCGACATCGCCATCGAGGCGGTGACGCTGATGTTCACCGACTTCAAAGGATCGACCGCGCTCTACAACCGGATTGGCGATCCGCAGGCCTATGCCTTGGTGCGCGAGCACTACGCGATCATCGGCCGGGCAGTGCGCGACAACAACGGCACCGTTGTGAAGACCATCGGCGACGCCGTCATGGGCGCCTTCACCGATCCGGTCGACGCGCTGAAAGCCGCGATCCGGATGCACGCCGATCTCGCCGCGTATAATCAGACGTCCGGCAAAGACCCGATCACCATCAAGCTCGGCCTGCATCTCGGCCGTTGCATCGCCGTCACCCTCAACGGCCGCCTCGATTACTACGGCGCGGCGGCGAACAAAGCGGCGCGCCTCGAAGGGCAATCACTCGGCGGCGACATCGTGTTGTCCGACGACTTCGTCAAAGACCCCGGCTTGAAAGAGATGCTCGCCGGGTTTTCGCCAATGGAAGGCCGCGCCCCTCTCAAGGGCTTCGACACTGACGCCGTCTTCTTCCGCCTCACCGCCAAAGAACTCGCGGCGAAGCGTCACGCGACCGCAATCCCGATACGCCCACCGAACGCGTGAAATCAGCGTTTCAACACGAGCGTCCGCCAGCCTTCGCGATCGTAGCGGCGAAGCAGCCGTAGTCCCAGATCGCGGTAGGGGACGACGACGAAGGCCTCGTCGGTCGCACTGAAACCGCCGAGCATCATAATTCCGCCCGGAGCCAAGCGCCGGACCAACGGTCGGGAGAGATGGCGGAGTGGCCGGGCAAACACGTTGGCGACGATCAGATCGAACCGTGGTCCCCGCGCCGCAGCTCCGGTGGCGACGCCATCGGCGACCTCGGCCCGGACCCACGCCGCGACGCGATTTTGACGGGCGTTGATACGGGCAACGCGCACCGCTTCGGGATCGATATCGACGGCCAGGACCGGAATGCGCCAGGTCCGCGCCATGGCCAGCGCCAGAATGCCGGACCCGGTGCCGAGATCGAGCGGGCGGGTAATCCGCCGCCGTCGCGCCAGATCGTCGATCCCTTCAAGACAGCCGACGGTCGAGCCGTGACGACCCGAGCCGAACGCGGTGCCGGGATCGATCTCGATAACGATACGGCCAGGCGATGTCAGGCCGCGGTCATGGGACGCGTGGACAAAAAAGCGGCCGACGGCGATCGGCGCGAAGCTTCGTTGGTTTTCCGCAACCCAATCGCGAACCCGCACCGGTTCTAGCGCGTACGTTAGATGCGCGTCGGGCGGCAGCGCGGCGAGACGCGCAATCACCGCGTCTTCGTCCAATCCGCCCTCGGCATAGGCTTCGACGGTCCATCCGACTCCGTCCGCGCCGGCCCGCGACGCCACGTGAAAGCCGAGCGAAGCCAGCACCGTTTCGATAGCGTCTACTGTTGCACGCGTCGCATCGATGACGACACGCCAAAGAGGGGCTGTGGCCACGCCGGCTAGGTCGCTTCGACGAAGCTCGTCATCACCTTCTTGGTGCCGGCTTTCTCGAAGGCGATCTCAAGCTTCGGACCGTCGATGGCGAGGATCCGCCCGTAGCCGAACTTCTGATGGAAAATCCGCTGGCCGGTCGCGAAGACGGAGCCGGAGTTGACCGGAGCAAAGCTTGGCGATTCCGGTCCGACCAGACGCAAAGCATGGCGCGGGCGCGGCGCGGCGAGAACCGGAGCGTCGTCGAAGCGTGACCGTCCTCCGGCCTCGGCCAAAAGTCCCGGCTCGACGAGAGCCTCGACATTGGCGGCCGGAAGCTCGGCGATGAACCGGGACGGCAACGGATTCTGCCATTGGTTATAGACGCGACGGCTCCCCACAAAGCTGATGATGGCGCGGCGCTTGGCGCGGGTCAGGCCGACATAGGCGAGACGACGCTCTTCCTCGAGGCCCTTTGGCCCTTCTTCTTCCAAGGTGCGCTGGTTCGGGAACAGCCCCTCCTCCCAGCCGGGAAGAAACACGGTGTCGAACTCAAGGCCCTTGGCGCCGTGGAGGGTCATGAGACTCACTTTGTCCGTGCCGGCAGCTTCCTGGTTTTCCATGACCAAGCTAACGTGCTCGAGAAATCCTTGCAGGTTCTCGAACTCGGCCAGCGCCGCGATCAGCTCCTTTAAGTTCTCGAGCCGGCCCGGAGCTTCGGGCGTCTTGGCCTGGCGCCACATCGCGGTGTAGCCGGATTCGTCCAAGACCTGCGCGGCAAGATCGGCATGCGCAATGGTCGCAAGCTGCGATCGCCACCGCGCCATATCGCCAAGCAGGCGAATGAACGTGGCGCGCGGCTGCGGCTTGAGTTCGTCGGTCTCGACCAGGCGCGCGACGGCCATGGTCAGAGGAATCTTTTCGGCGCGGGCGAACTCGTGGACCGTGCGAAAGGTCGTGTCGCCAAGACCGCGTTTCGGAACATTGGCGATCCGCTCGAACGCCAGATCGTCGGCGGGCTGCACGATAACGCGCAAATAGGCGACGGCGTCGCGGATTTCCTGGCGCTCGTAGAATCGCGGCCCGCCGACTACGCGGTACGGAACGCCCAGCGTGATCAAGCGCTCTTCGAATTCGCGGGTTTGGAAACCGGCGCGCACAAGAATGGCGATACCGCTCAACGGCTCACCCTTGGTTTGGCGCGATTCGATCTCATCACCGATGAAACGGGCTTCGTCCTCGCCGTCCCAGAGCCCAACGACCCGCACCGGCTCGCCTTCGGCGGACTCGGTCCACAGCGTCTTACCGAGACGGCCTTGGTTATGCGCGATCAGCTCCGATGCGGCAGCGAGGATATGCGGCGTCGAGCGATAGTTGCGCTCCAACCGAATAACTGTGGCGCCCAGAAAATCGGCCTCGAAGCGCAGGATGTTGCCGATCTCGGCGCCGCGCCAGGAATAGATCGACTGATCGTCGTCACCGACGCAGCAGAGATTGCGATGCGCCTGGGCGAGAAGACGTAGCCACAGGTATTGCGAGACGTTGGTGTCCTGATACTCGTCGACCAGGATGTAGCGAAACTGCTGCTGATAGCGCGCCAAGACGTCTGGCTGCTTCTGAAAGAGCGTGATGACGTGAAGCAGCAGATCGCCAAAGTCGCAGGCGTTCAGGGTCGCAAGACGCTCCTGATAGTCCGTGTAAAGACGGAGCGCCTGACCATCGGCGATCTTAGCCCCTTCAACGGCGGAGACCTTGTCCGGGGTCAGGCCGCGATCCTTCCAGCGCGAGATGGCGGCCTGAAGGGCCCGAGGCGGCCAGCGTTTCTCATCGATCTCGTGGGATTCGAGGAGCTGCTTGAGGAGACGCAGCTGGTCATCCTGATCGAGAATCGAGAAGTTCGGCTTCAAGCCGATCGCCTCGGCATGAGCCCGCAGGATCCGAGCACTCAAGGCGTGGAACGTACCGATCCACCACCCTTCGACCGCCCGGCCAAAGAGGCGCGCGGCGCGCTCCCGCATTTCGGCGGCGGCTTTGTTGGTGAAAGTAACGGCCAAGACCTCCCAGGGTCGGGCCTTGCCTTCGAGCAGAAGATGGACGAAACGGGTCGTAAGGACGCGGGTCTTGCCCGTCCCGGCGCCGGCCAGCACCAGCACAGGCCCATCGGTCGCCAGCACAGCATCGCGCTGGCGATCGTTCAAGCCTTCTAGATAGCTGCGGTTTGGTTCCGTTGAGGCGGCCAAATGGTCCGCCTCATGCGACTCGATCATGACGGAACTATAGGTGCAGGTCGGACGCGATGCCAGCGCACCGCGTCTCGCACCTTCGCGCGATGCGATTCGCGGCGGCTATTTCTTTTTCCGGGTCGTCGCGAGGAGTGCCAGAAAATCCTGACGCGCGTCTTCGGGCATCGCGTAACGCTGGAAAATTTGCTCGGCCTCGCGCTCCGCAGCCGAGGAACCTGCCGGCGTCGTTATCGCCGACGGCGACGGAGCAATACGAACGCCCACACCGTGTGGATCGGCGGTCACGACAACGCCGGCCGCGCCGAGCGCGTTTTGGATCGCCGTCAAATTGTTGGGAAAGGGCGTGCGCGCGCCGCGTTCGAAATCCGCGACGGTTTGCTTGGCGACGTTGGCGTGCTTGGCAAGTTCAGCTTGATTCCAGCCGGCCAACGCCCGCGCCGCCTTGCACAGCTTGCCCGTAAATCGCGCGTCATCCATTCCGACCTCAATATTAAATATTGACAATATCACACTACCTAAATATAAATACACGACCTCAGGCTGGTCGTTCAAGCACCGTTTTCTGTCATGTCACCGCTCATCACACACGGAACGCAGGCCATGACCCGGCTGACGCGGATCCTGATCGCCCTCGCCGCTGGCGCCGCCGCGCTGACGTTGAGCGTCTCCGTCAACGCCGCCGATGCCGCCCCATCCTGTGCCCGACGTCCGGCGGTCGTCGACGGGCTAAAGCGGAATTTCGCCGAAGTCCCGGTCGCAGTCGGCTTGCAGGCCGACGGCTCGATGATGGAAGTCTTTGCGTCGCCAAAGACGGGAAGCTGGACCATCGTCGTCACGCGTCCCAACGGCACAAGCTGCGCGGTCGCCGACGGCGAAAACATCGAAGTACGGCCGGTGTCCGCCCTCGAATCTGGTAGCTAATTAGCGCGCTCGATGTGTGACGGCGCAGACGGGATAGAATCCTAGATTTTTTTGGTGTGCGCTTCCGCCCGGGCGTGGACTTCGGGTTGGAATCTATGCCATTGGAGTAGCGTGCTCATGTTCGCCCGATTGTCCGTCCTCCGCCTTCTCATCCTCGCCGGACTGGTCGCCGTTGGCGTCAGCCTCGCGAACGATCGCGTCTTTGCCGCGACGCCGTCCGAAGAACCCGCCGCCCATGTTCTGGGCGCGATGGTCGGGCTACGCATCAGCGTGCCGCCCGACGCGCGTAGCGCTCAGACGCTGGGCGCCGAGCGCGCCGGCGGCGGCGTCGTGATCGATGAGAATGGATTAGTGGTGACGATCGGCTATTTGATCTTGGAAGCCGGCCGCATCGACATCATCAAAGCCGATGGCGAAGCCGTTCCGGCCCACGTCGTCGGCTACGATCATGAATCCGGCTTCGGCCTGGTGCGCGCCGAATCCGCGCTCGGCATTAAACCGATCCGACTAGGTCAATCCTCGGCGCTGGCCGAGGGCGACCGCGTGCTCGCCGTCAGCGTCGGGCCGCGCCCGGTCACTCCCGGCTACGTCGTGTCGCGCAAGCCGTTTGCCGGCGGGTGGGAATACCTGGTCGAGAACGCGATCTACACGTCGCCGCCGCATCAGAATTTCGGCGGTGCCGCCTTGATCAACGAGGAAGGACGGCTGGTCGGCATCGGCTCGCTCTATATCAACGTTGCGCTTCCCGGAGCGCAGCCATTGCCCGGCAATATGTTCGTCCCGATCGACGATCTGAAACTGATCTTCACCGACATGATCGAGCACGGCCGGCGCGCCAAAGGGCAAAAGCCGTGGCTCGGCGTCAACACCGAGGAAGCGTTCGGCCGCGTCTTCGTGTCGCGCGTCACGCCGGGCAGCCCGGCCGAGAAAGCCGGCATCAAAGCGGGCGACATCATCATGGGCGTCGGCGGCCGCCGCGTCGAAAGCATGATCGACTTTTATCGAAAGATTTGGACGCTGGGCGAACCTGGCATCGCCGTGCCGCTCGACGTGCTGCAGCAGTCGAGCGATCTCACGATCCGCAAAGTCGACGTGCCGTCGGTCAGCCGTTACGACTGGCTGAACATCAAGCGCGGGTACTGACGCGCCGGCCTAACCCGGCTCGACGTCGATAGCGTAGCCGGCGCCGCGGACCGTTCGGATCACGTCCGCTTCTCCGATCCGATTGAGCGCTTTGCGCAACCGCAGGACGTGAACGTCGACCGTGCGCGGCTCGACGTCCAAATCTCGGCCCCAGACCTGATCCAAAAGTTGCTCGCGGGAGAACACCCGGCGCGGCTTTTCCATGAGAGTCCGTAACAGGCGGAATTCGGTCGGTCCGAGCTTGACCGCCGAGCCGGCGCGCGAGACGCGATGCGCCGCCAAATCCATGACGACGTCGCCGTATTCAAGCCGCTCTTCGCTCAAGGCCGGACGCGAACGCCGCAAGATGGCGCGAACCCGGGCGATGAGCTCCTTGGGCGAGAACGGTTTGGTCAAATAATCGTCGGCGCCGCTTTCGAGGCAGTGGACGCGATCCGATTCCTCGCCGCGCGCCGTCACCATGACCACTGGTAAGCGACGGGTTGCCGCTCCGCGCCGGATCCGACGGCAGACCTCGAGGCCGGATAGCTTCGGCAGCATCCAGTCGAGAACGACGACGTCCGGCGTTTCCTCGGCGAGCGCGATCAGCGCTTCCTCGCCGTCGCTGGCAATGGCCGTCCGAAATCCGTCTTTCTCGAGGTTGTAGCGAATGACCTCAACGAGGGGCGGCTCGTCCTCGACGATCAGCGCGAGAGGTTTCATGTCCGCTCGGACGGGTTGGTGGACGGGGCCGTACTGGCGGCATCGACCTTGCGGCGCTCTTCGACGGGCAACTTGCCGCGGATCAGGAACAGGACCGATTCCGCGACGTTGGTCGCATGGTCGCCGACCCGCTCGATATTCTTGGCGATGAACAGAAGATGCGTGCAGGGCGAAATGTTGCGCGGATCTTCCATCATGTAGGTCAGAAGTTCGCGAAACAGGCTGGTGTGAAGCTGGTCCACCGCCTCGTCCTGAGCCAGCACGTCTTCGGCCTTCTCGGCATCGCGCGCCACATATGCATCCAACACCGTCTTGACCATGGTCTGAGCGAGTTGGCCCATCCGCGCGATCGAGTGGATCGACAGCGCCGGCGAGGCATCGGCGATGGCGGAGATGCGCTTGGCGACGTTCTTGGCGTAGTCGCCGATGCGCTCGAGGTCAGCCGCGATCTTGATCGCGGCAACCGCGGCGCGCAGGTCGTCGGCCATGGGCTGACGCAACGCCAGGAGCCGCAGCGCCAAGGCATTGACCTCGGTTTCGATCTCGTCGATGCGGCGGTCACGCTCGATGATCCGCGCCGCCGCTTCGATGTCGTGCTTGACCAGAGCCTCGAACGTTTCAGCGAGTTGCGATTCCGCAAGGCCGCCCATCTCGGCGATCTTGCTCTCGAGCCGCGTCAGCTCGGTGTCGAAGGATTTGACGATGTGTTCGGACGCCATGGCGTTCGTTCCATTCAATCCGCTTCGGTCAACCGAAGCGGCCGGTGATGTAGCTGCGCGTACGCTCGTCATGAGGCGCCGTGAAGATTGCCTCGGTCTCGCCGTACTCCACCAAATTCCCCAGATAGAAGAAGGCCGTATTGTCGGAGACGCGGCTGGCCTGCTGCATATTATGGGTGACGATCACTATCGAATATCGGCCGCTGAGCTCGTCGATCAGTTCCTCGATCCGCGCCGTGGCCAGAGGATCAAGCGCAGAGCACGGCTCGTCCATCAAGAGAACTTCCGGCTCCCCGGCGATGGCGCGAGCGATGCACAGGCGTTGCTGCTGGCCGCCGGACATCCCCAGGGCGTTGTCATGGAGCCGATCCTTGACCTCGTCCCAGAGCGCCGCACCGCGCAAGGCGCGCTCAACGGTCTCGGCCAAAACGGCCTTGTCGCGGACGCCATCGACCCGCAACGGGTAGATAACGTTTTCAAAGATCGACATGGGAAACGGGTTCGGCTTTTGGAACACCATGCCCATACGCTTGCGCAGCGCGATGACGTCCAGGCCGCGATCGTAGATGTCGTCGCCGGCAAACGTGACCCGGCCTGCGACCGAGACACCTTCGATCAAGTCATTCATGCGGTTGAGCGAGCGCAGCAGCGTCGATTTGCCGCAGCCCGACGGACCGATCAGCGCTGTCACGAGATCCTTTTCGATCTTCAACGACAGACCGAACAGGGCCTGCGACTTCCCGTACCACAACGAAAAATCGGCGACATCGATGATCGCGCCGTGCCCGCCCGGTTTCGTATGGTAGACGGTACGGGTCGTGGGTTTGGCAAGTTCAGTAACGCTGGCCACGGGCCCCTCCTTAGAACTGAGCGCCGGCGAATCGCTTCTTCAAGCGATTGCGGACGACGATGGCAAAGGCATTCATGCTCGCGACGAGCGTGATCAAAAGCAGCGTCGTGACGAACACCATGGGCTTGCCGGCTTCGGAATTGCGCGACTGAAAGCCGACGTCATATATGTGGAAGCCAAGATGCATGAAACTCCGTTCCAGATGCAGGAACGGGAAGATGCCGTCGATCGGCAGCTCCGGCGCCAATTTGACGACGCCGACCAGCATCAACGGCGCGACTTCGCCGGCGCCACGCGCCATCGCCAGAATGACCCCGGTCATGATCCCGGGCATGGCCTGTGGCAAGACGACGCGACGAATTGTCTGCCACTTGGAAGCGCCGCAGGCGAGCGAGCCTTCGCGGACACTCAGCGGCACGGCGGCCAACGCTTCTTCTGACGCAACGATCACGACCGGGACGGTCAAGATGGCGAGCGTGAGCGACGACCACAGCAAGCCGCCGGTTCCGAACGTCGGGCTCGGTAAGCGTTCCTGGAAGAACCAGGCGTCGATCGACCCGCCGACGAGATAGGCGAAGAAGCCGAGGCCGAAGACGCCGTAGACGATCGACGGAACGCCGGCAAGATTGTTGACCGAGATACGGACCGCGGCGACGAGACGCCCTTGCTTGGCGTATTCGCGCAGGTACAGCGCCGTGATCACGCCGAACGGCGTCACGGCGACGACCAGCAAGAGAGTCATTGCGAAGGTGCCGAAGATCGCCGGCAACACGCCGCCCTCGGTATTGGCTTCGCGGGGCTCGTCGCTCAGGAATTCCCACCAGCGCGATAGATACACGCCGATGGCCTGGAACACGTTCAAAGCATTGGCGGGATACATCCGGACGATTCCGGCCAGCGGCACTTTGATCTCGCGGCCGGTGACGTCCGCAAAGACGATTTCGTTGCGCGCATTCTCGGCCTTCAAGGCGTTGGCTTCGCCGACGAGGCGCTGATACTGCGCTTGGAGCTCGACGGAACGGGTGGCGAGCTCGTCGGTGGCGCGACGGTGCTCCGAGCTGCCCTCGCCGTCGGTCAGCGCCACCTTGCGAACATGCAGCCGCTCGGCTTCGAGTTCGTGGTTAATGGCGCCGATGCCGTCGCGTTCCAGCTCGCGAATGCGCGCCCATCGCGCCCGAGCGCGATCATGGGCTTGGTCGAGAACGGCGCGGTCAAGATCGGCAGCAGACCGTGACTGGCCAGACAACGTCGCCGTCTTGATCCGTCCGATCAAAGGACCCCATTCAAGACGCTCGACGAAATGGTAATCCGCGGGATGAGCGACGCTGGCCACGGTGTGGTCGGATACCCAGCTAAAATCCTCGTTGTAGAGATCGTAGTTGCCGATCCGGTAAAGCGTTCGGTTGGCGTGACCGTCGGCGGCATCCATGGCCCGTTGCGCTTCGGGCGACATCCGGCCGCGCTCGTCGGCGGCCGGCCGGTACAGCTCGGACCGGATCGGTTCGCCGGCAATGATGGTCGCGCCATCGGTCAGGCGGATTTCGGCGATCGGTTTCGGATAGAACGTCGCAATACCGTTCCAAAAGACCAGGAACAGTAACCCGACGATCATCAGAACGCCGAGCGCCAACGCGCCGCCCAAGCCCCACAGATATGGCTCGCCATAGGCGCTGAGAGCGGTAGCGCGCAAAGACGACGCCGATTGCGCCGGGGTCCGGTCGGTCGGGTTGTCGTCGCGCGCGATGGGCACGGTGTCCATGGTGCGGTCCTAAAGCTGCGCCGCCCGCCGGCGGAACCGCTGGCGGATGATTTCGGAGCCGGTGTTGATCGCAAACGTCATCACGAAGAGGACGAGCGCGGCCAAGAACAGCATCCGGAACAACGTCGAGTCTTTGACGGCTTCGGGCAGTTCGACGGCGATGTTGGCCGAGAGTGCGCGAAGTCCGTTGAACACGTTCCAGTCAAGAAGCGGTGTATTGCCCGCCGCCATGACGACGATCATGGTCTCGCCGACGGCGCGGCCCATGCCGACCATGATGGCGGCGAAGACACCGCTCATCGCCGTCGGCAGAATGACCGAGGTCGCCGTCTGCCACGGTGTCGCACCGCAGGCGAGACTGGCGGCGCGCAAATGCGGCGGCACCGCGTTCAACGAGTCTTCGGCGATCGTGTAAATGATCGGCACCACCGCAAAGCCCATGGCGAAGCCGACGATCAGAGTGTTGCGTTGGACGTAGGTTCCGACCAGGCCGTTTCGCGCGTCCACGCCGATCGCGGTAAGCATCCAGGCGATGACCACGCTCAGCACGACGGACGCGGCGAGAATCGCGAGCCAACGGCCCAGATCGAGAAGTGCCGCCTGAAACCGCGGCCGAGCTTTGAGCGCAGCGGCGAATCGTTCCGCGGCAACGCGATCGAAGATCGTAAGCGTGATGGCCAAGGCGACGGGCAATCCCAGCAGCACCAGGAACGGCACCGGAGATCCGACCTTACCGTCGAGCCACGCGCGAAGATCGCCGGCGAAAAACAACGCCTCGAACACCTGGCCCAACGCGAAGGCGATCCAGAACGCGGCAATGACGACAACGAACATCAAGCTGAATTTGGGAATGTTCTGGAGGCGAAGCGCGTAGTGCTGCGGGATGAGCTGCCACGCATAGGCGGCCGCAACCAGCGACACCGGCAAAACGACAAAGACCAAGAGGATTGCGGCAATCCAGTTCTCGACCCAGGGCGCCAGAACCAACGCCGCAATAAAGCCGAGAACCACCGACGGCAACGACGCCATCATCTCCATGGTCGGCTTGACCACCGCCCGAACCCGGTGATGCACGAATTCCGACGTATAGATCGCGCCGAGCAGCGCGATCGGAACCGCGAACAGCAGCGAATAAAGCGTCGCCTTGAAGGTCCCGAACATGAGCGGGATCAACGAGAATTTCGGCTCGAAGCTGTCGGTGCCGGACGAGGATTGCCACGTATAGGACGGCTCCGAATAGCCTTCATACCAAACGTGACCGAAGATCGAGGCCCACGTGGTTTCGGGATGGGGCACGTTCATGTCCCACGCCCGATAGCGCCCGTCGATGGCCAGCGCCACGGCGCCATCATCGCGCGGCGACAAGGCGAGAGCGCTAACGTCGCGCGGCTCCGGGGCTACCTCGAGCTTGACGAGGACCTGCTGGCTGGTCGAATGCCGGAACCATACGGCGCCGTTCTCGTCGGCCGTCAGAAACGCCTTGCCGCGATGACTCGGCTGAAGATGACGGACTGCACCGGCATGTGGCTCAAGCCGATGGATCCGGATCATCTGATAACCGTCCACCGTCTTGGCGTCGGCACGCTGCAGACGGGCGTACACGTCGACAGAGCCCTGCGATCCGCCGGCGACGATCGACTGTTCACCGATCAGAAAGTCTATGACAGTTAGATTTTCGGGGCCGGGGAAGAGATCGATGCTCTCGGCCAACACAGGCTTGGTGAAATCGCGCGAGTCGAAGCGATGCACGATCCCGGTCGTGTCGGCGACATAGATCTGATCCGCCGATTCCGTCAGGAGTACGTCGGCCACCGTGAGCGCCGCCGGCAAATCGGGAAACCGCGACGTCTCGACGCGGGTCGTGGTTTGTCCGGTCAGAATGTTGCGGCGCGATTCGGCGCGGCTGAGACGAACGACGCCGCGACCATCGACGGTAGCCAGCACGCGGGACGGGCGTTCGACGGTTCCGGCGATGCGGTATCCGAGAGCGACGATGGGGCTGCCGTCCTCGGCGATTGGTTGGGGCGCGTCGAAATCGACATCCACTTCGATCTTGCGCACCTGCGCGGAATCGATTTGCACGTAGACGGAGCGACCATCGGAGAGGGCCCGCTCGCCGAGATCGCGCAAACCGGCCGGGACCTGGTCGGTAGGCAAGACGACGGTGCCGAACCGCAAGCGACCCACGGTGACGCTGCCGTCGGCAAATCCGAACGCGATCCCGTCACCCATGGAAGACTGACCGAAACTGGTCAGGCGACGGCCGCCGAAATCGAGCGTTGGCACCGCAATCTCGGTCCCGGTCGCAACGTGAAAGGCCCGGAGGCGCCCGCCTTCTTCGAGCACCACGGCGAGAATTTTGTGGTCGTCCATGAACGTGGCGACAGCGCGCCCGGGTGGTACAGCGAGTCGCGCATCGCGCCGCAGGCTGGCTTCTCCGCCCGTAAACAGAGGAATGGCAACCGAAATGAGAAACGCCACGATCCCGATGACGGCGACGATCACCGACAAGCCACCGATCGTGATGACGCTGTCGGCAATGCGATCGATGATCTTGACCGATTGCCGCGTCTTACGACGAGCGGCGGCGAGCGCGGTCATGGAAGGTGTGGAGGATTCGCTCATGGCTCACGCAAGACGAGGAACGCGACGGGATAGGAAGAGAAAGAGCGGCCGGCGCAGGGCACCGGCCGCTCCGACGACTAGTTCATCAACTTCTTGGCCTTGAGGTCTTCGCGAGCAATGGCGCCAGTAACGGGGAAGAACCCGTCCTTCAGCACCGCCTGCTGGCCAGCCTTGGAATAGACGTACTTGATGAACTCGGCGCGCAGCGGATCGAGCGCCTGGTTCGGATTGACGTTCACGTAGATGTAGAGGAAGCGCGACAGCACGTAGTCGCCCGAGTAGGCGTTGTCGCTGGTCGCGTCGTAGCAGGTCGCACCCGCCTTGGCGGAGAGCGGAACCGTCTTCACGTCAGCCGTCTTGTAGCCGACGCCCGAGTAACCCATGGCGAAGCGGTCCGAGGCGATGCCCTGAACCACGGCCGACGAGCCGGGCTGTTCTTTGACCGAGTCCTTGTAGTCGCCATTGAAGAGAGCAACTTCCTTGAAGTAGCCGTACGTGCCGGACGCCGAGTTGCGGCCGTAGAGCGAAATCGGACGGTCGGCCCATTCGCCGGTCACGCCGAGCTGGCCCCAAGTCGCCATATCTTTGTCCGAGCCGCCGCGACGGGTCTTCGAGAATACCGCGTCGACTTGCTGCAGCGTCAGGCACTTCACCGGATTGTCCTTGTGGACGAACACGGCGAGAGCATCGACGGCGCTGCGCACGGCCGACGGCTTGTAGCCATATTTCTTCTCGAACTCGTCGATCTCGGCGGACTTCATCGGCCGCGACATCGGACCAAACTGAGCCGTTCCACGGATCAAAGCAGGGGGCGCCGTTCCCGAGCCCTTGCCTTCGATCTCGATGTTGACGTTCGGGTACTGGGCTTTGAAGCCCTCGGCCCAGAGCGTCATGAGATTGTTGAGCGTGTCGGAGCCGATCGACTTGAGGCTGCCCGAGACGCCGCTCACCGGCTTGTAGTCGGCGAGGAGCGGGTCGAGACCCTGCTGCGCATGGGCGGAGAGGCCGAGCATGACGCCGCCGGCCGCCACCAATCCCCGAAGAATGTGTCGTTTCATCATATGCATTGTCCTGTGGTGTCTGTGGCTAGGAGTGGTTTGCGATCAACGGCCGACCTCCGGTCGACCGCTCGATCCGAACCCTAGCTAGCGACTGCTCCATACCTATGACTGAACGGTCTCAATGCTATGACCGATCCGTTACAGTTTCGTGACAGGCGTTCCAGGACCAATGATTTCGGCGGAACTCTGGGGTTCCGCGAGGGGCAATTGCACCGTAAAGGTGCTGCCACGCCCCAGGACACTATCGATCGCGAAGCGTCCACGGTGACGATTGACGATGTGTTTGACGATGGCGAGGCCAAGACCGGTACCACCCAAAGCCCGCGATCGGCCTTTATCGACGCGATAGAATCGCTCGGTCAGGCGCGGCAGGTCGTCTTCGGGAATGCCTTCGCCCTGATCGATAATGGCGATGGCAATCCCCGGCTTGTCGCGGCCGACGATCCGTTCGATGACCCGGCCCTCGATCCGAATGGGCGTTCCGGCCCGGCCGTACTTGATGGCGTTGTCGATCAGGTTCTGAAAGACCTGGACCAGTTCGTCGCGATCGCCAGCCACCGGGGCAAGCCCGGCCGGGATGGCGAGGTCGATCGGCATGCTGCGCTCGGCGGCTCGTTTGGCGAGCAACTCGGCGACGCCGCCCACGATCTGCTTCACGTCCTGCGGCTCGCGCGGCTGAACGTGCTCGTGAATTTCCACCCGCGACAGCGACAACAAGTCATCGACGAGGCGCGCCATCCGGCGGGCTTCTTCATGCATGATGGCGACGAAACGGTCGCGGGCTTCGGTGTCATCGCGGGCCTGGCCGGTCAGCGTTTCGAGCAGCCCCACCAGTGACGCCAGCGGCGAGCGAAGCTCGTGACTGACGTTGGCGACGAAGTCGGCCCGCATCCGCTCCCATTTGCGGACTTCGGTCACATCGTGAAACGCCAGCAAGGCGCCAGCCGGATGCGGCAATCCAGCGACCTGCAGAATGAAATCGCGCCGGACGGGCGCGGCGAGGCTTAGTTCGACCGATCGGCCGGGCCGGCCGGCCAACACGCTGTCGACCGCACCGAGAATGGCCGGATGGCGAATGGCTTGGGCCAGATTGCGGCCGGTCGCGGCGACCTGGAACGATTCCCGGGCGGAGCGGTTAATGGTCACGATCGTGCGGTTGCGGTCAACGACCACGATCGGATCGGGCAATTCGTCGAGAATCCGTATGGCCCCGGTGGGATCAAACCATGGGATGTCGCGTCCTTCGGCCATCAGGAGCGGAGTTTAACAGATTCCCCGGTCTGTCCCGATGCTCCCAGTCCCGGAGAGCTTCACGAGGCGCCGAACACGTCGGATCACCGCCCTCCGACCCGGATCCACCCTGCGAATCCGGCCTCTTCCCTTGACAAGGATGACCCCCGCCTCTACATGCTTGGCACTCATCGCACTAGAGTGCTAACAGGCGAGGTTAAGCCATGAAATTCAAACCGCTACAGGACCGCGTTGTGGTCCGCCGTCTCGAAGGCGTCGAAAAGACAACGGGTGGGATCATCATTCCCGATACCGCCAAAGAAAAGCCGATGGAAGGCGAAGTCGTCGCCGTCGGCCCGGGCGCCCGCGACGTGAGCGGCAAGCTCATCCCGATGGACGTCAAAGTCGGCGACAAAGTGCTGTTCGGCAAATGGACCGGCACCGAAGTCAAAGTCGATGGCGAAGAGCTTGTCGTTGTAAAGGAATCCGAGCTGTTCGGAGTCATCACCGACTCCGGCAAGAAGAAATAACGAACGGAAGGGACTAAAAAATCATGGCTGGCAAAGAAATTAAGTTCGGCGGAGACGCCCGAGCCCGGATCCTCAGGGGCGTCGATCTTCTCGCCGATGCCGTCAAAGTGACGCTCGGCCCCAAGGGTCGCAACGTCGTCCTCGACAAGTCCTTCGGCGCGCCGCGCATCACCAAAGACGGCGTGACGGTGGCCAAGGAAATCGAGCTCTCCGACAAGTTCGAGAACATGGGCGCGCAAATGGTGCGCGAAGTCGCGAGCAAGTGTAACGACGAAGCTGGCGACGGCACCACGACGGCCACCGTTCTCGCCCGTGCCATCGTTCGCGAAGGCGCCAAGGCAGTTGCCGCCGGCATGAACCCGATGGACCTGAAGCGCGGTGTCGACGCGGCCGTTGCGGCGGTTGTCGAAGACCTCAAGAAGCGCTCGAAGAAAGTATCGACCACGTCGGAGATCGCCCAGGTCGGGACGATTTCGGCCAACGGCGATGCCTCGATCGGCAAAATGATCGCCGAAGCGATGGAAAAGGTCGGCAACGAAGGCGTCATCACGGTCGAGGAATCCAAAAGCCTCGAAAGCGAACTCGACGTCGTTGAAGGCATGCAGTTCGATCGCGGCTACATCTCACCGTACTTCATCACGAATGCAGACAAGATGAGCGTCGAGCTCGACAATCCGTACATCCTCGTTCACGAGAAGAAGCTCTCGGGCTTGCAGCCGTTGCTGCCGGTTCTCGAGACCGTCGTCCAGTCAGGCCGGTCGCTCCTGATCGTCGCCGAGGAAATAGAGGGCGAAGCGCTCGCCACCCTCGTCGTCAACAAGCTGCGCGGCGGTCTCAAAGTGGCGGCGGTGAAGGCTCCGGCCTTCGGCGACCGGCGCAAAGCCATGCTCGAAGACATCGCCATCCTGACCGGTGGTCAGCTGATCAGCGAAGACCTCGGCATCAAGCTCGAGAACGTTACGGTCCAGATGTTGGGCCGCGCCAAGCGGGTTCTCATCAACAAAGAGAACACGACGATCATCGAAGGCGCTGGCAAGAAGGCGGACATCGAAGCCCGCTGCAACCAGATGCGGGCCCAGATCGACGAGACGACGTCCGACTACGACCAGGAAAAGCTCCAAGAGCGGCTTGCCAAGTTGGCGGGCGGCGTGGCGGTGATCCGGGTCGGCGGTGCCACCGAGACCGAAGTGAAGGAGCGGAAGGATCGCGTCGATGACGCCCTTCACGCCACCCGCGCCGCGGTCGAGGAAGGCATCGTTCCGGGTGGCGGCACGGCGTTGCTCTACGCCATCAAGGCGCTCGACAAGGTCAACAGCGCCAACAACGACCAAAAGGTCGGGATCGAGATCATCCGTCGGGCCATCTCCATGCCGGCTCGCCAGATCGTCGAAAACGCCGGCGCCGATGGCTCCGTCGTGATCGGCAAGATTCTGGATAAGAAGGATACGACCTACGGCTACGACGCCCAGACCGGCGAATACGTCAACATGATCAAGGCCGGCATCATCGATCCGACCAAGGTCGTGCGCATCGCCCTTCAGGACGCGGCCTCGGTTGCCGGCATCCTGATCAGCACCGAAGCGCTGATCGCCGAGAAGCCCGAAAAGAAAGACGGCAGTTCGGCCATGCCTCCGGGCGGCGGGATGGACTTCTAAGAATACCGACTCACTCGGTCGGTTCTCGAAAGGGCCGCGGCATTGCCGCGGCCCTTTTCATTTGAGCTTGGCCGGCGGGACGTCGATAGCTTTGATCAGGGCCGCGTGGTCGAGATCGCCGAACCCGAGCGCAATCAGCTTTTCGTAGAGATCAAGATTGAGCCGCGTTGCCGGCAGATCGACACCGATGTCGCCCGCTAGCGCCAAGGCTTGCGCCATGTCTTTTCGCTGGGTGGTCGCTTTAGCGCCGGGCTTGAGCTCGCCCGAAATCATGCGCTGGCCGTGAACTTCGAGAATACGGGAATCGGCAAAGCCACCTTTCAAGGCTTCGCGGACTTTCGCCGGATCGGCTCCGGCGCGTCGAGCGAGGGTCAGTGCCTCGGCAACCGCGCCGATCGACAGTCCTACGATCATTTGATTTGCCGCCTTCGCGATCTGGCCGGTGCCGGTCGGACAGACATGGGTGACGCGACTCCCGAGAACGTCGAAGACCGGTCGCGCCCGATCGACCGCCGCCGCCGAACCACCGGCCATGATCGTGAGCTATGCGGCTTCGGCGCCAATGGTGCCGCCCGACACCGGCGCATCGACATAGTCGCCCCCGGCGTCGATGACTATTTTGGCGAAGCGCCGCGTCGCCGCAACGGCGGTCGTGCCCATGTCGATCACCAGACATTGGCGGCGCGCAGTGCCGAGGATTCCGACCGCACCGAGCAACACCGCTTCGACGGCCGCGGTATCGGCGACCATGACAATGACGATGGAAGCCTCGGCAGCGACGGCTCCTGGGCTCGGCATCGGAATCGCTCCGGCGGCCTTGAGATCCTCGACCGGACCCGGCGACCGGTTTCACACCAGAAGCCGCACGCCGCTCTTGAGAAGATTCCGGCTCATGGGCCGGCCCATAAGACCAAGCCCGATGAAGCCGACGGTCTGACCTCGCAATGAGACGCGCTGATCGATGTCCGCCATTGATCGCTCCTTCCGGCCGTCGTTGACGGCGCTCTAGTCCACGGTCGCCGGCGCCGCGAGCCGTGGCGTTCGGTGCCCCAAAAATTCCAGAGTTGCAGCGAGAGCGTCTTTCAAACCGAGGCGCTGCACAGTGACGCCGTCGGGAAAAGCGGAGAACAGGCGGCTCGGCAATTGGCGATCGAGCATGACGAAGACTCCCGCATCGTCGGCGCGCCGAATCAATCGGCCATAGGCTTGCTTCAGTTTGAGCCGGACCAGGCGTTCTTCGTAGGCACGGCCGCCGAACGCGGCACGGCGCGCTTTGTGAAGAATATCGGGACGCGGCCACGGTACGCGGTCGAAGACGATCAAGCGTAGCGAACGGCCGGGCACATCGACGCCGTCGCGCACCGCGTCGGTTCCGAGCAGACAGGAGTTTTCCTCGGCACGGAAAATATCGATGAGCGTTCCCGCATCCAGCGCGTCGACGTGCTGGGCGTGCAACGCGATACCGGCTTTTTCGAGAGGGCCGGCGATCCGCGCGTGCACGGCGCGGAGCCGAGTGATCGCTGTGAATAGCCCGAGCCCGCCGCCACCCGCAGCCAAAAACAATTCCCGATAGGCGCTGGCGATCTGATCCACATCGGTCCGGACGACATCGGTGACGACCAGAACACGGGTCCGCGCCACGTAGTCGAAAGGTGACGCCACGGCAACCCGCACCGGCGGTAGCGGGAGATGCGGCCCACCCGTCCGCGCTTCGGCGACGGTCCAATCGGTCTCGGGCTCGCCGGTCGAATCGCGAAGCGTTGCCGACGTGACGAGCACGCCATGGGCGGGCTTGGCGACGACTTCGACGAAGGGCTGGGTTGGGTCCAGCCAGCGGCGATGAAACGCGACATCGGTATCGCGGCCGTCGATGCGCTCGACGGCAAACCAATCGACGAACTCGGGCGGTGTTTCGTGACGAAGCGAGCCCAGCATCGCGATCCAGGCTTCCAGGCGACCTTGCGCCCGCCGCTCCAATCCGCGGGCGACCGCGTCGAGGCGCAGCCGCGCTGCAGTGTCGAGCTGTGCCGCATCGTTGACCAGGATCGTCCGGAGATGACGGACCAGATCGCGGGCCGGGCCGATCAAGCGCTGCAATGCGACTTCGAGTTGTGCCGCTGCATCGAGAAGGCCATCGAGCGGCGGCCGGACGTCCGTTTCCAATCCGTAGCCGGCTTCGGCGCCGACGGCGCGGGCATAGACCTGACGGCTAACCTGGGCGAGGAACGCTTCGGTCGGGCCGAGCGGTGCTTCGCCGGCGAGACGCTGGTGCCAGCCACGACCTGGCAAAGCGCGCGCCGCCATCAAGACTTCTTCGAGAGACGCCGCGGGCAAAGGACGATCGCGCACCAAATCCGAGAGACGCGAGGCGAGCCCGCGAGCTCGCGAGCGCCGTCCTTCGGCACCGATCAACCAGCGACGCAAGTCTTCGGATTCGATGCCGCTCAGGGTTGCGGCAAAGGCGGCATCGGCGGCATCGAACACATGATGACCTTCGTCGAACACATACCGCGTCGGCAGAAATGTCCCGGCCGATTCATCGCCGCCGCCCAGCGCCGCCTGAACCATGGCGAGCGCATGATTGCCGACGACGATCTGGGCGCGGCGCGCCTTTCTCACGTTGCGCTCGATGAAGCACTTGTCGTAGTGCGGACAGGCCGAATAGACGCATTCGCCGCGCGTGTCGGTCAGTTCGAGGGTCGCGCCCCGGCCGACGAGATCGACTAGCCAGGCCGGGAAATCGCCGCCGACCATGTCGCCGTCGCGGCTGGCCCGCGCCCAGCGCGCCATCAACCCAAGGCCGACCGCGGCTGTGGCGCCGGGACGCGATAATTGCGCCAAGGCGTCGTCGAAATTGAGCAGGCAGAAATAGTTCTCGCGGCCTTTGCGAACTACGACCTTCGACCGTTTGTCGTCGGCGTTCGGAAAGACGCGATCGAGTTCCTGATCGAGCTGGCGTTGTAGGTTTCGCGTGTAGGTCGAAACCCAAACCGCGCCTTTGTTGCGCTCGGCCCAGAGGCTCGCTGGCGCGAGGTAGCCGAGCGTTTTGCCGACGCCGGTACCGGCTTCCGCGACGACAAAGTGCGGCTCGCCAAAGGTCTGGCGCGGCTCGAAAGCCGCCGCGACTTCGGCCGCATAGTCCGACTGTCCCGGACGGCTCTCGGCGTCGGTGCCGAGCAAGTCAGCAAGCCGGCTTCGCGATTCCTCCGGGGCGATCGGCAGTGTTCCAGGCGCGGGTTCAGGCCCACGCTCCTCCCAGGCCGGCAAGGATTTCCAGACCTTGAAGGCCTCGATCGGCTGGGCGGCGTCGTTGCCTTTCCCACCCAGCGCTGCGACGACAGCTCCGCCCCATATCCACCCGCCTTGCGCCATGGCGACCGCGATGGCCCGGGCATGGTCATCAGGAGTGGCGGCCAACTCGTCCAGAAGCTGCGACGCCGCTTGAAAGAGAAGCATCGCCGACTCGTCGCGATCGCCCGGTACGGGCAGACCGAGGGCCTGGGCCAAGCCGAGCGGCGTTGGCAGGCAGAACTTGGCCGGCCGGACGAAGGCGAAAAGTTCAAGCAGATCGAGAGTCGGAACGCGCGGCAGATCGAGGCGACGGCACAGCGAACGGGCGTGGCATACGAAGGGCACGACGCCGCGTTCGAGACGCGCCGCGGCATCCGCCAGGCTCAGCGTCTCGATCTCGCCGGCCGCGGAAATCCACACCGCCTGACCAACGCCGGCAACGAGAGCCGGGGCATCGGGGCGGCGAGCCCGGACCACAGTTGGGGGAAGCGCCATCGCGGCAGTATAATCATCCGAAGCGAAACTGCGGCCAACCGCGACGAGGTATTTGCATGGCGGCCGAGGCCAAACGCCTGGCGGCGAATGCGGCCGGCGACTTCTTCGTCGATTCGACCTGCATCGACTGCTCGACCTGCCGCTGGGTCGCCCCGGCGAACTTCGACGAGACCGAGGGCGCGTCCCGCGTCTATCGCCAACCGGCAACCGAAGCCGAGCGCCACCAAGCGCGCATGGCGGTGATCGCCTGCCCGGTCGGCGCCATCGGCACGACAACGAAACATGACCTCCACGCCGCCGAAGCGGCCTTCCCAGACCAGATCGCCGAGAACGTCTTTCACTGCGGCTATCACGCGCGGTCGAGCTATGGCGCGGCGAGCTACCTGATCGTTCGTCCCGAAGGTAACGTCCTGATCGATTCGCCCCGCTTCGCCCGACCGCTGATCCGCCGCATCGAGGCCCTGGGCGGCGTCCGCACGATGTTCCTGACCCATTGCGACGACATCGCCGATCATCAGAAGTTCCGCGACCACTTCGGCCTGACGCGCATCCTCCATACCGCCGACGCCCGCGGCCTCGCCGTCGAGATGCCGATCACGGGCCGCGAGCCCATCCGCCTGGCCGAGGACATTGCTTTAATTCCCGTGCCTGGACACACCCGAGGATCGGCTTGTCTTTTGTATCGCGATAAATTCCTGTTCACCGGCGACCACCTGTCGTGGCGTCCCGGCAAAGAACGGCTCGGCGCGTCGCGCGACGTCTGTTGGTACGATTGGGACGAGCAAACCGCCTCGATGGCGGCGCTGGCCGACTATCGCTTCGAATGGATACTGCCCGGTCACGGGCATCGTCATCGGCTCGCCGCCGACGCCATGGCCGCCGAAATGAAATCCTTAGTCCAGCGGATGAAGCGCGCCGCTTAAGAGCCGAGCAGAAGTCCCGAGAGCCACCCGGTCAGCGGCGGGATAGGCAGCGAAATCAAAAGCCGCACGACCACGAACCGCATGCCGAGCAACGGCCATTCCCAGGTCACGACGCGATTGAAGGCGAAGACAGACCAGGCGGTCACGAAGGCGATGACCTGCGGCAATCCCGCCCCGGCCTTGTGAAGAGCCAACGCCACCGGGAATGAGACGAATGGTCCGCTCGGCGTGAACCCGCCGATCGCCGAGGCAATTAGGATGCCTTTCCAGCCGGCCTCGTCGCCCATCCATCCGGCAACGGCATCGTTCGGCACCAGCGTTCCGAGAAACCCGGCCAGGATCAGGCCCAGCGGCAGGCGGATCGCCATCATGGAGACGAGTCCGCCCGAGGCCTTGAAGCCTTGAGCAATTCGGCCGTCTCCCTGATAGGCGGCGACAGCGACAGCAATTGCCGCGAGCCCACCGAGAACGACGATGGAGGAATCCATGATCAGAGCGCCTGTTTGCAGCGAGCGAGTATGGCTTGCGTCGCGAAGCCGACGAGCGTCGGGAACACCAGCGACGCGGCAAAGCGCGCCAACGCGAACTTTTCGCCGAACAACGGAATCTCCCACGTCACGATGCGATGAATGCCGAGGGTTGCCCAGGCGGTGACATAGGCAATGAGCGCCGGATAACCGGCGCCAGCGGCGCGCAAGCCAACCACGATCGGAAACGACAGCATCGGCCCGCCTGGCGTACAGGTGCCGGCGATGGTCGCCAGCGCGTAGCCGCGAAAGCCGGCGCCTTCGCCGAGCCATCGCGCGATCATGCCCTTCGGCACCATGGCTTGAACGAACCCGCCGAGGATGACGGCCGCCGCCATGCGCGGGATCATATAAAGCAGCAGTTCGAAATCGGCTTGGAGCGAGGCGACGACAATGTCGATCCCTTTGAGGGCGTACACCGCGACGCCGGCTGCCACCACCATCGCAATCATGAGGTATAGGCTGCGGCGGTCGCGCGCGGCGGCGGCGGACGGCGGCTTCGGTGACGGCTCAAGCGATTCCATAGCGGGCCGCAGTCTGCCACGGCTTCACGCCGAGGCGCGACGCCTCAATGAGCGGTAACGAAACAAGGCCGGACGGGCCTGGCCGCCGTTCCACTGGTCCTGGAAATCAGGCTAGACTTGCCGCCAACAACGGCGCGAACCTGGCCCGCTGGTGCAACAAGAGCTATGACGAACTGATGTTGAAAGCCAAGGTGGCGACCACCGTCGCCGAGCGCACCAAGCTCTACGAAGACGCCCAGGTCATCGCCAAGGAAGAGGCACCCTGGATTCCGATCGCACATTCAGTGGTGTTCGCACCGGTGCGTAAGGAAGTCGTCGGCTACAACGTCGACCCCTTCGGCGTGCAGTACTTCCAGAAGGTGGACCTGAAGTAACAGGCACCCGTCCGAATCGTTCGATCCGCCCGGGTCCGGTCATGCCGGATCCGGGCGGCCCTTCCCTCCGCACCCACCCCGACAGGACCCGATGAACATCAACGCCAATTTCGATTCCGGCAGCATTGTCGTCATCAATGCCGCCAACCCTGCGAAAATTCGTCTGGCGCTGCGCCCCGACACCAAGACCAAGCTGCTCCAATGGTTTTATTTCCGCGTTACCGGCGGCCGCGGCGTCGATTGCACGTTCCGGATCGAGAACGCCGCCAAGGCCCATTGGGCCGACGCCTGGGACAAATTCCGCGTCGCCGCGTCCTATGACCGCGAAACTTGGTTCCGCGTGCCGACGAAGTACGACGGCAAGGTCTTGAGCTTTCGTCACAAGCCGGCCCACGATTCGGTCTTCTACGCCTACGCCGTTCCCTATACCCGCGAGCAGGACCTGGCGCTCATCGGCCGCGCTCAGATGTCGACGCGCGTCCGTCATGAAGTCTTGGGCCAAAGCATCGAAGGCCAGGACATCGATCTTCTGACGATCGGCAAGCCGGGTCGCGACAAGTACGCGATCTGGATCACTGCCCGCCATCATCCGAGCGAGACCCAAGGCCCCTATGCCGTCGAGGGCCTGGTCCACCGATTGATCGACGAAGGCGACGCGTTGGCCAGCGCCGTGCTCAAGCGCTGCGTCTTCTACGTCATCCCGAACATCAATCCGGACGGATCCCGCAACGGTAACCATCGCTGCAGCGGCAACGGCACCGATTTGAACCGGGAATGGTCGGTCACGACGATGAAGAGTAGTCCCGAGGTCTACGTCGTCCGGAAGCGCATCCTTAAAACCGGCCTCGATGTCTTCGTCGATCTTCACGCCGCCGAGCGCTACACCTTTACCTGGGGCGTCCGGCCGAGCGGCATTCCGTCGTGGAGCCGCCGCCTGGAACGTCTCGCCGACACGTTTGACGCGAGCCTGTCTCAAGCCAATCCCGACCACGAGCCGGAGCGCAGGCACTGGGGCTATCCGGCCGGCACCGATCCGCTCGCCATGTCCGGGTCCTGGGCGGCCGAGACCTTCAAGACCTTCGGGCTCATCATCGAATTTCCGTTCCTCGATGAAGACAACACCGCGTCCGAGGTCAGCTGGCAGGGCGATCGGTCGCGCCGCTATGGGGCCAGCATGGTCGACGCCGTCCACGGCATGCTCGACGAGCTCGGCACGCCCTGGGCCACCCAGCGGCGCAAGAGCTAGGCCCTCGGTGATGCATCGCGGCGAAGCCTCATCCTTCGAGACGCTCGCCATCAACACGACGCTGACCGCCACCGAACGTGCCGCGGCGGCGCGCGCCATGATGGCCAAGGTTGGCCTCCGGCCCGAGCACGTCAGCCGCTATCCGCATATGTTTCCGGCGGGCAGAGCCAACGGATCGCCATCGCCCGCGCCCTGATGCTGCACCCCGCCGTGGTGGTCGCCGATGAGCCGGTCTCGGCTCTGGACGTGTCGATCCGGGCTAAGGTTCTGAACCTGATGATGGATCTCCGCGACGAGTTCGTGCTGGCGTTCCTCTTTATCTCCCACGATCTAGGTGTCGTTCGTCACATCGCCGACGACGTTCTCGTGCTCTATTTAGGGCGGACATGCGAACAGGGACCGAAAGAGCGCATCTTCGCCAAGCCTCTCCATCCTTACACGCGCGCTCTGTTGGCGGCGACGCCGCGTGCAGACCCGACGCATCGCGGTCAGCGCCAGGTGTTACATGGCGAGCTGCCATCGCCCCTCGATCCGCCCAAGGGCTGCGCCTTCCACAGCCGCGGCCCATCGACGGCCGCCTCGTCGCTTGCCACTATGCCGAGACCATCACCTGAGCCCTTTCCGGAAACCGGCACACCGTCATGACTGAGAAGACGATCCCCATCATTGCGCCGATCAATAACGCCTTCGGCTCGGTGTTCTCGCGCTCGGTGATGCTGTCGGCCTACACGCTCTATTGCGTCGGCTTCCTGTTCATCGCCCGGGTAGCGATCGTCCTCGCCATCGACGTCTTCCATTGGGAAGGCCGGCCTTGGATCTATTTCGCAAGCCGCTTGCCGTTGATTCTGGTGCTGACGCCGTTCGCCATCGGCATCCAACGTCATATAGTGCTGGGCACCGAACTTCCCACCAATCCCTTCGACGGATTCTTCTCCGAAACCAACTTGCGTTTTGCACTGATCGCCGGCCTGCTCGGCGTACCGTTCTATTTCCTGCAGAACGTACCGACCCTGTTTCCCGTGTCCTATGCGGGTCCCTGGTTCTGGCTGGTCAACCTCGCACCGCTGGTCACGATGCTCACCGCGGTCATCATGGTGCGGCTCTATATCAAGCTGCCGCTGATCGCCATCCGCGAGGAACTGCCCTTCGTCCTCTGCTGGCAGGCGACGCGGGGCAATCATTGGCAGCTCTTCGCTTCCAACGTCCTGATGGGTGCGATACTGGCCGCCATCGGTTGGACCATGACGATGGCCTACGGCAACTTGAAGCCGGGCTTCAGTTGGGGACGTCTGGTCGTCGATGGCGTCGTGACGGCGCTCTGGGCGCTTTACGTAGCATTGGCCGTGGCCCTGATTGCTCATTGGCTAGCCTTTTTCATCGAGCAGAAGCGAATCCCGCAACCAGGCGGCAACCCCGCAGGGTCGGAGGACGATGAGGCGGAGGCCGACGCGTCTGAGGACGAATACACCGAAACCGCGCCACCACCGCTGCCCAAACCCAAGAAAAAGAAACCGACGCAGTTCATCTGGCCCCGGCCGTAAACCACCGTGGCTCGCGCTCCCTTCATGGCCGATCGCCCGGTGGCGTTTTTTGCCGCTGGGTGTACCGTGGCCGCCTGGCAGCGGGGCGCGACGCCGGCGCCGGTCGATCTCGCGCCTGTCGGCGCAGCCGACTCGGTTCGGCCGAGCGACGCGCTCTTCGTCGCCGTTACTGGACTTGCCGCCGAAGCGCGGAGCCGCGAGATCGTCTTTTCACGGTTGGCGAACGAAGCCCCGGACCGCTGGACCATGTTGCAGGCCGCAGCCGGCCGCGCCGAAGCCGATGAGACTCGCCGGACGCAGCGGATCGACGCGGTCTACGCCGAGGTTCGAGACTTCTTGAACGCACCGAAAGTTTGGGTCGCCGTCAACGCGGTCGCCGGATCGCTCTTGGCCCGCCGACGCCTTGGCGCCGACGAAGCCCGCGATATCATCGAACGAACCGCGGGCGGCCGGTAACGCGCCGGCCTCGACCGTTGCGGCAGCTGAGAAGCCTTAGCGGTCGTAGGCGAGGTTCGGCGACAACCATGTCTCGGCCTGCTCGACCGAAACGCCCTTGCGCTTGGCGTAGTCTTCGACCTGGTCTTTGCCGATCCGGCCAACGCCAAAATATTGGCACTCGGGACGCCAGAAGTAGTACCCGGAGACCGCCGCCGCCGGCCACATGGCGAAGCTTTCGGTCAAGGTGATCGAGGCGTTGGCTTCGGCATTGAGGAGCTTGAACAGGAACGTCTTCTCGGAATGGTCGGGGCAGGCCGGATAGCCTGGAGCCGGCCGAATGCCCTGATAGCGCTCGCGGATCAAGTCGTCGTTGCTGAGCTTCTCAGCGGGTGCATACGCCCAGAACTCGGTTCGCACCCGCTCGTGAAGACGCTCGGCGAAAGCCTCGGCCAGCCGGTCGGCCAGCGCTTTCAGCAAGATCGAGTTGTAATCGTCGTTGGCACGGACGAACTCGGCAAGCTTGCCTTCGATGCCGAGTCCGGTCGTGACGGCAAACGCCCCGAGGTAATCGGTCGTGCCGGACCCTTTCGGTGCCACGAAATCGGCAAGGCACAAATTCGGCCGGCTATCGTTGCGGGCCATCTGCTGACGCAGGAAATGCGCCGTGCCCTCGACCTTGCGGCCGTCTTCGCCGTAGACCTCGACGTCGTCACCGGTGGCGTTGGCCGGAAAGAATCCGAACACGCCTTTGGCGTTCAACCACTTCTCGGCAATGATCCGCTCGAGCATGGCTTTGACGTCGGCAAACAGCGCGCTCGCCGCTTTCCCTTCGAGCCGATCCTTGAGGATCGTCGGGTACGTCCCCTTGAGTTCCCAGGTTCGGAAGAATGGCGTCCAATCGATCCGCGTCGCGAGCTCGGCGAGATCGTAGTCGGCGAGCACCTTAAGCCCCAAAAAGGACGGTCGCGGCGCCGGATTGGCTTTCCAATCGATTTTGACGCGCGAGCGTCGGGCATCGGCGATATCCAAACGTCGGCCGCGCGGTTCGGCCCCGGCGTGCGCAACACGCAGGCGCTCGTATTCGGTCTCGACTGCCTGAAGCAGCGGCGGCCTTAGCTCGTCGCTCATCAACGAGTTGACGACACCAACCGCACGTGACGCATCCAGGACGTGAATGGTGGCGCCGTGATAGCTCGGCGCGATCTTGACCGCGGTATGCGCTTTCGAGGTCGTCGCACCACCAATCAATAACGGCAGATTCAGTCCGTCGCGGGTCAGTTCTTTCGCAACCGACACCATCTCGTCCAACGATGGCGTGATCAAACCGCTGAGGCCGATGATGTCGACTTTCTCGCGCCGCGCCGCCTCGACGATCTTGGCATAGGGCACCATGACGCCGAGATCGACGATGTCGAAGTTATTGCAGCCCAGCACCACGCCGACGATGTTCTTGCCGATGTCGTGGACGTCGCCCTTAACGGTGGCGAGTAGGACTTTGCCCTTGGCGCGCGGGGCGTCACCGACCTTTTCCGCTTCCAGAAACGGAATCAGATGGGCGACGGCCTGTTTCATGACCCGGGCACTTTTGACGACCTGAGGCAGGAACATCTGGCCCGAGCCGAAGAGGTCGCCGACGACGTTCATGCCGTCCATGAGCGGACCTTCGATGACCGCGATCGGACGGCCGAGCTCCAGCCGCGCCGCTTCGGCGTCTTCGACGACATAGTCGGCGATGCCTTCGACCAAGGCGTGCTTCAAGCGTTCGGCGACCGGCTGCTCGCGCCAGGACATATCCGTAACCGCCGCCTTGGCTTGGCTCCGGGCGCTCGACGCGACTTCGATGAGACGCTCGGTTGCGTCCGAGCGACGCGCCAGAACGACATCCTCGATTCGTTCGCGAAGATCGGACGGAATGTCGGCGTAGACGCCCAGCTGACCGGCGTTGACGATCCCCATGTCGAGACCGGCTCGGACCGCGTGATAGAGAAACACCGAGTGCATAGCCTCGCGCACCGCGTCGTTACCGCGAAAGGCGAAGGACATGTTGCTGATCCCGCCGCTGGTCGAGGCATGCGGCAGATGCGTTTTGATGTGCTTCACCGCCTCCATGTAATCGACGGAAAAGCGGTTGTGCGTGTCGATGCCGGTGGCGATCGGAAAGACGTTGGAATCGAAAATGATGTCTTCGGGCGGAAAGCCGACGGTCTCGGTCAGAATCCGGTAGCACCGCGTGCAGATCGCAATCATCCGCTCGGCCGTATCGGCTTGGCCCTGCTCGTCGAATGCCATGACGATGGCGGCGGCGCCGTAGCGGCGGATCTCGCGGGCCTGCGCGATGAACTCGTCCTCGCCTTCCTTGAGGCTGATGGAATTGACGACGGGCTTGCCCTGAACGCACTTCAACCCGGCCTCGATCACCGGCCACTTCGAGGAATCGATCATGACCGGGACGCGCGAGATATCCGGCTCGGAGGCGACCAGCTTCAGGAACGTGTCCATGGCCGCCTGCGAATCGAGCATCGCTTCGTCCATGTTGACATCGATGACCTGGGCACCGTTCTCGACCTGGCTGCGACCGACGGCGAGCGCACCGGCGAAATCGCCATCGACGATCAACTTCTTGAACTTGATCGATCCGGCGACGTTGGTGCGTTCGCCAACGTTGACGAAGCCTGTTACTGGCCCGAACTCCAACGGTTCCAGCCCCGACAGCCGCAGACGCTTGGCGATGATCGGTAGCGGACGCGGCGCAACGCCATGCACCGCTTCGGCCATGGCCGCGATATGGTCCGGGGTCGTTCCGCAGCAGCCGCCAACGACGTTGACCAGACCGCTTTCGGCAAACTCGCGCACGTGCTCGGCCATGTAGCCAGGCGTGTCGTCGTAACCGCCGAAGGCGTTGGGCAAGCCGGCGTTGGGATAGACGCTGACGAAGGTGTCGGCGGCCTTGGCCATATCCTGAACGTGCGGGCGCAATTCCTTGACGCCGAGCGCGCAGTTGAAGCCGACGATCAACGGTTGGGCATGGGCGACCGAAGTCCAGAATGCCGTCGGGGTCTGACCGGACAGCGTCCGTCCAGACGCGTCGGTGATGGTGCCGGAAATCATGATCGGCAGCGCCGCGCCGCGCTCCGCAAACAGCTTGAGGATCGCGTAGATCGCCGCCTTGGCGTTCAGCGTGTCGAAGATCGTTTCGACCAGCAAAAGATCGGCCCCGCCTTCGATCAAGCCGCGGGCCGCCTCGTCGTAGGCGCGCACGAGTTCGTCGTAGGCGATGTTGCGGAAACCCGGATCGTTGACGTCCGGCGACATCGAGGCCGTGCGATTGGTCGGACCAATGGCGCCAGCCACGAACCGCGGCCGGTCCGGCTCGACGGCCATGCGGGCATCGACAGCGGCGCGGGCCAGCCGGGCACCTTCGCGGTTCAGTTCATAGACCAACGACTCCATGCCGTAGTCGGCCTGGGACACCGACGTCGAATTGAAGGTGTTGGTCTCGATGATGTCGGCGCCGGAGGCCAGAAAGCCGTCGTGGATGTCGCGGATGATCCCCGGTTGCGTCAGCGTCAGAAGATCGTTGTTCCCCTTGAGATCGCGCTTGTGGTCGGCAAACCGCCTGGCGCGGAAATCGGCTTCTTCCAGACGATGAGTCTGGATCATTGTGCCCATCGCCCCGTCGAGCAGAACGATCCGGTCGGTAAGCAAGCGTTTCAGACGATCGTGAGCACTCATGATTGGGCCACCGAAAGGCGAGGAGATTGTGCTGCCGCCTGGCGTACGCCGAGGATATGGCAAATGGCGTAGCTCAGGTCGGCGCGGTTCAAGGTGTAGAAATGGAAGTGTTCGACGCCATGCGCGCTGAGCAGCCGGCATTGTTCGGCAGCCACCGTCGCCGCGACCAGGCGTCGCGTATCTTCATCGTTGTCGAGGCCATCGAACAGCCGCGCCATCCACGGCGGCACCGAGGCGCCACAGGTTTTCGCGAACTCGATAACCCGGGCGAAGTTCATGACCGGCAAGATTCCGGGAACGATCGGCACGGTGATGCCGGCGGCGCGAGCCCGATCGCGGAATCGCAAGAACACATCGACGTCGAAAAAGAACTGGGTGATGGCACGACTCGCTCCGGCATCCACTTTACGCTTCAGATTAGTGAGATCGGCGGCGGCGCTCGTTGCCTCGGGGTGAACCTCGGGAAAGGCCGCGACGCTGATTTCGAAGTCGCCGACGCGCTTCAACCCCGCCACCAGATCGGCGGCGGTCGCATAGCCGTCGGGATGGGCGCGATACCCCTCGGCGCCCTGCGGCGGATCACCGCGCAGAGCGACGATGTGGCGAATACCGGCCTGGTGATAGCGCCGCGCCACCGCGTCGACCTCGTCACGACTAGCCCCGACACAGGTCAAATGCGCCGCTACTTCACGGCCCGTGTCCTGGTGAATGCGCAACACCGTGGCGTGAGTGCGTTCCCGGGTCGTACCACCCGCCCCGTAGGTCACGGAAAAGAAGCGGGGCTCGAGCGGCGCCAGACGTTGCACGCAGCTCCACAACGACTGCTCCATCTTCTCGGTCTTGGGCGGGAAGAATTCGAAGGAGACTTGCACCGGCTTGCCCCCGGCGACGGGAAGTCCGACGGGATCAGCCATGGTCGCGAACCTCGATCGGGCGTGGTGTCGCGGCGCGACGCGTCGGGCGCCGGGCCTGCCACACCAGCGTGGTGAGCGGATTGCCGGGAAGACGCACGATTTCGCAGAGGTCCAGACGCGCCGCCCGCAACCAGCCCTGAACATCGGTTTCGTCGAGGCCAAGATGGCGATGATGGTGTTCGGCACGCAGACTTTCGACACGGTGCGTGGCGAAATCGACGATCAGCAGGATGCCGTCCGGACGCAGCACCCGCGCCGCCTCGGCGATGGCGCGGCCGGGATCGGCCGCGTAGTGCAGCACCTGATGAAGGACCGCCGCATCGAACGCCGCGGCCGGAAACGGCAATTGATACATGTCACCCTTGCGGACCGTGCAGTTGCCAAGCCGCGCCCTGGCCAGATTGGCGCGGGCCACCGCCAGCATGTCGGGAGAAATATCGACGCCGTGGGCCCGTGTCACCCGTTTGGCAAAAAGATCGAGAATGCGGCCGGTACCGGTTCCGATATCGAGGAAATCGTCGATACCCTTGGCGGGCATCAACCGCAACAGCTCGGCTTCCACGGTTGTCTCATCAACGTACAACGAGCGAAGCTTGTCCCAGCTTGGCGCGATCCGACGGAAATAGCCCGCCGCTGCCCGGGCCCGCGCACTGGTCACGTCTTGAAGGCGCTCGCGGTCCAGAGCCAAGCCCGGATCATCTGTCGGCAGCATCGCGACAAGCCGACGGGCGAGCTCGGCATCGGCGCCAGTCCGCGCCAAACGGTGAAAGGCGCGATTGCCCTCGGCGGCGCGCTCCACCAGACCGGAATCGACCAAAACCTTAAGATGATGCGATACCGCGGGCTGGCTTTGCCCCAAAAGCTGCGCAAGCTCGCCCACGGTCAGCTCGGCCTCGGCACAGAAGCCGAGAATCCGAAGCCGGCTGGGCTCAGCCGCGGCGCGCAACGCTTGAAGAAGAGCATCCATATGGGTGTCGACGCTCGTGAGAGTTCAGGCCTAATGTTTCAATGATAAACATATATTTATGAACATATCAATAGCAAGCCACGAGATAGCCTGGAGTCTCGCCTCCCTCGCCCGGACAGCCGTTGTGATCCAAAGAAAATCGGAATCTGGATGAACCATATTTTAAGGGTTTCTGGCGCATGGTAGGGACATCCGCTAAGGAACCCGCAGACACCGACGTCGGCCAACGACGCGAACGCATAAAGCAGGGAATGGCGGCCTTCAGGATTGGGCTCGCGCCGTGCCGGCAAGATCGCCGGGACGAGGTTTAGAGAGAAGAGGCTTCGGTTGATTCGGTTAAATCGTTCTATCCTGCGCCGTTTATAGCTGTATCCCGTTGCCGCCCTAGCCCTCGCCGGCTGGGTAGCGGGGTGTGCCTCTGCGCCCGATCCCAAGGACGCCGATGCCGTCCAGGATTACGTCGAAGCCAATGATCCTGCCGAGCCGACCATGCGCGCCGTCTTCGCATTCAACCAAGCGCTCGACACGCTCATCGTCAAACCGCTGGCCGAGGATTATCTAGAACTGCCCGAGCAAGTGTGGGCCAGCATTCACAATTTCCTGCAAAATCTCCGCACGCCAGTGGTTTTGTTCAACGATGTCATGCATGGAAACGGCGAGCGCGCCGGAACGACCGTGGCGCGCGTCGCCCTCAACACGACCTTGGGCATCGGCGGCTTGTTCGATCCGGCAACCGCGGCTGGCTATCCCCGCCACAGCGAGGACTTTGGTCAAACGCTCGCGGTCTGGGGCGTCGATGAAGGCCCGTATATCGTGTGGCCGATCCTGGGCCCGTCGAACCCGCGCGACACCGTCGGCTTCACCGTCGACTTTTTCACGGATCCCTTGAACGTGTGGACGAGCTTCGCCGAATACTGATCGCTCGTGTATTACGGTCGCACCGGCATCACCATGGTCGACGCCCGCGCCATCAACTACGACGAATTCGAGGACCTGCAGAAGGGCTCGATCGATTTCTACGTCGCGATACGCAATTTCTATCGCCAGCGGCGCGACAGCGACATCAAGAACGAAGACATCGAGGGCGCCGCCCCGGCGCCGAGTCCCGACACCGGCCCAAGGGTGCGCTGACCATGATCAAACGATCCATCCGGAGCCTGTTTGCCACGGTGGTGTTGATCGCCTGGTCCGCGGCGGCGATGGCCGCCACCGAAATCGAAACCGAAGGTCAGAAGTTCATCTCGTCGCTGACCGACCGCGCCATTCAGTCTCTGACCGCGAAGGACATTTACCGCGGCGAGCGGGTCAAGCGCTTCCGGGCCCTTTTCAACGAGCACTTCGCGGTCCCGGTGATCGGCGAATGGGTGCTGGGTCGCAACTGGGCGCGGGCAACCCCCGAGAAACGCACCGAATATTTGAAACTGTTCGAGGATTGGATCGTCGTCGCCTACGTCGATCGCTTTGCCGAGTACGCCGGCGAATCCCTGGCCATCACGCGCAGCAAAGAACTGGATAAGACCAACGTCGCCGTATTCTCGGAATTGGTGCGGCCGACCGGTGGCGCGCCGGTGCGCATCGAATGGCGCGTCGGGAAATCAGATTCCAGCTACAAGATTACTGATCTGATCGTCGAAGGCGTCAGCATGAGCGTCAACATGCGCTCGCAGTTCGCCTCGGTCATTCAGCAGAACGGCGGCCAGGTTGCCGCCCTGTTGCGGGTCATGCGCGACAAGACCGCAGCCTTGCGTAAGGAACTCGGCGAATAGCCGTGTCTAGCCGCGGGTTAGCGGCTTGTACTTGATGCGGTGCGGCTGATCGGCGTCGGCGCCGATCCGCTTGCGACGATCGGCTTCGTAATCCCCGTAGTTGCCTTCGAACCACACCACTTGGCTATCGCCCTCGAAGGCGAGGATATGGGTCGCGATCCGGTCCAGGAAGTAACGATCGTGGCTGACCACGACGACGCAGCCGGCAAACGCGATCAGCGCATCTTCGAGAGAGCGTAAGGTCTCGACGTCGAGATCGTTGGTCGGTTCGTCCAGCAACAGTAGATTGGCGCCGCGCTTGAGCATCTTCGCGAGGTGGACGCGGTTGCGCTCACCACCCGACAGCTGCCCGACCTTCTTCTGCTGGTCCGATCCTTTGAAGGCGAATTGTGCGACGTAGGCGCGGCTCGCCATCTTGCGCTTGCCCAGATCCATTTCGTCCAGGCCGTCGCTGATTTCTTCCCACACCGACTTCTTGGCATCGAGCGTGTCGCGCGACTGATCGACGTAACCGAGCTTGACGGTCTCGCCGACCTTGAAGGTGCCGCCGTCGGGCTTGTCTTGCTCGGTGATCATGCGCAGCAGCGTCGTCTTGCCGGCACCGTTGGGGCCGATGATCCCGACAATGCCGCCCGGCGGCAGACGGAAGCTCAGGTTGTCGATAAGCAAGCTATCGCCATAGGCTTTGCGCAGGTTTTCGGCCTCGACCACCAAGCCGCCCAGCCGAGGGCCGGGCGGAATAAGGATTTCGGGCGCGTCGGCGTTATCGGCGGCGGCCTCCGCGACCAAGCGTTCGTAGGCGGTGATACGGGCCCGACTCTTGGTTTGACGAGCGCGGGGGCTTGAGCGAATCCACTCGAGCTCGCGCTTCAAGGTGCGCTGGCGCTTGTCTTCTTCCTTTACCTCGTCGCCGGCTCGCGACTGTTTCTGTTCGAGCCACGCCGAATAGTTGCCCTTATAGGGAATGCCGCGGCCGCGATCGAGTTCGAGAATCCAGCCGGTCACGTTGTCGAGGAAATACCGGTCGTGTGTGACCAGGATGACGGTGCCGGCGTAGTCCTTGAGCGTGCGTTCCAGCCACGCGACCGATTCCGCGTCGAGATGGTTGGTCGGCTCGTCCAGCAACAGAAGTTCGGGCCGCTGCAACAGCAGGCGGCATAACGCGACGCGGCGACGTTCGCCGCCGGAGATGCGGTCAACGCCAGTATCGGGCGGCGGGCAGCGCAGCGCGTCAAGCGCGATTTCGACCGTGCGCTCGATCTCCCAACCGTTGACGGCGTCGATCTTTTCCTGAAGCTCGCCTTGCTCGGTGAGCAACGCGTTCATCTCGTCGTCGGACAACGGTTCGCCGAGCTTATTGCTGACTTCGTTGAAACGATCGAGCAGCGCCTGGCTTTCGCCCAAGGCGTCGCGGACAACTTCGCCCACCGTCCGCCCCTCATCGAGAACCGGTTCTTGGGGCAAATAACCGACCCGGGCGCCCTCGGCAGCCCAGGCTTCGCCGCTGTAATCCTTTTCCGTGCCAGCCATGATTCGCATCAGCGTCGACTTGCCGGCGCCGTTCGGGCCTAGGACGCCGATCTTGGCGCCCGGCAAAAACGACAACGTGACCCCTTTCAAGACTTCCCGGCCCCCCGGGTAGGTCTTGGTCAGGTCGTTCATCACGTAGACGTACTGATAACCAGCCATGCGGCACTCCTGAGGCCGGCGACTTGTAACCAATGCAACGCCGCGAGGCAACCGACGCTCGATACCTCGACTTCGAGCCGAGGATCGCTATGCTCGCACGAAGCGGTCGAGGGGGGCGAAACGTGGCGGATGCGGCGGCCTGGGTAGGGATTTTCATTGGCGTCTATGCCGCTGCTGCGCTTCTTCTGGCCCGGCACGGTGGATCGCCGAAACCGGCGGTTGGCGGCTCCTTTTTCGCCATCGGCCCCCTGTCCTCGACGACATTCACCCTTGGCGCGACCATTACAGCCCTACCGGCCTTCTTTATCCTCGGATACCCGGCCCTAATCCGTCGCGACGGCTTGGCCGCCGCCATTCTGGGCGCCACGGCGATCGGCATCGCCCTGGTCGCAGTCGCGACGTTCAAGCGCCTCTGGCTCGTCGGCCAGCGTCACGGCCATGCCACGCTCGGCGACGTTCTCGCCCGATACTTCGGCAACGATGCCATTCGGCTGCCACTCGTCGTCATCGGTCTTGCCTTCGCCATTCCGTTTTTGGCCATGCAGCTTCTGGCGGCCGGCGCCATCGTCGAATTCGCGACCGGAGGCGAGGTCGATCGCCGCGTCGGCGCGGCCGCTTTCGGCATTCTTCTCGTCGCCGTCCTCGGCAAGGGCGGATTTCGGACGCTCGCCCGACTGGGCGCCGTGCAGGGGGCATTGGTCGCGGCGGGAATCACCGTAGCCGTCGTCGCCGCGGTCACGGCGGCGGGTGGCATCGGTAGTATCGTCGACGGGCTTTCGGCTTTCGCGACCTCGGGCTCCAGCCTCTTCGCCACGACTGGTGGGCGCGGCGGCGGCGATTTTCATGCATTCTTTGCCGTCGCCGGAACGATGCCAGCTCCAACCATTGCCGATGCAACGCCAGCCTGGACAGTCGCGCTCGGGTTCTCGGCCGCCCTCGCCGCCGTCGGCTTGGCGACGTCGCCCGCCTATTGCCAATGGCCGCTCGGTGCCGCGTCGCCGCGCCCCTTCGCGCCGCACACCATCTGGGGACCGGCCGTTGCCATCGGTCTCGTGCTTGTCCTTGCAGCGGTCCTTCTCGGATTGGCGGGACGCATGCCGGGCCGCGAGACGGGATCGGCCGACATCGCGTTACTGGTCGATGACCTGGGCTTGGCGGCAGGGACGACCTTTCCGCCGCTTCTGCGCATGGCCGCAAGCACCAGCGCTGCATCACCGTGGATTGCAGGCCTCATTGTCGTGGCCGCCATCGCCGCGACCCAAGCCGTTGGTGCCCTCGCTCTCATGGCCGGAGCCATCGTGCCTCGCGAAATCGGACGGTGGGCCGGCCGCGCCGTTCCGGCGGACGCCGAGGCGGTCATCGGCCGCGCTGCCATGTTGGTCGTTCTGCTCATCGATTTTGGCCTGATCGCCGCTGCACCTGACAGCGTCATCCGCTACGGCGGCTTGGCGCTGGCGTTTGGACTCCAGGTCGCGCCGCTTCTCGTCGCAGCCCTATGGCTGCCGTGGATAACACGCCAAGGGGCAGTCGCTGGCGTCGTCACCGGCCTTGTGGTGGCCATTCTCGCCGAGACCCAAGGTCCGCTCTTCGCCGGCATTGGACTTCCGAGCTTCGGGCGATGGCCCCTCGGCATCCACCCGGCGGCTTGGGGCCTCGCCGCACATCTCGTCGTGCTTCTCTTGGTGTCGGCGATTACACAGGATCGCGACACCGCGGCACGACATGCCGAATGGCATCGTGACCTCGACGCCCACGCCGGTCTTTCGCCAGAACGCCGGCCGTTCTTTCGTGTGGCTGTCGGTGCCGCCGTTCTCTGGGCCTTTCTGGCGGTCGGCCCCGGCGTTGTCATCGGCAATGATGTCTTCAGCGCACCGGAGAACGGTCGGCCCGGATGGACCTTCGGCATTCCATCGATCTGGGCCTGGCACATTTTGATGTGGCTTAGCGGCGTCGCCTTGGTCGTCGCTCTCGGTCGTCGTTTTGGACTTGCGACTATTCCGCCCGCGACCGCCGACGTGCGCTCCGACACCGAGGCCGTAAGTCGATGAAAGAAGGCCGCCCCTCGAGCTCGCCCGGCCTAGGCATCCTCTGCATGCTCGGAAGCTGCGCCGTCGGCATCACCAGCGATGCCGTCACCAAATGGATGACCACCACCTATCCGGTCGGCCAAATCCTGTTCGTCCGCAATATTTTCGTCTTCGTGCCGATCATTCTGCTGGTGTGGCGCAGCGGGGGATTTTCGGTCCTGCGCATTCACGACGTCCGCACCAATCTGTTGCGGGCGGTCTTCATGGCGAGCGGCACTTTCATGTTCATTTTCGGACTGAAGCTGTTGCCGTTGGCCGTCGCCATTGCCATTGGATTCACCGGGCCGCTGCTGCTGACAGCATTGGCCGGACCCATGCTGGGCGAGCATGTCGGCTGGCGACGGTGGAGCGCCGTCGGCGTCGGATTCTGTGGCGTCCTTCTGATGACGCGGCCCGGCGCCGGTGTGTTCCAACTGGCGATCTTGGTTCCGATCATCTCGGCCGTCCTCGGAACCCTCAAGGACGTGGTCACCCGCAGCTTGGTCGCGACCGAAACGCCGGTCGCCATCATGACCTTCACGACGTTCGTCATTACCTCTGCCGGCGCCTCGACCGTCGTATTCGGATGGGAACCGATCACCCTCCCGGACATTGGATTGCTCGCCCTCGCCGGCGTCCTCGTCGGAACCTCGCACTATCTGCAGATCGAGGCCTTTCGCCTCGCCCAAGTCGCGCTGGTCGCGCCGTTCCGCTATTCGACGTTGGTCTGGGGAATCGGCCTCGGCTTCCTGGTTTTCGGCGAACTTCCCGACGTCTGTACGATTGCCGGCTCCGGCGTCGTCGTGGCAAGCGGCCTGTACATCATGCATCGCGAGACGGTCCGCGGCCTTCGGACCAACGCCGAGAGTGCCAAGAATCGCCGCGTGTAGGCCCGGTCGCCGAGGCGAGAGACAACGTCGCCGCCGCGCGGGGCTCAGAAGTTTCCCCGGGCGGCCTCCTGCAAAATCAGCTTGTCCAGCGTCAGGTCGGAGATCGCCCGCCGAAGCCGCAGGTTCTCCTTCTCCAGATCCTTCATCCGCCGCGCCTGATCGGTCTTCAG
>SHVU01000039.1 GCA_009691105.1 Rhodospirillales bacterium
GCTGCTGCTCCTGCGAAACCGGCGGCACCGCCTCCTGCACCTAAAGCTCCCGCCGCAACGCCGCCGAAGCCGGCCGCGCCTGCTGCTGAAGAGGATTTCGATATCGATCAGGCCTTGGCGATGGCCCCGGTCGAGGCTCGGCCTGCGCCCATGCCGGCGCCGGCCGCCCCCATGGCTCCACCGCCGCCTCCGCAGCGCGCGATGGTCGAGCCGGAGCCTGAACCCGAGCCGGAACCAGAACTAGAAGCCGAGCCCGAAGCCGACGAGATGGTCGAAGAGGACGATGACGTTCTCGATCTGACCCCGGCGATGGTCGCGCCCGAAGGCGAATACCGGCTGGTCTCCGATCCGGTGGCTCGGACCTCGAAGGACGTCCTGTCGGAATTGGCCCGCGCCATCCTCGATCGCCGCGACCTTGGTCTCGGCAAAGGCGATATCACCCTCGAAGCCATCGTCCGCGAAATGCTGCGCCCGTTGCTGCGCGAGTGGCTCGACCGCAATCTGCCGTACCTCATCGAACGCCTGGTCAAGAAAGAGATCGATCTCATGATCAACCGGGCCGAGCGCCTCGAGGATTGACGGCGGCCGCTTCCCCCGGCTAACACCCAAGCCATCCGGGCCGCATCGCGGCGCCGGCCAAGCGCTCGGGATATTTCACGCGGGGTTCATCGGCGATGTTGGATAAAACCTATCGACCTGCCGAGGTCGAAGCCAAGCTCTATGCCGCGTGGGAGCAATCCGGCGCGTTCCTGGCCGGTGGGCCGAATGGCGAGCGCCTCGACGCCAAACCCTACGCCATCGTCATTCCGCCGCCGAACGTCACCGGCAGCCTCCACATGGGGCATGCCCTCAACAACACGCTGCAGGATGCGCTGATCCGCTTCGAACGGATGCGGGGCCGCGACACGCTGTGGCAGCCGGGCACGGATCACGCCGGCATTGCGACGCAGATGGTCGTCGAGCGTCAGCTCGAAGCCAAGAAGCAGTCGCGCCGCGACATGACCCGCGAGGAATTCATCCAGAAGGTCTGGAGCTGGAAAGCCGAGTCGGGCGGGCTGATCAGCCAGCAGCTTCGTCGTCTGGGCGCGTCCTGCGATTGGAGCCGCGAACGCTTCACCATGGACGAGGGGCTGTCGAATGCCGTCCTCAAGGTCTTCGTCGATCTTCATAAACAAGGCTTGATCTATCGCGACAAGCGGCTGGTGAACTGGGATCCCAAGTTCCACACCGCGATTTCTGATCTCGAAGTCGACCAGCGAGAGGTCAACGGCAAGCTCTGGTACTTCAAGTACCCGGTCGTCGGGCGCGAAGGCACGTTCATCACCATCGCCACGACCCGACCCGAGACGATGCTTGGCGACACCGCGGTCGCGGTTCATCCTGACGACGATCGCCATCTGGATCTGATCGGCCAGCGTGTCCGATTGCCGATCGCCGACCGCGAAATCCCGATCATCGCCGACGATTACGCCGATCCGGAGAAAGGATCAGGCGCGGTGAAGATCACGCCGGCCCATGACTTCAACGACTTCGAAGTCGGCAAGCGCCACGGCTTGCCCATGATCAACATCCTCGATCGCGAGGCGCGGCTGAACGAGAACACGCCCGCCGACTATCGCGGCCTGGATCGGTTCGTGGCCCGCGAGAAGATCGTCCAGACGATGACCGAGCTCGGTCTGGTCGAGAAGATCGAAGAAAACAAGATGACTCAACCGTTCGGAGACCGCTCCGGCGTCGTCGTCGAGCCGTGGTTGACCGATCAGTGGTTCGTTGACGCGAAGACCTTGGCCGGACCGGCCATCAAGGCGGTCGAGGACGGCCGCATCGTCTTCGTTCCGAAGCACTGGGAAAACACGTTCTTCGAATGGATGCGCAACATCCAGCCGTGGTGCATCTCGCGCCAGATCTGGTGGGGTCATCAGGTCCCGGCGTGGTACGGACCAGACGGTCACGTCTTCGTCGAATTGAACGAAGCCGAAGCGGCGCGCGCGGCCGAGACTCACTACGGCCGGCCGGTCGTCCTGAAACGCGACGAGGACGTCTTGGACACGTGGTTCTCGTCGGCGCTTTGGCCGTTCTCGACTCTGGGTTGGCCAGACAAGACGCCGGAACTCGACCGCTATTATCCGACCGCCGCCTTGGTCACCGGCTTCGACATCATTTTCTTCTGGGTGGCCCGTATGATCATGATGGGCCTCCATTTCTTGGACGAGGTCCCGTTCCGCACCGTCTACATCCACGCCCTGGTGCGCGATGCTCGCGGCCAGAAGATGTCGAAGTCGAAAGGCAACGTCATCGATCCGCTCGAACTGTTCGACAAGTTCGGAACCGACGCCGTGCGCTTCACGCTGGCGGCGCTGGCGGTTCAGGGTCGCGACATCAAGTTGTCGGAGGCGCGCGTCGAAGGCTATCGCAACTTCGCGACCAAGCTGTGGAACGCCGCCCGCTACGCCCAGATCAACGGCTGCCGGCCGGTGGCGAACTTCGATCCCAAGACCTGCACCGAAACCGTCAACCGCTGGATCGTCGGCAAGGCGATGACGACCGCGGCAACGGTGACTCGCGAGCTGGAGGCCTATCGTTTCAATGAGGCGGCGGGAGCTCTCTATCAGTTCGTGTGGGGGACGTTCTGCGACTGGTATCTGGAATTCACGAAGCCCGTCTTAGCGGACGGCGGCGCGGCGGCGGACGAGACCCGAGCCGTCACCGCCTGGGTCCTCGAACAGGCGCTGAAGCTGTTGCATCCGTTGATGCCGTTCGAGACCGAAGAGCTGTGGCGCGAGCTTGGCTATTCGGGCGCGCTGATCACGACGGCGTGGCCCGACGCAACATCGGATACGCCGGATGCCGTGGCCGACGCGGAACTCGACTGGCTGGTGCGTTTGATCTCGGAGATCCGCTCGGTCCGGTCCGACTACAACGTCGAGCCCGGCAAAGAAATCGCCATCGGCTTTCGCGAGGCTAATGCCGCGACGCTGGCCCGGCTCGAACGCTACGACAATCTTATCAAGCGGTTGGCCCGGGTCGGTACGATCGAGCGCCAAGTCGCAGACGTTGCCGGCAAAGGGGCGGTCCAAATTGTCGTCGATGAGGCGACGGTGTACGCTCATGTTGCCGAGGTCATCGATCGTGCCGCCGAGATCGTCCGGCTCGAGAAAGAGGTCGCCAAGCGCGACGACGAAATAGCGCGGGTCGATCGTAAGCTGGGCGATGCGTCGTTCATGGGGAAGGCGCCGGAGGAAGTAGTCGAAGAACAACGCGAGCGTCGCGCCGAGCACGCCGAAGCCCGCGCCAAATTCAAACAGGCTCTCGACCGCCTGCGGGCGGCCTGACAGCCATTAGGGGAGGGGACGGGTGCGCGAAAATCGAATTCGAAAGAATTGGTCTCAGGACAAGGCCGTCCTGTGTGGCTGGCTTGCGATCCCGAGCTCGTTTTCGGCGGAAGTCATCGCCAACGAAGATCTGGACGCGGTGCTGGTCGACACGCAGCACGGGATGATCGAGGTCCAGATGGCGATCACGATGCTCCAGGCGATCTCGACCAAGGGGCCAGCGCCGATGGTCCGCGTCAACTGGAACGATCCGGCGCCAATCATGAAGTTGTTGGACGCCGGCGCCTATGGCGTCATCTGTCCGATGATCAATTCCCGCGAGGAGTGCGAGCGCTTTGTCAAAGCCTGTCGCTATCCGCCGGATGGCTATCGCAGCTTCGGCCCGGCCCGCGGCCTTCTGTATGGCGGTCCGGACTATTTCGAACATGCCAATGCCAGCGTCGTGACCATGGCGATGATCGAAACCCGCGAGGCCATGGGGCGACTGGACGAGATCATGTCGACCAAGGGTCTCGACGGCGTCTACATCGGCCCGAGCGATCTTTCGATCGGGCTGGGACATCCGCCCACCCTGGACCCCACCGCGAAGGAAGTCCTGGACGCCATCGACCTGATCTACAAGACGGCGCGGAAGCACAACATCGTTCCCGGCATCCACACGCCCGGCGGCAAGGTCGCCAAGAAGTGGATCGACAAGGGCTTCCGGCTCTGTGCGCTGTCGAACGACGCGCGGCTTTTGGCCGCTCAGGTCAAATCGGAAATCGCCGCGGCGCGGGGTTAAGGCGACTGCGGTCCTCGAACAATCAGTATCAGGGGAAGGAAATATCATGCGCGAGAACAAACTTAAGAAGATCTGGAAGTCCGGCGGCACGGTCTATTGCGGCTGGTTGATCGGCGACAGCTCGTACTCGGCGGAAATCATCGCCAACGAGAACTTCGATGCGGTCGTCGTCGACATGCAGCATGGGCTCTTCGGCTTCAAAGAAGCCGTCGAGATGCTCCAGGCAATTTCGACTAAAGCGCCCGTGCCCTTGGCCCGGACTCAGTGGAACGAACCCTCGCCGATCATGCGTCTGTTGGATGCCGGCGCCTGGGGGATCGTGTGTCCCCTGATCAGCACCGCGGACGAATGCGAACAGTTCATTCGTGCGACCCGCTATCCGCCCGAAGGCGAGCGCAGCTTCGGCCCGATGCGGGCCATGCTCTATGGCGGCGAGGACTATTACAAGAAGGCCAACGACACCATCGTAACCATCGCCATGATCGAGACGGCCGAAGCCCTCGACAATCTTGACGGCATCATGTCGATCAAGGGCTTGGACGCGATCTTCATCGGCCCGAGCGATCTATCGATCGCGCTTGGCCATGAACCCAGCCTCGATCCGAAGCACAAGGAAGTGCTGGCCCAGATCGAGCGGATACGCAAAGTCGCCGTTGCTCACGGAGTTGTCCCGGGCATCCACTGCGCCGACGGAAAAGTGGCGCGGAAATGGCGCAGTCAGGGATTCCGCTTCCTCCCTCTCGCCGCGGACTCGTATTACCTGTCGGCCGGCGCCAAAGCGATGGTCGCCGAAGCTCGTAAGCGCTAACCGCTACGCGACGCCGCGCCGCACGTCAGCGGCTAGGCGGGCGCGTGCGGAAGCATTCCTCATTGGTCGTGAGCAGTAAACGGAGAGGTCTAGGACCTCTCCTCAATTTCTCACTTCCGGTCTGTCCTAAGCGGTACTGACGCGAACTCTTGCAAGCGGCTTTCCAAGTAATTCAAATAGCGCTTTACGGTTGCTGCTCCGTGTCTATACGCGGCCGCAGCCAACCAACTTTCCATCATCGCTAAGGTGCCTTCAATCCCAACGATGGTTTGGCCAAGGCGCTTGTAAGCTGTTTGTCCAAGCTGCGGGAAAACAGTTTCCGCCATGTATTGGGCAAGGGCTTTTTCCTGCTCTAGACGACTATCAAGAAAATTCTGATCGCTATGAATGCGCCGTTATTCGGCGGCGCGGCGGAGGCGGGCGGTTTAGTTGTAACCGAGCGGCTTCAGGGCCTTTTTCAGGTCCTTCATCTCGGTCGCGGTCAACGGCAGCACCGGATGACGGCAGGGGCCAACCGGCATGCCCATCAGGTTGGTCGCCGCCTTCACCGCGGCGTTGTACTTGTGCTGCCAGAGATACAGGTTGATCGGGAACAGCCGTTCCCACAGCTTCAGCGCATCGGCATAGCGTTTGGCCATCAATAGGTCATAGAGCTGGACCGACTCGCGCGGCGCGATGTTCGCGCCACCCCAGACCACGCCCTTGCAGCCGGCCATGAAGCAGAACGGCGTCAGCGGATCGGCGCCGGGGAACACGTCGCCCCCGATCATCACCAATTCCTGGATCCGTTGCATGTTGCCGGTCGAGTCTTTGATCGACGTGATGCCGTCGATCTTGAGGAGCCGGGCATAGATGTCCGGCTTGATGTCGATGCCGGTGTGCTGCGGGATGTTGTAGCACATGATCGGAAGTGGACGGACTTGGCGATCCGCTCGTAGAAGCGGATGGTGCCTTCCATCGTCGGGCCCTCGAAGTAGGGCGGCAAAATCATCAGGCTGTCGGCGCCGACGGACTCGGCATGCTTGGCGCATTCGATGGCGTCGGTGGTGGAGACCGCCGACGTCTGGGCGAGGACATGGGATTTCCCAGCCGTCTGCTTGACGACGATCTCGATGACGCGGCGTCGCTCGGTCGGGCTGAGGACGTTGAACTCGCCGGTGCCACCGGCCGCGAGGATGACATGAACGCCGGCGTCGACCATGACGTTGACGTGATTGCGCAGTCCGCGCTCATCGATCCGCTCACCGTCGTTGGACAGCGCGGTCGCCAGTGCGCAGATGACTCCCTTGAGTTCCTTTTCTTCATGCCGTCCTCCTGATCGGCACGCCTTCGGGCGCGCACATTCTTTAAAAATCTTATACCTGGCGTGCCGCGATTGACAGGGCGTTCGCCCGATGCTGGCATGGGTCGTATGAACCAGATTCTGCCGGATAAAGGCATGCCGTGGACCGAGCTCGAGCCTGAGCTGGAACGGCTCCGCACCCGTGACGTCAGCGACGATCAGGCCTTGGCCTTCGTCGTCCACTGCGACGGCGAGGCGCTCGATGTCGCCAAGCGCGCGTACCGAATGTTCTTTTCGACCAATGCCTTGGGCGGCAGTTCGGTACTGCCGAGCCTGGGCCGAATCGAATCCGACATTATCCGGTTCGCGGCCTGGCTTCTGGGCGGCGGACCTGACGTGGTCGGCACCCTGACGCCGGGCGGAACGGAAAGCATCTTCCTGACCGTCAAAGCGGCGCGGGATCGGGCACTGGCGAAGCGAGCCCTTCCCGGCAAGCCTGAGATCGTCACGCCCGCCTCAGGCTATCCGTCGTTCGACAAAGCCGCGGCGTACCTAGGCATGACTGTCCGACGCGTTCCCATGGCGCCGGGTTTTCGTGCCGATATGGCGGCGATCGAAAAGGCCATCGGCCCCAACACCGTGATGATCGGGGCTTCGGCGCCGTCGTTCTCCCACGGCATCTTTGATCCGATTGCCGAGATGGCGACGCTAGCGCAGCGGCATGACCTCTGGCTTCACGTTGACGGATGTGTCGGCGCGTTCCTGGCGCCGTTCTTCAAGGAACTCGGCGAGCCGATCCCGGAAATTGGGTTCGGCCTTGCCGGCGTTACTTCGGCGTCAGCCGATCTCCACAAGTACGGCTATGGACCGAAGGCGGCATCGTTGGTGCTCTATCGCGACGCCGGCCACGCCAAGTTTGCCGATGTCGATTTCGACGATTGGCCGGGTGGGCGTTACGGCATGCCGGCGCTGACCGGGACGCGGCCGGGGGCAACGGTGGCTGCCGCCTGGGCGGTAATGAAACATCTCGGCCGCGAGGGATATCTGCGCAACGCGCGGCGCATCCTGAATGCACGGCTGGCCTTGATGGATGGCATCGCCGCGATCCCGGGGCTGAAAGTGCTGAACAAGCCCGAGCTGTGCATTCTCAACTTCGGGTCCGACGAATTCGATCCGCATGCCGTCGCCGACGCGCTGCGCCGCCGTGGCTGGTTGGTGGCCAGGCTTGCTCGTCCGCGCGGGCTTCACATCATGATCGTGCCGCGCCACGAACAAGCCGCGCCGGGATTTCTCGCGGCGCTTCGCGAGTCGGTTGACGAGGTGCGGGCCGCCAAGTCTCGTGCCGCTCAATAGCTGACAAAAGGGGGTCGCCATGTACGCCGCTCCGCCCGTCATCAAATCCGAAGTCGTGACCATCGTTCCGGCCAAGCTGCGCAATAAGGGTCCGTCGAGCTGGGGCACGCAGGTTCAAGGGCGTCTGGTCGATTGCTTCCTGGAAGGGCCGTCGTTTGACCACGAAGGCAACCTGTTCGTGGTCGATATTCCCAACGGCCGGATCATGATGGTGACGCCGGCCCGGCATTGGAATGTCATCGTCGAATATGACGGCTGGCCCAACGGTCTGAAGCTGCACAAAGACGGCCGCGCCTTCATCACCGATCGCAAGCGCGGCCTCCTCGTTCTCCATCCCAAGACGGGGAAGATCGAACCCCTCGTCGAGAACTTCCGCGGCGAGGCGTTCCGCGGCTTGAATGATCTGGTATTCGCGAAAAACGGCGATTGCTATTTCACCGACTTCGGCGATACCGGCTGGCAGGATCCCACCGGACGCGTGTTCCGCCTGACGGCTGCGGGTCGCCTCGAAGTAATGATCGACACGGGGCTAGGTCCCAATGGCATCGTGCTCGCCCACGACGATGTCCAAATTCTCGTCGGCATGGGCCGCAACAATTCGATCTGGCGGATGCCCATGAAGCTCGGTTGGCCGAGCCGCGTGAACACGTTCATTCAGATGTCGGGTGGATCCTCGGGTCCGGATGGCATGGCCATGGACGTCGAAGGTGGTTTGATCGTCGCGCATCCCGGGACCGGGGTTTGGCGCTTCGATTCCATGGGCCGACCGACACACTTCATCGAGTCGGCGGCCGGTCGGACCTGCACGAACGTCGCGTTCGGTGGACCGGAAAACCGCGATCTCTACATCACCGAAGCCGAATCCGGCACGATCCTGCGCGCCCAGATGCCTATCGCCGGGCGTCCGATGTTTTCGCACCAATCCTGAGCCGTGGCGAAATCTGGAAAGAAGGCGGCGGCTAAGGATGCCGCGAAGTCAGCGGCCAAAACCTCGTTCGGGCCGGAGCGGATCGCGATCGGACTCGTCATCGCCGCCGCTTTGGTCGGCGCGTGGTGGTGGTCCCAGGACAGGGGCGCCGAAACGGAGTTCTTAGCCCTCGCGCAATCCGGCAAGGACAAGCTAACGCAAGTGCGGTCGTCGCCGTCACGTGGTCAGGATCACCTGCGCCCTGGGCAGTTCGCGAACTACACCGAGGAATTTCCGAACTCGGGTCCGCATGCACCGTCGTGGGTCAGTCCGGGATTTTACGAGACGAGACAAGTCGCCGAGGAAGTCGTCCATACCCTCGAACACGGCATCATCGTCGTCTACTACGACCAGCCCGGGGCAGAAACCTTGGCGACGCTGCGCGCTTGGGCGGATCTGTATGACGCCGAATGGCAAGGCGTCGCCGCGATCCCGCGGCGTGGACTCGGCAGCGCCGTTGTGGTCGCGGCATGGACGAAACTGCTGCGTCTCGAAGCGTTCGATCCAGCGGCGGCCGCCGCCTTCATCGACGCTTACCGCGGTCGCGGACCGGAAAACCCCGTCCGGTAGGGGCCGTCCGGCTAAATCGCTTTTTCGAGACCCCTAATCAGCCGCTCGACGTCATCGTTGCTGGTGTAGTGCACCATGCTGGCGCGAATGACACCGTCGCTGCGTTCCAGGCCGAGCGCGTCCATCAAACGCACCGCGTAAAAGTCGCCATTCCGTAGTCCGATCTTGCCGCGTTCCAGCAACGGCGGGATCTCGGCCGAGGCACGGCCTTTGACCGTGAACGAGAATGTCGTGGCACGCTTCTTAGCGTCGCCCGTGGGCCGGCCGATGACACGGATTTTCGGTTCGGCGCGCAGGAAGTCCATGAACTTTGTCCCGATCGCGCCCTCGTAGTCGGTGATCAAGCCGAAAACGCGCTTGGCGCGCTTCTGAAAACGGTTCTCAGGAGCCACGAAGTGACGGCGGTGGAGCGCGTCGAAATAATCGCCGACTCCGACCAGCGCCGCGCTCAACTCGTGGTTGGGATAGCCGGCGGGAATCTTTCTAGGAATATCGGTCTTCTGGAAAAAGAAATGATTCTGGCCTTGGGCGCGCAAGAGATGCTCGCGCTTGCCGTACATGACGCCAAGGTGCGGCCCGAACACCTTGTAGGGGCTGAAAAAATAAAAATCTACGTCGAGGGCTTTGACGTCGATGGCCCGGTGCGGTGCGAAGGCGACGCCATCGACGCAAACCAGCGCACCCGCCGCATGGGCGATCTTGGTGATGCGGGCGACGTCGTTCAGGCTGCCGGTGATGTTCGAGCAATGCGTGAAGCACACGAGCTTAGTACGGTCGGTCAGGAGCTTTTCAAGCGCCTCGATCTCCAGATCGAATGTATCGAGGTTGATACGCCATTCCTTGATCGTGGCTCCGACCTCGGCCAAGCGTCGCCATGCCCCTTGATTGGCCTCGTGGTCGATGTTGGTGACAATGACTTCGTCCCCAGGCTTCAGCCACGGCCGGATGGCTTGCCCGAGGAAGTAGGTGTTGGTTGTCGTCGATGGCCCGACGACGATCTCGTCGGGTTCGGCATTGATCAACTCGGCGATCAGACGCTGACCCGCAGCCATGCGGGCTTCGGCCTCGGCGGAGGGGCCGAAACTGGCTCCGGGTTGGACTTGTGTTTCGGTCATGTACGCCACCGTCCGATCGATGACGGTTTGCGGGACGTACGACCCGCCGGCGTTCTCGAAAAAAGCCCAGCCGTTGTCGAGCGCCGGGAACTGCCGGCGGACGAACGCCGCGTCGAGGCTGGTACGATCGGAGCGGCGCCCGGACATGGCTCTAGATGTCCGCGTAGGTGTGGGTTTCGGCGGCGCCACCCGGATGGGTGACAGCGCCCCAACGGGCGTTACCGACCGTCTGGGCGTACTTCCAGAGCGTTCCGGACTGATAATCGGTTTTCCGCGGCTTCCACGCCTTGCGGCGTTTGGCGAGCTCGGCTTTGGTCAATTCGACGTCCATGCGGCCCGTGTCGGCGTCGATCGAGATAATGTCGCCATTCTTGATCAAAGCGATGGGACCGCCGACCGCGGCTTCCGGGCCAACGTGGCCGACGCAGAGCCCACGAGTCGCGCCCGAGAACCGGCCGTCGGTGATAAGCGCCACCGTCTCGCCCATGCCCTGGCCATAGATCGCCGCCGTCGTCGAGAGCATCTCGCGCATGCCCGGACCACCCTTGGGGCCTTCGTAGCGGATGACCAGAACGTCGCCAGCCTTGTACTTGCGTTTGACGACGGCTTCGAAGCATTCCTCTTCGCTGTCGAAGATTCGCGCCGGGCCGCGATGCTTGACCTTCGTCATCCCGGCGACTTTGACGACCGCGCCGTCTGGAGCGAGCGAGCCCTTGAGGCCGACGACGCCGCCGGTCGCCATGAACGGCCGGTTGGCCGGTCGGATCACGTCCTGATCCTTGGGGAAGACGACGTCCTTCAGGTTCTGGGCGATGGTCTTGCCGGTCACGGTGATGCAGTCGCCGTGCAGATAACCGTGTTCCAACAGCGTCTTCATCAGAACCGGTACGCCGCCGATTTCGTACATGTCTTTGGCGACGTAGCGGCCGCCTGGTTTCAAGTCCGCGATGTAAGGCGTCTTACGGAAGATTTCGCAGACGTCGAAGAGGTCGAACTTGATGCCGGCCTCATGCGCCATCGCCGGAAGATGCAGCGCGGCGTTGGTCGAGCCGCCAGTTGCCGCGACGACGACGGCGGCATTTTCGAGGGCTTTCCGAGTCACGATGTCGCGGGGCCGGAGTTGGTGCGCCAGCAGCGACATGACCTGCTTGCCCGAGGCGCGACCGTAGGCGTCTCTGGATTCATAAGGCGCAGGAGCGCCGGCGGAACCGGGAATTGCGAGGCCGATGGCCTCGGAAACGCAGGCCATCGTGTTGGCGGTGAACTGGCCGCCGCACGATCCTGCTGACGGGCAGGCGACACACTCGAGCTCGTGCAGCGTCTTGGTATCCATCTTGCCAGCGGAATGCTGACCGACCGCCTCGAAGACGTCGACGACGGTCACGTCGCGATTGCGGAAACGACCGGGCAGGATCGAGCCGCCGTACATGAACACCGACGGCACGTTCAGCCGGATCATCGCCATCATCAGACCGGGCAAGGACTTGTCGCAGCCGGCGAGTCCGACGATCGCGTCGTAACAATGGCCGCGGATCGTCAACTCGACAGAATCGGCGATGACTTCACGGCTCACCAAGGACGACTTCATGCCTTGGTGGCCCATGGCGATGCCGTCGGTCACGGTGATGGTCGTGAATTCACGGGGCGTACCGCCGGCTTCGGCGACACCGTCTTTCACGGCCTTGGCTTGGCGAGATAGCGCGATGTTGCAGGGCGCGGCTTCATTCCAGGTCGTGACCACACCGACCAGAGGGCGATGAATGTCTTGATCCTTCAGGCCCATCGCGTAGAGATAGGACCGATGCGGGGCGCGCTCCGGGCCCTCCGTGACGTGGCGGCTCGGCAGCTTTTTCTTGTCGAAGACTTTGGCATCCATGATCGGTTCCTCCCAGGATCTCGTACCAGGTGCGATTATCGGCGGATCGTGCGCCGGTGCAAGCGACTGCGCTTTACAAGCGGCGGGGCGCGGGCCTACAAGTGCGGCCGTCCGGACCAGGGTCGGTCGACGCTGCGAGCGGGGGAGTCGGTGAAGAAAATCACGTGGTGGGAGCCCGAAATCGGCCAGGCCGAGCGCGATATCTTGGCCGAGGTCCTGGCTGGCAATTTCGTCAACGACGGTGACTATACGACCCGCTTCGAAGAGCGGATCGCGGCGCTGGTCGGCTGCCGGTATGCCGTCGGTGTAACCAGCTGCACCTCTGCGATCTTCCTGGCCTTAAAGGCAGCCGGCGTCGGTCCCGGTGACGAAGTGATCGTTCCGGATGCGACCTTCATCGCGACGGCGAATGCCGCGACCATGGCTGGAGCCAAGGCTGTCTTGGTCGATATCGAGGCCGAAACCCTCAATATGAGTCCGGCGGCGTTCGAGGCCGCGATCACGCCCCGGACCAAAGCCGTGGTGCCGGTGCACGTCAGTGGCCGGGCGGCACGGCTGCCTGAAATCGCCGCGATCGCCAAAGCCCACAATATCGTGCTGATCGAAGATGCCGCGGAGGCGTTCCTTTCCAAGCTCGACGGTCAGAGCCTCGGCACCTATGGGCGCATGGGGTGTTTGTCGTTCTCGCCCATGAAGCTCATTACGACGGGTCAAGGCGGCATGGTTCTGACCAATGATCCTGACCTTCATGTGCTGCTGCGCCAGCTTAAGGACCAAGGACGACCGGTTCGCGGCACGGGCGGCAAGGACCCTCATCCGATCGTCGGCTACAATTTCAAGTTCACGAATATCCAGGCCGCCGTCGGGCTCGGTCAGCTCGACAAGCTCGACGAGCGGGTGGCGCACGTAAAAGCCATGTACAGGGCTTACGAGAAGAACCTGAAAGGCCTGAACGCAATGCGGCTTTTGCCGTCGCGAATCGACGAGGGCGAATTACCGCTGTGGGTGGACGTCGTGGTCGAGCGTCGCGACGAACTGGCGCGGTACCTCCGGGATCGCGGCATCGACAGCCGCGAGTATTGGAATCCGATCCACACGCAGCCCAGCTACCGGCTGCCCGATGACCGCTTCCCGACCGCGACGCGGCTGCTGCCCAAAAGCCTTTGGCTGCCGTCGGCCTTTTCGGTGACCGAAGCGGATGTTGCCCGGGTCTGTGACACGATCCGGGAGTTCCTCGCCCAATAGGGCGCGGACCGGGCGATGCCGGTCTCGGTTCACGTAGAAACCGGACGCCACACGCCTCTGGTCGCGCAATTTTTCGAAGCCGCGCGGCTAGACGCCTTTCATGACGCTGAAATTTTATCGGTCGTCTTTGGCGCCGAGTGGCGCTCGGTGCTGGTCACCGACGGCACGAACGCCTTACTCAGCGCCATTGTCACGGCGCCGATCGGCACGACCGGCCTTCGCGATATCGATCCATTCCTCGGTTACGCCGGGCCGGTCTCAACGACCGCTGACAAGGCTTTCCTGGCAGAGGCGTTGGTCGCTTACGCCGAATGGTGCCGGGGGGAGCGGATCGTGGCCGAGGTCGCCCGCTTCAGCCCGATCTTGGAAAATCACCGCGTGTTTACGGGTACCGCCGTCGATGTGGTGCCGGCGAAAGAGATCGTTGTCGCCGAGTGCCATGACGATGAAGCAGCTCAGCTCGCGACGTTCTCCAAATCCTGTCGCGCCAGCGTCAAGCGCGGTTTGCGCGATCATGCGTTCGAGGTTGTCGACAAGAACCGGGATTTGGATGCTGTCGTCGATTTCTACCATCGCGCCTTGGATCGGCTGGAGTCGGAGCGACGCTGGTATTTCTCGCCGGAGTTCTTCGGGCGAGTCCAAAAATCTTCGCGATGCGTGTTGTACCGGGCGATGAATGACGGGCGGATGATTTCGGCGGCCATGGCCATCCATCACTCTTTGGCCGCATACTATTTCCTCGCGGCCAACGACGCGCAGCAGCTGCAAGGTGCCAACGAATTGGTGGTCTACGGGATCTGCCGGGATGCCGCGGCGCGTGGGGCGCAACATTTGATCATGGGTGGGGGCCACAAGCCGACTCCCGAGGACGCGCTGTTCCGCTTCAAGGGCAAGTTCGCGACCGATCCCACGCCATTCCATATCGGTCGCATGGTCCACGATCCGGTGGCGCTGGCCGCACTCAAGGACGCGGCGGTCAAAGCCGATCCCGGGCTCAAGGAGTCGCGATATTTTCTCAGCTATCGCCTTGGGCTTTATCGCTAACGGCTTTTAGTGGTGTGGTGTCCTTGACGGTAGCTGTGCCCCGCTCTGGAGTTTAAATGTCGGCATATCGGTTCGTTTATTGCGTTAGCGGCGTCGGAGGATCGCTCCAAGCGACGGTGCGGGCATTGCGCCAAGGTTTATTGCCCTGCGAGATCGCCGGAGTGGTCGCTGATCGCGAGAGCCCTGCAGCGGCTCGCGCTCGCGAGGCGGGGTTCAAGGTTTGTGTTGTCGACTTTTCGGCGTTTCCCAGTCGTGAGGCGTATGACGCAGAATTTAGGAACGTCGTTCGATCGTTCGCTCCGGACGGTATCGTTCTCAATTATGCTCGCATGCTCGATGCGGAGACTGTGGCGCGGTATCCGTCTCATATTCTCAACGTCCATTACTCGCTGCTTCCAACTTTTCCAGGATTTGGACATACGCGGAAAGCGGCCGAAGGCGGGGTGAGAATTGCCGGCGCGACGGTTCACATCGTCGACAAAGGCATGGATTCTGGCCCGATCATCGCGCAAGGGGCTGTCGAGCTACAGCCGGGGCTAACGGCCAGTCAAATCGGACGGAAAATTTTCTTGGTTGCAGCGCCGATGCAGATTCAAGCCATGCGGTGGCTCGCCACGGGTCGGCTTACGCTAACCGCCGAGCGCCGCGTTGAAATCGAAGGCGCAAGTTTCGAGTCATTGCCGTTCGTTCCGGCTCTTGATCCCGATATCGCCGCCTTCGCGCGCGCGTTCTCTTAATTCTCTTGGGTTTGATCGATTTACTATCTGAAAATGTTCTCAGGAACACTTATGCTGACATTTGGTTTTTGCCGGAATGGCCGTGGCGGTAAGCGGCCGATACCAATGAAAAAAACTTTCAAATAATTAACAGCCCACGGCACTAGGGAAAAGGTTGATTTACCGCCAAACATTCGATCGACTGATATGGTTGGAACCTCGCCCATTTGGTAGCCCAACCGTTGGGCGTTTATCGCCATTTCGAAAGCAAACCCCCATCCTTGCTCGCGCCCCCCAACCATCAGATCGTCAAACTGACTGCGGCGAAACATTTTAACCCCTGATGTGCAATCGGTAAGGGGTGAGAATGTCATCAGTCGAAAGGCTCGATTAGCTAAGCTAGATAAGGCGTGTCCGACGAGCGACCCTCCCACCCGACGCCCTCCGTATCCATACCGTGTTGCATTGACGAAATCACAGCCATCGTCCATTAGCTTGACCATGTGGGGGATGGCGAGGATTGGGACGATTTCGTCAGCGACAAAGACGACGATGTATTCGCTCTGTGCTCGAACAACTGCCGAGCGAATTGCATTGGCGACGCCGGGGCCAATATCGTTTAGAAGGCCGATTATATGGGGTTGTCTTTGACTTACTTCTTGAGCGGCTACCGCGCTCGCGTCATCGATCGAGTCATAGACAAAAATAATCTCATACTCGGTTTCAAGAATCGCCGACATCACCTTCGCCATGATTTTCAAATTTAGGGTTTCGTTGCGGACGGGAACAACGATCGAAAGCTTCATTGAGATCTCTGATGCTGAGGGTGCACGAAGTATTCGAACTCGATTCTGGTTGTAGCCGAGTAACATCCTGTCTTCACGACGTCGAGCAACCCCATACGTCGAAGAATCGCGTTGACGACTGGCGTCGATAGGTCGCCAAGAACGCCGCCGTGAACTCGGGATTGAAGGCGGGCCCGTTGCCCCAGTAGCTCGGCATGGCAAAGGGTTTCTCGTCGACCGGGATCAACCAAAAGTCCGTCTTGCATGTACTGACGTGATCGCGAAACCGTGCCGGTAGTGGCAGTCCCACGCCTTTGAGTTCCATGGCTGTCATCGCGTCGAACGTGAAGGGTTGTCCGGCCAACACCAAAACCGTCCGTAAAAACGTATCACGGTAGTGCTCGAAACTCTCGCCGAATCCCATTTCGACCGTCTTTCCATCCTCTAGGGCTGAAACGAAGGCCTGGAGATCCGCGGCGACGGACCGTGCGTCGATGGCCGCGATCTGACGGTCGAATCGGCGTTGGACGGGAATTGCCAAGATCACCAGGACCAGCGCGAAGGCTACGGCGATGGATTTTCCGGCGTGGCGCTTCGTGTCGGCTTGGCAAAAGCGTGCCAGAGAATCGATGGTCGCGGGCAACAACGGCAGAAGGTGATGCGCGCCGGCGCCGGGCCGCGAGGCCGGATAGAGGAGTGCCAGCGTAACGAGCGTTAAGACACCAAAGTGGATGACGTCTCGCGTCGCGATGTTGTCGCGCCGCATCCAGGCAAGCCAGAGGAGCGGCAACACGGGCGTGAGATAGAGCGGAACGACGCGAAGGACTTTGAGAAACACCTCGGCGCTACCGCCGACGCCTGCGGTGAGCGAAAGCAGGTTCGTGGCGTAGTCGATGAGCGAGATGCCTGGCAGTGCGAAGGGCGCGAGGAAGACGACGAT
>SHVU01000040.1 GCA_009691105.1 Rhodospirillales bacterium
GTCGCCTGATCCAGGCGTCCCGCACCGGCCAGGACATAAAAGACTCGCGGCACCGTGCCAAGATGCGGATCGTCCCAGCCCAACACGGCGACGTCGGAAAACAGTCCCGTTTCCATTAGGGCTTGAGCGATCAACGCGGTGCTGACTTTTTGTCCCTGACATTTGAAGACATCGTCGGCACGGCCGGTAAGACGAAGAAGCCCTTGCGCATCGACATAACCGAGGTCGCCAGTCCGAAGCCCGTCCACCGTCAACGTGCGCGAGGTCGCGTCGGCATTTCGCCGATAGCCGCGCATCACGGTCTCTCCGAACGCGCAGACCTCGCCCTCGGTGCCGGCGGGCGCGGGTCGGCCCGCGTCATCTAAAATCCGATAGCCGAGACCGCGAATGGGCGTTCCGACGCTGCCCATATGCGCATCGACCATCGCCGGATCCAAAATGCAAAACCGGCCGCCGAGTTCGGTCATGCCGTAAACCGTCAGAATGTCGGTCTTCGGAAGATTGGCGCGAAGGCGTCGGATCACATCGACAGGAAGATGATCCCCCGACGACAACACCCAACGCAGGGGAACGGGCCGCTCGGCTGCACAGTCGGCGATCCAGCGAAGTTGTCCCGGCGCGCCCCCGAAGCACGTGGCGTTGCTCTGCTCGAGAGCCAAATAAAGTTCCGCGCCCACGAGGCGACGCGGATCCGCATGAAACGCCGCGCCACGCAGCGACGCCGCTAGAAAATGCAGAATGGCGCTGAAGAAATTGAAGGGGATGGCGATAAACAGGACATCCCCCTCATCGAGCCCGACGCGCTCCAAGGTCGCGTCGACATTCGCGAGCAGCGCTCGGTCATCCGTCTCAACAGCTTTGGCGAGGCCAGTCGATCCACTGGTGAAGAGGATTGCGGCGAGACCATCGGGGTTGCGTTCGGCGATCGGTGTCGAGGGCACGCCCGGGTTCGGCTCAGGAAGCCACACGCGGTTCGCGGGCAGGACAGCAGGCCGCACTCCGATCACGGCCTGGGGGTCGACCAATTCGATCAAGGGTTCGAGTCGGCGCGCCTCCAGACTACCGGATGCCGGGGCGGCAACCGCGCCCAGCCCCCACACCGCTACGAGATCGGCCCAGAACCCGGAATCATCGCCGGCCAGAACTAATAGTCGCGACCCGGGACCGATTCCCTGTTCACGGAGCTGGCGTTGACGTGCCGCAACCCGCGCCAGAAAGTCGTGCCGCGTCAGCGTGGTTCCGGGTCCCAACAGAAAGGGCCGATCGTGGCTTGGCGACAACGCTGAAAGGATGCGTCCGGCTAGAGTCGTCGCGACGCGGCCTGTCATTTCGGCATTCGTCATTCTGCGCGCAACCTAGGGAAACGACGCCGGGTGGTCAATGTCGGGCTGGCATATGCGCCGTGCGGCAGACGCAGGCGGCTTGAACCGGCGCCGGGTCCGTCCGTAATCTGCGCCTAGCGCCGAGGACGGCGTCCAGCCTTCGGGGGTTCATGATCGTCCTGTCGTCTCGCCGGCTCGCCGCCCTCGCCCTTATCGGCGCGGCCGCGGTCCTTCTACTCATGGCGATCCGCATCGTCTCGGCGGTGTCCTTGGCCGAGCCCTTGCACGTCGTCACCAGCGGCTGGGAGCAGGAATCGCTCTACGCCCTGTGGAAGTTCATCCACGATGGCACGGTATACGCCGATCCCTACCGCGTGCCCTTCGCCGCCTCCGTCTACAACTGGCTGTTCTACGAGGTCTACGGCGGCGTCATCGATCTCGCCCTGCGCGCCTTAGCTCTCGACGAGGCTTGGATTCCCAACCTGGCGCGGCTGATCACACTGGCCGCGACGCTGGCCGGCACGATCTGGGCCTACGGTGCGATGGTCCACGACGATCGCGATCAGGCCTTCAAAGCACTGGCCCTCGCCTTCGCGATCCTTGTCTTCTGGGGACCGTTGATCGGCTTCTGGGCGGCGACGGCGCGCCCCGATGTCGCCGCCATGGCGCTCGAAGTCCTGGCCGTCTTTCTGTTCCTTCGCCTGTGGCCGATGCGACCGACCGCTGCCGTCCTGGCCGTCGCCGCGGCGCTCTACGCCGCCTGGTCGATGAAACAGATCAACGTCTTCGCGGCGATCGCCGTGGGACTCTTTCTGCTGCATCGGCGTGCCGTCCGACCGCTCATCCTGTTCTGCATCGTTCTCGGCGGTGCCGTCCTGGCCACGCTCGGCCTCGGAACTCCCGGCTATCGGACAGCCTTGTTCGAAGCGGCCCGCGCCGGATTCGCCCTCGAACCGATGCTCCGCAACGCCGCCAACTTCGCCGTGAAGTCGGCGCCGACCTTGATCCCTCTCGTCGGTCTCGCGATCGCGGCGCTGCGCTCGGTGGAGTTCCGCAACGCCTGGCTCACCGATGATCGTTCGCGGCTTGGCCTGATGGGCTTCATCGCGTCGCTTCTGCTGACGCTGCCGGCCAGCGCCAAGATCGGTGCCTCGGAAAGCTATTACTTCACGCTGTCGTTTTTCGCTGCTCTGGCCGTCGCCGGCGGCCTCGCCGTGGCGATGCGCTCGGAGCCGACGAACAGTTTCGTTCGCCGCTTCGCCGCCACCGGGTGGACGTTGAATATCGCCGCCGTCGCTTTGGTCGTCCTCGGCCTGCAAGGCGTGACCACGGTCCGGCCGCAGCAGACCCGCTATCTGGATGTTCGGCGTTGCGTCGCCGAGCTTCCGAAGCCGGTCTTCGTCGACGACCTCTACGGATCGCTGCCCTGGATCAATCCCCAAGGCCCGCATTTCATCGTGTCGTTCAATTATGTCCTCGATCGCGAATCGGGCCGCCGTTTCGAAAGCGACGGCATCGGCGGCATGATCGGGCGCGGCGATTTCGCAGCGCTGCTGCTGCGCGGCCGGCCGACGCAGTTCGATGGCGGACCGGTCGCGCCGCGCTATGCCGAATCGGCCCAATGCGGCGATTTCGTCGTCTATCGGCGCCGCGATTGAGCCGGCCCCAAGCCCCGGCCAAGGCCCTGAATCGGGCCGTTCCGGCATTCGACTTCGCCACGAATTTCCATTAAGACAACGGCCTTCCCATGCCCCGATCACGCAAAGCGGAGCGTCCGGACGAACCGAGTCCCCGGCCCCTGATCGCGGCCGCAGTGGACCCGACTCTGGCCGCCTTGGTGCGGCGCGAACGCTACCGCGATGCCTATTGGGCGAACACCGATCCCATCGCCCGCGACCGGCTGCTGTGGCAGGCCCAAAGCTTCCGCCATCTGATGCATCTGTTACCGGGCGAATCGATCCTGGAGCTCGGCTCCGGAACCGGCTGGTTCACCGAAACGCTGGTGGCCGTCAGCAAAGGCCGCAACCCGATCGTCGCCGGGAGCTTCGCGCCCGAGGTCCGGCCGGCCAAAACCAACAATGTCGAACATGTCGCCTTGACCGCTCTGCCCGGCGCGCTGGCCGGGCGGCGGTTTCGTTTCATCGTCGTTCAGAATCTTTTGGATCGCGACAACGCCGCCGAGCTTCTGGCCGCGATCCACGACCTGCTCGAAGACGGCGGCCGAGTCGTCTTCTTCGAATCCAATCCGTGGAACGCGTACTTCATCGCCCGCAACTTCGTGCTGCGACTGTTGCAGCGGCCGCGCACCGAAATCCTTCTGAACCAGACCGAGCTCTACGAGCTGTTGTCCGAGGTCGGCTTCGTCAGCATCGCGGCGCGCTTCACCGATTTCGTCTATGCGCCGTTGACGACGCGGCTTGTCTGGCTGCTCAAGAACCTCTCGATCATTCTCGAAAATATGCCGGGCGTGCGAACCCTGGCCGGACGCATCCTGGTCGCCGCGCAAAAGCCGCCGCGGATCACGGCGCGCCCACCCGTCTCGTTGTGCCGTCACGCCGTCCTGAAAGATTCCGTCTCGGTCGTGGTCCCTTGCCACAACGAAGCCATGAACCTTGGCCCGCTCGTCGACGGCTTGATCGGATATTACGACGACTATATGCATCAGATCGTCCTCGTCGACGACAACTCGAGGGACGACACCGGCGCGGTTATGGAAGAACTGGCCCGGCGCGATCGGCGAATCACGCCGGTGCGGCGCGCGCCGCCCAATGGCGTCGGCCGGGCTTTGGCCGACGGCTTCCGCGCCACCACCGGCCGCTACGTCCTGTCGATGGATTGCGACTTCCAGCATCTGTTGCCGGAACTCGAGGACATGTTCGACGCTCTCGCCACCGGCGCCGAGGCGGTGCTGGGCAGTCGCTTCTCGCGCCTGAGCGTCCTGATCAACTATCCCTTCGCCAAGATCGTCGCCAACCGCGCCTTCCATGTCGCCGCTAACTTGCTGTTCCGGTTCCATCGCCGCGATCTGACGAACAATCTGAAATTGATGCCTGGCACCTTCGCCCGCGGCCTTGTCATCGAAGAACCGGGCTTCGCCGCCAACGCCGAGATCGGCTTGAAGCTGGCGCTCTCCGGTCTCGATGTCCGCGAAGTGCCGATCTCGTGGATCAACCGCGGCTTCGACATGGGGCGGTCGTCATTCCGGGTCGTGGCGTCGGGCGGTGGCTATCTCCGCGTCCTGACCAAACTCGCTCGCGAAACGAGCTGGGGCCGGCAGCGCCGGGAAGAGCCGATCCCGCCCGAGGCAATCGAATCGACCGAACCCATCGAGCCCGCAAAGCGGCCGCGCAGCCGGAAAAAGCAATCATGAGCGTCGCGATCGTCACCGGCTCGGCCGGGCTCATTGGCTCCGAGGCCGTCCGGCATTTCGCCGTCAAGGGCCTCGATGTCGTCGGCATCGACAACGACATGCGCAGCCAGTTCTTCGGCGCCGAAGCCAGCACCACCTGGATGCGCAAAGAAATGGAGGCTGGTGTCCGCGGTTATCGCCATGTCGATTGCGACATCCGCGATGCCGCCGCGGTCGAACGACTGTTCAAGGATCTCGGCTCGTCGATCGCTTGCATCGTGCATACCGCGGCCCAGCCATCCCACGATTGGGCAGCCAAAGATCCAATGACGGACTTCACCGTCAACGCCCAGGCGACGCTGATTCTGCTCGATGCGGCGCGACGCTACGCCAAGGACGCGGTGTTCCTGTTCACCAGCACCAACAAGGTCTATGGCGATTCACCCAACCGCCTGCCGCTGGTCGAAACCGATACCCGGTTCGAGCTCGATCCGAAGCATCCTTTCGCCGCGCATGGCATCGACGAGACGATGACCATCGACGCTTCGACCCACAGCATCTTCGGCGTCTCCAAAGCCGCCGCCGATCTGATGGTCCAGGAATACGGCCGCTACTTCGGAATGAAGACGGCGTGCTTCCGCGGCGGCTGCCTGACCGGGCCGGCTCATTCGGGCGCCGAGCTGCACGGCTTCCTCGCCTATCTCGCCAAATGCGCCGTCGCCGACCGGCCCTACACGATCTACGGCCACAAGGCGAAACAGGTCCGCGACAACATCCATGCGCGCGATTTCGTGAACGCGTTGTGGCACGTCTTCGAAAAGCCCCGCGTCGCCGAGGTCTACAACATGGGCGGTGCGCGCTTTGCGAACTGCTCGGTCTTGGAAGCGATCCGCATCCTCGAAGGGCTGACCGGACGGCCGATGCGCTGGACGCTCTCCGACGAGGCCAGGATCGGCGATCACATCTGGTGGATCAGCGACGTCCGCAAGTTCCAGCGCCACTATCCGAACTGGCGCCTGACCGTGGATTTGAAATCGACCTTGAGCGAAATCGTCGAGGCGCTGCAGGTTCGCGCCAAAGCCGGCCGTTAGGCCACTACGTTCCGGCGCGGCTTTCGCGGGCCAGCCGCCATTTGATCTGGGCGCCCATTCCGGCTAGCGGCGCCGTAACCACGATCTGAACCGAACGCTTCACTCCCGCCGGATCGCCGGCATAGATACTGTCTTCGAGGCTGACGGTTCCACCCGCGGCGCGGAAACGGAATCCCAGGCCGCTGGGAAGTTTGAGCAAGACGGCGCTGCCGCCTTCGATCATCGAAGCCTGAACCCGGGGATGCAGATGGAAACGGACGGCGGCGCTCTGCCCGCCCGTTCCTTCCAGAATGTCTTCGCCACGCACGTCGGAGCCGTCGGAGGCGAGATACAGGCTGCGACGATGCACTAGACCGAGGGCGTTTCGATAGCCGTCGTGGCTCGCTTCGATCAGGAAGCAGCCGTCGACCTCGCGGCGGATGACCTCGACCAGGCCGGGTCGGTGGCCGAGACCGCCCGCCGCCGATACTTCGGCCGAGTTGGAATCGTCGACCACCAGCGTCGAATGCGCCGCGGTGTGGCGCAGCGCATCGCGCCATTCGCCGGTGGCGACGGGCTGCGTGCCGCAGTTCACGATCAGGCGATCGCGGCCGATGCTCATTTCAAACGACAGCGTGCCGGCATGGGCGTGCTCGTCGGCCTCGGCCGGCGGCGGCGGGCCGGCGTCCATCAGGAGGACGGTGCGGCCGGCGGTCAGACGGTGATAACCGGAATGCGGCGCCGCCGAGAGAGCCCGGCCGCGCGTTCCCGATCGCGACAGCACCAGCGCGATCTGAACCTCATCGCCCTCGGTCGAGCCGTTGAACAACGGAAAGCGTCCATCGCCGTGGCGCAAGCAGCGCACCATCGGCGCCATGCGATCGATGGCGTGGCGCAACTCGGGCGGGGCTTCGATATGTGCGGCGAGCAGCGCACCCTCGATATCGATCAAGGTGCGCATGACTTCGAGCTGGAATCCCGGATGGCGTTGATAGTGTCCGCCGTCGGGAAGAATCTGACTGACGACTTCGCGTTCCAGCATCGCCAAGCCGCGCGCCAAGATCGATTCTAACCCCGGCAGCGCGACGCCGCCGTACACCAAGCCTTTGATGACCACGAACTGCGACGCACCTTGCGGGGCGTTGGCCGCGGCTCGGGCGAGATGCTTCAACTGTCGCGCCGCGGCGCGGCGCAGGGCGGCACCGAACTCGGCGTCCGCGCCGGACAGAAACGCGTAGTGGGACAGCCAATTGGCGATGCGATCGGCGAGCACGTCGGCGCGCCAGGTGATCGCTTCCCAGCGATCGTGGCTTGCCAGCCAATCTTGAACCAACGCGCGGCCGCATTCGCGGGCGACGTCGGAACCATGGGCGCGCAGATCGCGCAGCCAATCGAAGCCGTGGATCGCGGCCGCGACCAAAGGATTGGGCGTGGCGCTCGGCCATTGTCCCGGACCGAACGGCAAGCGCCGGCCGGCGAGAATGAATTCGCCTTGGAGGATTGCTTCGGCGCGGGCCGGATAGCCGGGCCACGGATCGGGCGGTGTGCCGAGAACTTCGGGCGGAACGCGGCGGCCCAGCGTCAACGCATAGGCCGGGCTCGCGTAGACAAGACGACGCAGCGCCCGTTCGCCGAGGCGGGGCGACAATAAAGAACCGGTGATCGCGTCCTGTGCCATGGCTGCCACCGGCGGCCGAGTGTTGCGGCGGGCTTCGCCGTCAGCCGCTACCCCATAGCTGGTAACAGTTCTAAGAAAGACCCGCAAGGCTTAGCGTTGAAATGACCGCGATCCCCGTGAAAGGATAGCCGCCTCGGGAGTTTGGGACAGGCTCATGCGGACGTCGCGTTTCGCGAACTCGGTCTTGGTCGGAGCGGCGCTCTTGGCGCTGGCCGTCGCGGCGTACGTAATCGTCGTCCACACGCGGTTTCTGGTCAGCCCCATCCGAAGCCTAGTGTTTCTCGGCCTGCCGCTCGCCGGCGCAGGCCTTTGCCTGGCGCTGCTGCGTCTCGCCCCTGAGAAACGTCTGGTTGCGGCGCTCGTCCTGTTGGCCGGTGGCGTCGCGCTCTACGGCTTCGAAGGAATGCTCGGCCTGATCGAGCGACCCGCCGCGAGCGAAGGGCCCAGCAAGTACCAGATCGCTCTCGAACTTCGTCGCCAAGGAAAAGATGCCTATCCGGCAACTTTCCCGGCCTATCTGCTGGCGACGCGTTTCGACGGCTCGGTCGGCTCGCCCATCGCCCTCGACGGAACGGAGACCTTGCCGCTCGGCGGCATCGCGCGGACGACCACGGTGCTCTGCGCGGAAGGAGCGGCGCCGGTCGTCTACGAGAGCGACGGACTCGGCTTCAACAATCCCAGCGATCTCGGACGGCGCGTCGAGCCGATGGAGGTCCTGCTGCTCGGCGATTCGTTCGTTCACGGCTACTGCGTCGAACCGGCCAAGAGTCTCGCCGCGTTAGTGCGCTCCCAGCGCCCGCTGACCGTCAATCTCGCCATGAGCGGAAACGGACCGTTGCTCGAGCTCGCGGGCTTGCGCGAGTTCGCGCCGCTCTTCCGCCCGAAACATGTCGTGTGGGTGTTCTTCGAAGGCAACGACGTCGAGAACTTGGCCGTCGAGCGGCGGAGTCCCTTGCTGCTGCGCTATCTCGACAGCGACGTTCGCCAAGGTCTCGCCGAGAACGCCGCGAAACTCGACGCGGTTTATCGCCAGCACCTGGATCAACTCTTCGCGGCGACGCCGGAGCGCCGCGAAACCGACGCCGGACCATTGCAGCGGGTGGTGAGCTTCGTTGGACTGGCACGGACCCGGGCCCGCTTCGGCGGCGAGAGCCACTCCGCGATCGACGGCGCGCTCCTAGATCGCATTCTGAGCCGCGCCAACGACACCGCCGGCGGCCGCCTGACTCTGGTCTATCTTCCGTATCGCCAACGCTATGAACCGGGCGCACGCGGCATCGATGGCCTCGACGTCATCCGCGCAACTATCCGCGACATCGCGGCGCGACGCAGCCTTCGCCTTCTCGATCTTGTCGATGTTTTCGCCGCCGAACCCGATCCGCGCGGCCTTTACGACGGCCATCTCTCGGAACGCGGTCAACGCGTCACTGCCGACGCGATCCTGAAGTCTCTCGAAAATCGCTAGCGCGGAAGCGGCCGGCACCCGGCCGGCTCAATCCAGTTCGAAGCCGCTCTTGTAGTCCTGCTTCAAGGCCGGATCCTGGTCTTCCTTGCGCAGATAGCAGTCGCCGACCGCAAGCGACTCGATCTCGGTTCCCATGAAACAGCGGAACGCGTCTTCGGGCGTGCCGACGATCGGCTCGCCGCGGACGTTGAAGCTGGTGTTGACCACCACCGGACAGCCGGTCATCGCCTTGAAGCTCGAGATCAAGGCGTGAAAGCGCGGGTTGGTATCCTTGTGGACAGTTTGGATTCGCGCCGAATAATCCACATGAGTCACAGCCGGGATTTCGGACCGGGTCACGTTCAGCTTGTCGATTCCGAAAAGCGCGGTTTCGGGGTCGGTCATGGCGCGGCGGCGGCGCTTCACGACATCGGCGACCATCAGCATGTAGGGGCTCTCGCCCTCGATCTCGAACCAGTCGGAGACGTCTTCGGCAAGGACCGCCGGCGCGAAGGGGCGGAACGACTCGCGGTACTTCACTTTCAAGTTGAGGGTCTTCTGCATGGCCGGCGAACGCGCGTCGCCGAGGATCGAGCGCGCACCAAGCGCGCGGGGCCCGAACTCCATCCGGCCCTGGAACCAGCCGAGGGCTTTGCCGTTGGCCAGGTCTTGAGCACCGGAGGCGATGGTCTCGGATTCGCGCAGGACTTTGAACCGGGCCCCGGCTTTGGTCAGCCGCGCCTCGATGTCGCTTTGCGCAAAATCGGGCCCGAGATACGAGCCGACCATGGTGTCGGTGGTGTTGGACGCCTGGCGCGGCTTGTTCTGGAACAGGTGATAGGCGCAAAGCGCTGCGCCGAGCGAACCGCCGGCATCACCGGCCGCGGGCTGGACCCAGATCCGCTCGAATGATTTGTCGCGCAGCACTTTGCCGTTGGCGACGCAATTCAAGGCGACGCCGCCGGCAAGACACAGCGACTTGATGCCAGTCTCGCGGGCCAACGAGCGCGTGATCCGGAGAACGATGTCTTCGGTCACGGCCTGCACCGAGGCGGCGAGATCCATGTGACGCTGGGTCAAGGGCTCATCGGCGCGGCGCGGCGGTCCGCCGAAGACCTCGTCGAACCGGCGGTTGGTCATGGTGAGGCCGGTGCAATAATTGAAGTACGACTGATCCAAGCGGAACGAGCCGTCGTCCTTCAGGTCCATCAGCTTTTCGCGGATCAAGTCGGCATAGCGCGGCGTGCCGTAGGGCGCCAAGCCCATGACCTTGTATTCGCCGGAGTTCACCTTGAAGCCCGTGTAGTAGGTGAACGCCGAATACAAAAGTCCGAGCGAATGCGGGAAATGAATTTCCTTCACGACCTCGAGCGTGTTGCCGCGGCCGATCGCCACCGACGTCGTCGCCCATTCGCCGACGCCGTCCATGGTCAGCACCAAGGCCTCGTCGAAGGGCGACGGGAAAAAGGCGCTGGCGGCGTGGCTCTGGTGATGCTCGGCGAAGAGCAACCGGTTCTGCCAATCGAAGTCGGGCGCGAAGGTCTTGAACTCGCGGCGGAGAAGATCTTTCTGGAACAGCTTTTCGCGCAGCCACAGCGGCATCGCCATGCGGAAGGACTCGAAGCCCCTCGGCGCGAAGGCGACGTAGGTTTCGAGAAGCCGTTCGAACTTCAGGAATGGCTTGTCGTAGAACGCCACGAAGTCGACCTGTGACAGGTCGATCCCGGCTCGCTCCAGACAGAACGTAATCGCGCTCGTCGGAAACCGCGCGTCGTGCTTCTTGCGCGTGAAGCGTTCTTCCTGGGCGGCGGCAACGATGCGCCCGTCCTCGATCAAGGTCGCGGCACTGTCGTGATAGAACGCGGAGATCCCGAGAACGCGCAACGCCGTGGTCCGCCTAAAAGATCGTGTAGATGAACGGCGCCACCGCCGAGCCTTGGCTCAGGATGACCAAGCCGCCGAACACCGCCATCATCACAACGATCGGCAGCAGCCAGAATTTCCTACGAATGCGCATAAACGCCCACAGCTCGGCCAAGAAGCTCACGCGGGTCCCTCCCCTAGAACTGCTGACGCATGGAATCGGGCGCAGGGCCCGGCGGCGTCCGCTCGATCCAATAGCTTCGCGCCGCGCGGTCGAACTTCAGCCGCAGCGGATCCTTGCCCGACATCCGCATCAGCATCGCAATCGGCGTCACGGTGGTGAAGAAGATCGCCGCCATTAGGATAGGATTGACGATCCGGTGCAGCAGAAGGCCGAACTTGAACCAGAGCCGGTTGAGCGGCGTCAGAGCTTTCGGGTACGCGAAGGCCAGGATCGCGAAGACGGCGGCGACGCCCAACGCCCACCAGCGCGGCTCGCGGTGTCCGACCAGGGGCCAAAGAGCAATGATCGTGAAGAACCCGGCGAACACGAGACCGAACCAGCGATTGGACCCCTCGGCCTTCGGCCCGTGTTGGCGCGACAGGTCTTCGTGGGAGGAAATGGCGGCTTTGGGTTCGGCCATGGGCGGCTGTTTAGCACCCGACCGGCGGCCGGGCAAATGAATGCGGGGGTTTAAAGGCGGCGCAGTTTCGCCGCGAAGAATCCGTCGATGCCGCCGTCCTTCGCGAAGTGGTTGGGCAGGGTCCGCAAATTGCCCGCGCCGTCGACCAATTCGGCGTGCCCATCGACGTCGGCGGCGGTGATAGGAATCGGCTCCATCGGAACGCCGGCACTGCGGACCGTGGCGATTCGTCCCGGCCCTTCCTCGGCCTGCAACGAACACGCCGCATAGACGACCGTGCCGCCCGGCCGGACCATGGCCAAAGCGGCGTGCAGCAGTCGGTCTTGAAGGGTTGTGATCACGCCGAGGTCCGACGCGGTCTTTATCCAGACGAGATCGGGATGGCGGCGGATGGTTCCGGTGGCGCTGCAGGGCGCGTCGAGCAAAACCGCATCGGCAAGTTCGGACGGCCGCCACGTCACGCCATCGGCGACGACGGTTTCAGCCTTGAGACCGAGACGACGCAAATTATCGTCAAGCCGCCGGACCCGCGCCGGCGACACGTCGACCGCGGTGACGCGTGCTCCGGCCGCGGCAAGTTGAGCCGTCTTGCCGCCGGGTGCGGCGCAGAGATCGATCACGCGCTTACCGGCGACATCGCCGAGAAGCGGCGCCGGAAGCGCCGCTGCGGCATCCTGAACCCACCACGCACCGTCGCCATAGCCGGGAATCTCGGTGACCGAACCGCGCGGCCAGAGACGCAGGCTGTGCAAGACACGCGACGCACCGAGTTTTCCGGCCCACGCGTCCGCATCGCTCTTCGTCGTGAGATCGAGCGGCGGCTCACCGAGATGGGCGTCGGCGATAGCCCGCGCCGTCGCTTTGCCGAAACTCTGGATCCAAGCGTTCCACAACCAGTCGGGCGTGTTCAGCCGCGGCGCGTCCTGGGCGGCGAGAAGCTCCGGACCCTCGACCGAAATTCGGCGGAGCACGGCATTGACCAGACTCTTGTGCGAACGCTCGCCGACCAGATTGACGGTTTCGCCAACCGCGGCATGAGCCGGAACTTTGAGAAAGAGGAGTTGGGCGACGCCGAGACGCAAAGCATTTCGCGTGCGACCGGCGCTGTCGTGCAACGGCCGCGCCAGGCGGCGCGAGATAAGCGCGTCGATTTGACCCAGACGGCGCAACGTCGTCGCAACCAAGTTGCGGACCAAGGCGCGGTCGCGGACGGCGAGCGTGGGAAGTCGCTTATCGGCCTCGAGAGCCGAGTCGAGTCTCTGGCCGCGGCCTAAGACGGCGTCGAGAAGGTCGAGCGCCGTTTGACGCGGCATCCGATGTCGGCCGTCAGCCCCAGGAGCCGGCGGCGCCCGCCATTTGGCGAAGCCGCAAAACGCGATTCTCGACGGGCGGATGCGTCGTGAACAAACCGTCGGAGGCCCGCGCGTGCAGCGGATTGACGATGAAGAGGTGCGCCGTGGCCGGATTAGCCTCGGCGACATGGTTGTCGACGCGCCGCGACGAGCGGTCGAGCTTCTCCAGAGCGCTGGCTAGCCACAGCGGGCGGCCGGAGATTTCGGCACCGACGCGGTCGGCCTCGTATTCGCGGGACCGCGAGATCGCGAACTGGACAAGCATGGCGGCGATCGGCGCCAGGATGACGACCAGGATCGTGCCGATGGCGCCGAGCGGATTGTTCTGGCGATGACTGCCGCCGAGGAAGAACGCGAAGTTGGCCAGCATGCCGAGCGCGCCGGCCAGCGTCGCGGTGATCGTCATGATGAGCGTGTCGCGACTTTTGACGTGGGCCAACTCGTGCGCCATCACGCCGGCGACTTCCTCGTGATCGAGGGTCTGGAGCAAGCCGGTGGTCGCGGCGACGGCGGCGTTCTGAGGATTGCGCCCCGTCGCAAACGCATTCGGTTGCGGATTGTCGATGATGTAGACGCGCGGCATCGGCAGCGCGGCTCGCGTCGCAAGCCGCTCGATGATGTTCCACAGCTCGGGCGCATCTTTCGGTCCGACCTCGCGGGCCCCGTACGTCGAGAGGACCATGCGATCGGAGCTCCAATAGGCGAACAGGTTCATGACCAGGGCTAGGCCCAAAGCCACGACCATGCCGGCCTCGCCGCCGATCAAATATCCGGCGGCAAGAAACAAGCCGGTCAGTCCGGCAAGAAGCAAGGCGGTGCGCGCGTAAGGCATCGTGAGCGGTCGGTCTCGCCAAAATTGGAATTCGGACATAATCTAGTGTGGTTAGCCCCGCTCGCAAGCATACGGGATTTCGGAATCGAACCATGACGACCGAGCCAGAGAAAAATCCGCCGCCGGCGACCCCGCCGGAGACGACCGCGACGCCCGACCCGAAGACCACGAAGCCGGTCGAGATCGGCGGGCCGAAGGGTCTCGAGCCGACCCGCTACGGCGATTGGGAGCGGAAAGGCCGCTGCATCGACTTCTGAGAGCCGAATCGGAGAATCGCCCGATTCGGGCCGATTCGCCCCACGTTCTGCCGAGCCGTTCCGCGCCTATTCCAGATTCGTTGATATCGGCCGATCCGATACCAGAATCTGGCTGAAATCCGCCCTTTATCGATTCAGCCGATTCTCGACTAGGTCAGCGACCACGGCCGGATCGGCCAGGGTCGAGATATCGCCCAGGTTCTCGTGCTCGTTGGCGGCGATCTTGCGCAGGATGCGGCGCATGATCTTGCCCGAACGGGTTTTGGGCAGGCCCGGCGCCCATTGCAGGAAGTCCGGGCTGGCGATGGCGCTGATCTCCTTGCGCACCCACTGGACCAGTTCGGCCCGCAAGGCATCGGTCGGATCCTCACCCAGCTTCAAGGTGACGTAGGCGTAGATGCCCTGGCCTTTGACGTCGTGGGGCACGCCGACAACGGCGGCTTCGGCGACCTTGGGATGCGAGACCAAGGCGCTTTCGACCTCGGCGGTGCCGAGGCGATGCCCGGCGACGTTGATGACATCATCGACCCGGCCGGTGATCCAATAGTAGCCGTCCTCGTCCCGGCGGCAGCCGTCGCCGGTGAAATACTTTCCCGGGAACTGCGAGAAGTAGGTCTGCACGAAGCGGTCGTGGTCGCGGTACACGGTCCGCATCATCCCCGGCCAGGAATCGGTGAGACAGAGATTCCCCGACCCCGGCCCGGTGATGGTCTTGCCGGCGCTATCGACGATCACCGGCTTGATCCCGAAGAAGGGTTTCGTCGCCGATCCCGGCTTCAACGGCGTAGAGCCGGGAAGCGGCGTGATCAGGATGCCGCCGGTTTCGGTCTGCCACCAGGTATCGACGATCGGACAGCGGCCGTCGCCGACGACGCGGTGATACCACAGCCAGGCTTCGGGATTGATCGGCTCGCCGACCGTACCGAGGATGCGAAGACTGGTCCGCTTCGCTTTCTTCACTGGCGCGTCGCCTTCGCGCATCAAGGCGCGGATCGCGGTCGGCGCCGTGTAGAAGATATTGACCTGATGCTTGTCGATGACCTGCCAGAACCGCGACGAGTCGGGATAGTTCGGAATGCCTTCGAACATCACCGTGATCGCGCCGTTGGCGAGAGGCCCATAGACGATATAGCTGTGGCCCGTCACCCAACCGACGTCGGCGGTGCACCAATAAACTTCGCCCGGCTTGTAGTCGAAGACGTACTGATGCGTCAGCGACGTGTAGACCATGTAGCCGCCGGTCGTGTGGAGCACGCCCTTCGGCTTTCCGGTCGAGCCTGACGTATAGAGAATGAACAGCGGGTCTTCGGCATTCATGGTCTCGGGCCGGGCCTGAGCCGCCTCGCCTTTGACGATGTCCTCGTACCAAACGTCGCGGCCTTTCGACCAGGCGATCTTGCCGCCCGTCCGTTTGACGACGACGACGTGTTTCACCGACGGACACTTCTTCAAGGCTTCGTCGGTGTTGGCCTTGAGCGGAACCTTGCGGCCCCCGCGCAAACCTTCATCGGCGGTGATGACCAGGACCGAATCGCAATCCTGGATACGTCCGGACAGCGATTCCGGCGAGAAGCCGCCGAAGACCACCGAATGGATCGCGCCGATCCGGGCCGAGGCCAGCATTGCGACCGCGGCCTCGGGGATCATCGGCATGTAGATCGTGATCCGATCGCCTTTCTTGATGCCGAGCTTGCGAAGGGCATTGGCGAGCCGGCAAACATCAGCATGAAGCTCGCGGTAGGTGATGGCGCGCGACTCCTTCGGATCGTCGCCTTCCCAGAGAATCGCCGTCTGATCGCCGCGCCGCGCCAAATGCCGGTCGAGGCAATTCACCGAGGCGTTGAGTTGGCCGTCGGCGAACCAACGGATGTGAACGTCGGAGGCGTTGAAGCTCGAATCCTTGATCTGGCCGTAGGGCGCGATCCAGTCGATGCGCTTGCCGTGCTCGCGCCAGAACCCTTCCTGATCTTCGACCGAGCGCCGGTAGACCCGGTTGTAGTGGTCGGTGTCGACCCACGCCGTTTTGGCGATCGCTTCGGGAACCGGAAAGACTTGGTCGGCCATGGTTCGATCCTTCGTTGGATGCGGAATTATCGCGAATACCGGAGGCGACTCAAGCCGGGCGACGCCATTAGCCGGCGACGATCAGGCCGTCTTTGATCTGCACGGGAACGGCGAGAAAACCGCCCGAGCCGCAGGGCCCTTCGACGCAAGCCCCGTCTTCGATCCGGAACAGCGCGGCGTGGTTCCTGCACAGAATGTATTTGCGATCGAAATCCAGAAATTGGCCCGGCCGTAAATCGAGCGGCAGGCCGCGATGCGGGCAAATGTTCAAGTACGTGTAGAGGTGTCCGTCCTTGCGAACGGCGATGACCGAGTAACTCCGGCCATCGCGATCCAGGGTCAACGCCGCCGAGCCACCGTCGGGAACATCGTCCAGGCGGCCCAGCACCGTTTCGGTCACGGTTTCGTGCCGCTCATTTTCAGAATCAATTTCCACGCGGCGTCATCGACCGGTTGAACCGACAGGCGGGAAAGACGGATCAGCGCGAGATGACCGAGCTTGGGCTCGGCCTTCACGTCGGCGAGCGTCACCGGCTTGGTCACCGGCTTCACGGCGCGGAAGTCGACGCAGACGAAGCGCCCCGTCTTGTCGGACGGATCGGGATAGGCGGTGCGCACGACCTCGACGATGCCGACGATCTCCTTGCCCTCATTCGAGTGATAGAAGAACGCCTGATCGCCAACTTTCATCGCTTTCAGGTTGTTCGCGGCCTGATAGTTGCGGACACCGGTCCAGGGTTCGACGCCTTTCTTGACGTGGGCGTCCCAAGACCAGGTATCGGGCTCGGACTTCACCAACCAATGGGCCATGACGGTGCCTACGCTTATGCCGACACGGTCGGCATTTCGAGTTTGACCGGCCGCGCCAACAACCCGGCGATGGTCGCGTCGATGCTCGCGAAATGATTGACGATGCCATCGACGGC